>NZ_JCACER010000049.1:0-4292 GCF_059502445.1 Kumtagia sp.
GACACGCAACCCTGTTGACCGCAATTACAGAAGCTTGTCGAACCACGAGGGCGCTGGACGCAACCTGAGATGCGAACCCCGCCGCTCTCCTACTCCGCCGGCTGCTCGAGCGAGCTTCGCGCCGCCTCGCGGATGCGCCTTCTCTCGCGGAAATGGCCCCATTGCTGGTCGACCAGAACGCCCACCAGGATCACCGTGCCCATCACGGCGAAATTCAGCGACGACGGGATGCCGAGCAGATTGACGAGATTCTGCAGCACCTGCAGCAGGATCGTGCCGAGGATCACGCCGACGATCGAACCCTCGCCGCCGCGCAGCGAGAACCCGCCCAGCACGGCCGCCGCGATGGCGTAGAGCTCGTAGAAATTGGCGTGCGAGGACGGCGAAACCGAGCGCGTGTACATGGCCAGGAAGATCGCCGCGATCGCCGTCAGCCCGGCGCAGATGACATAGGCTGCGGCGATCACCACCGACGTGCGGATGCCCGAGAACTTCGCTGCCTCCTCGTTCTTGCCGACTGCGTAGAGATAGCGGCCGAACACCGAACGGTGCAGCACCACCCAGGCGATAACGCCGACCACCGCCAGCACGAACACCGAGGTCGGGATGCCCCAGGGCCGCGCCACGAAGAAGTCGAGCCCGGGATAGGTGCTGCCGAACGGAAACCCGGCGGTGGCGTCGGCCGTATAGCCGCGCGAGGCGCCGCGATAGATCAGCAGGCCGCACAGCGTCACCACGAAGGGCTGCATGCGCAGTTTTGTGATCAGCAGCCCGTGCGCCAGGCCGAGCAGCAGCCCCAGCGCCAGCACGATCGCCGCGGCGATCGGCCAGGGCACGCCGAGCCGGCCGACCATGTCGACGAACAGCACGCCGAGCAGCGCCATCATCGAGCCGACCGACAATTCGATGCCGCCGGTGATGATGACGAATCCTTGCGCGATCGAGAACAGCCCGAACAGGCCGATCAGATTGGCGGTGTTGGCGAGGTTGTTGGGCGACAGGAACAGCGGATTGCGCAGATAGACGCCGAGCCCGACCACCAGGATCAGCACCAGCAGCCCGAGATCCTTCTTGTTCACGCCGCCACTCCTTCGATTCCTTCTCCGGTTAAGCCGTTTTCGGCGAGCCCGCTCGGCAAGAAGTTCCGCCGTATCGTACCCCCACCCTAACCCCTCCCCACAAGGGGGAGGGGATCTTGCGGCCGCTTTGGCAAGCAAAACCGTCGACGACTGGCGGTTGGCGGGAGACGCAGGCCGGTTCCCCTCCCCCTTGTGGGGAGGGGTCAGGGGTGGGGGTAAACCCGTATCCCATCGCTCCTCCCTCGCGGGAAGGGAGGAGCGCCAATCGTGCCGCCCTCCGCCACCACGATGCGGGAGGTGGCCCGAAGGGCCGGAGGGGGTGGCCGACCGGCAAAGCACTCATGTGCGCCCCTCGCCTTCCAGGCCGCGCCCCACCGCCAGCAGCAGCACGTTCTCCTCGCTGAAGCGGTCGCGCGTCAGCATGCCCGAGATGCGCCCCTCATGCATCACCGCGATGCGGTCTGAGACGCCGATCACCTCCTCCATGTCTGAGGAGATCATCAGCACGGCCACGCCGGCGTCGGCCAGAGCGCGCATCAGCCGGTAGATCTCGAATTTCGCGCCGACGTCGATGCCGCGCGTCGGCTCGTCGAGAATGATCACCTGCGGGTCCATCGCCAGCCATTTGGCCAGCGCCACCTTCTGCTGGTTGCCGCCCGACAGCGCGCCGGTCAGCGCCTGCACGCTGGGGGCGCGGATGTCGAGCTCGGCCTTGCTCTTTTCGGCGCGCCTCGCCTCCGCCGCCGCCGACACGATCCCGCCCCGCGCATAGGCCTCGAGATTGGGCAGCGTGATGTTCTGGGCGATCGGCAGGTCGAGCAGGATGCCGGCGCCCTTGCGGTCCTCAGGCACCAGGAAGATGCCGCGCCGGGTCGCATCCCCGGTGCCTTTGACCGCCAGCGGCGCACCCTCGAAGCCGAGCGAGCCGCCGAAGATCGGATCGATGCCGAAGATGGCGCGGGCCAGCTCGCTGCGGCCGGAGCCGACCAGCCCGGCAAGGCCGAGAATCTCGCCGCGATGCAGGTCCAGGCTGACCGGCTGGTGCGGATAGGCCGATGTGCGGACGTCGCGCGCCGACAGCGCCACCGCGCCGCGCGCCACCGCCGGCGGCGTGTACACCACCTTGAGGTCGCGGCCGATCATCAGCCGCACCAGCTTCTGGTAGGTCACTTCGGCGCGGTCGAGCCGGCCGGCCAGCACGCCGTCGCGCAGCACCACCACGCGGTCGCAGGCGCGCTCGATCTCGTGCAGCCGGTGCGAGATGAAGATCACCGAGATGCCGTCGGCCTTGAGGCCGCGGATCACCTCCAGCAGTTTTTCGGTCTCCCGCAGCGGCAGGCTGGAGGTCGGCTCGTCGAGGATGATCAGCCTGGCGTCGTAGCTCAGCGCCTTGGCGATCTCGACGATCTGCTGCTGCGCCAGCGACAGTTTCCGCACCGGCGCGTCGGGTCCGAAATGGGCGCCCAGCCGCTTCAGCAGCGGCGCCACGGCGGCGCGCTGCCCCTCCCTGTCGACGAGGTTGAGAAACCCGTATTTGCGCGGCTCGCGGCCGATGAAGACGTTCGCCGCCACGTCGAGATTGTCGAAGAGGTTGAGCTCCTGATGGACGAAGGCGATGCCGGCGCGGATCGACTGGCCGACCGTCAGCGCCTCGAACGGCTCCCCGTCCACCTCGATCGTCCCGCGGTCGGGCCGGATCACGCCGCCCAGAATCTTCATCAGCGTCGACTTGCCGGCGCCGTTCTCGCCGACGATGCCGATCACCTCGCCGCGCGAGACGTCGAGGTCGAAGCCGGCCAGCGCCACCACGCCGGGATAGGATTTTCGCACGCCGGCGAGCCGCAGGAACGGCTGCCCGGACGACGATGATGACGGTGCGGCGGTAGCGGCAGCGCTCATGGCGGCGACATGCGGGACCGGCGCGTCGGCCGCGCCGGTCTCGCTCAGTGCGTCACGATCAGCCGGCGCTCGCGATCTTGGCCTTCAAATCGGCCTCGAACGCGTCGACATTGCCTTTCTCGATCACCTTGGTCGGCACGATGATCAGCTTGTTCTCCGGCACGCCCGACTTGTCGCCCTCGAGATATTTCGCCATCAGCTTCATGCCCTGATAGCCCCACTCGAACGGCTGCTGGACGACGGTCGAGGCGAACGAGCCCTCCTTGACCGCGCCGAGCGTCACCGGGTCCTCGTCGAAGGCCACCACGGTGATCTGGCCGAGCTTGCCGGCGGCTTGCAGCGCCTCGTAGATCTTCGGCGGGTTGTAGGAATAGAACCCGACCATGCAGTTGATCTCCGGGTTGGCGACCAGCACGTCGTCGACATTGGTGCGGGCCCTGGTGAAGTCCACGTCGTCGCCGCGCACGTCCACCAGTTCGATGCCCTTGCCCTCGATCGCCTGCTTGAAGCCGGCGATGCGCTCCTTGGCGTTGTCGGCGCCGAGGAAGCCGACGAAGCCCATGCACTTGCCTTCCTTGCCGGCCATGGCCTTCACCATCTCCTCGCCGGCCTGCACGCCGGCATCGGTGTTGGACGAGCCGAGATAGGCGATGCGGTTGGATTCCGGCGCGTCGGAGTCGGTGGTGAACAGCGGCACCTGCCCGGCGATGCGGTTGAAGGCGTCGATCGAGTTCTTGGGATCGGCCGACGAGATCATGATGGAATCGACGCCCGCGGTGACGAGGTCGTCCATCAGCGCGTTCTGCGCCGCCGCCGTGCCCTGCGCGGGATAGCGGAACTGCAGCTCGTAGCTGCCCAGCTCTCCCTGCGCCTTCTTCACGCCGGCTTCCGCCAGCTTCCAGAAGTCGGACGAGGCATTGACGACGAAGGCGAGCTGCTTCTTGTCCTGCGCCAGCGCCGAGCCCCCGAGCAGCAGACCCGCGGCTGCGATGGCCGTAAACAACATGCGGTATTTCATGATGCTCCTCCTCCAATTGCGCCCGGCCATGCCGGGCGATGATGTTATGTCGTTATTCCCTCCCGGATGGCCAACCGCGGCCATCCTGCTTCACATGCCTTCCGAAATGCCCGTCGCCCGAACACGCCGTCGGAAGCGCGGCCGTCCGGGATCTGCTCCTGTCTAAGCCAATCGCGTATGGAGTTACCCCCACCCCTGACCCCTGCCCTCGAGGGCAGGGCTATCGCATATGAGTTTTTGCATAGGAGCGGCAGACAGCTCTGCGTCGTCATTCCGGGGCCGCGCAGCGGAACCCG
>NZ_JCACER010000050.1:0-51363 GCF_059502445.1 Kumtagia sp.
GCGGCCGCGGTCGGCTCGTTGATGATGCGCAGCACCTCGAGGCCGGCGATCTTGCCGGCGTCCTTGGTGGCCTGGCGCTGGGCGTCGTTGAAGTAGGCGGGAACGGTGATGACCGCCTTCTCGACCTTCTCGCCGAGATAGGCTTCCGCCGTCTCCTTCATCTTCTGCAGGATGGTCGCGGAGATCTGCGAGGGCGACTGCTTCTTGCCGCCGGCCTCGACCCAGGCGTCGCCATTGTCGCCCTTCACGATGTGGTAGGGGACGAGCTTCTTGTCCTTCTCGGTCACCGGATCGTCGTAGCGGCGGCCGATCAGGCGCTTCACCGCGAAGATGGTGTTTTCGGGATTGGTCACGGCCTGGCGCTTGGCCGGCTGGCCGACGAGCCGTTCACCGTCGCTGGTGAAAGCCACAATGGAGGGCGTCGTGCGCGCACCTTCCGCATTCTCGATGACCTTGGCGTCCTTGCCGTCCATGACGGCGACGCAGGAATTGGTCGTTCCGAGGTCGATGCCGATAACTTTTGCCATTCTATATTCTCTCCGCTTAGCAGGTTTTCAGGACCCAATGAGGCGTTCCGGTGAAAACCCCTGTTCTCAAGAAATTCGCCTGACGGACCGCATCCGCGACCTGTCCGGCGGCTGTGGCGCGTATATAAGAACAGCCATTTCCGCGCGCAAGCGCCGTCCCAGCGTCAAGTCGGCGGAAATATGGGCAAAACCCGCGTCTTCCCCCATATTCAGTCGATGACCGCCACCACCACGATCAACCCGGCCGCGCTGCGCCGCCACCGTTTCGTCAACGCCCTGCACACCGGCATCCTCGCCGGCGGCAGCCTGCTGCTGCTCGCCGTCACCGCCTGGGTGTTCGGCGGGCTGAGCGGCGTCATCTTCGCCGTCATCTTCGGCGCGGTCTCGCTGGCGGCGGTGCGCCGCATCAGCCCGCAGATGGTGCTGTCCATGTACAAGGCGCGGCCGGTGACGGAGGCGAACTTTCCGGCCGGCGTGCGCATCCTGCGGATGCTGGCCGAGCGCGCCGCGCTGCCGGCGGTGCCGAAACTCTACGTCATTCCCTCGCAGATGCTGAACGCCTTCGCGGTCGGTCGCCGCGACGATTCCGTCATCGCCCTCACCGACGCGCTGGCACGGCGGCTGACCACCCGCGAGCTTGCCGGCGTGCTGGCGCACGAGGTCAGCCACATCGCCCACGAGGACGTCAAGGTGATGGCGCTGGCAGACATCGTCTCGCGCTTCACCTCGGTGATGTCGACCGTCGGCCTGTTCACGCTGCTGATCAACCTCGGCGGCCTGTTCGGCGGCGCCGGCGAGCAGGTGCCGTGGCTGGCGGTGCTGGTGCTGCTGGCGGCTCCGACCATCGGCGGCCTGCTGCAGATGGCGCTGTCGCGCACGCGCGAGTTCGACGCCGATTTCGGCGCGGCCGTGCTCACCGGCGATCCCGACGGGCTCGCCTCGGCGCTGCGGAAGCTGGAGCGGGCACGCGGCCGGCTGTGGGAAGGCATATTGCTGCCGGGCGGCCGCGTCCCCGATCCGTCGGTGCTGCGCACCCATCCGGCGACCGAGGACCGCCTGGCGCGGCTTGCCGCGCTGAAGGCCGAGATGGGGCAGGCCGCCGGCCCCGTCGTGATAGCTCTGCCGCCGACCCCGCCGCAGCCGACGCCGCGCCGGTCGATGATCCCGTCGATCCGCGAACGACGCGGACTGCGGCCGCGCAGCCCGCTCTACGGCACGTTCTTCGCTCCGCTCGCCGATCTCGACGACCAGCCGGGTTGCGAGACGTCGCTCAATGCGCCGGACGGGATCCCGCGCATCCGGCTGACGCGCGGCGGGGTGTGGTGGTGAAACGGCCGGAACCGGTGAGAACGCTCAGACCGGCTCCCAGCCGTCCTTTTCAGAGGCGCGGAAGATGGCGTCGATGACCTTCTGGTTCTTGACCGACTCCTCCAGCGTGAACACCGGATCGTCGCCGCCCAGCGCGGCGCGGGCAAAGGTCTCGACCTCCAGCCGGTATTGCCGCGTCGCCGGGAAGCGGAACACGGTCGCCTCGGTGTGGGTCTGGTTGTGCAGCTCGATGCGGTGGTGGTCGTAGTCGCCGGCGTTGAACGGCGCATGCACCTCGATGAACCCCTTTTCGCCGTGGAAGACCATGAACTGGCGCAATGCCATCTGCGTCGAGCAGTAGAAGGTGAGGTGGAAATCGCCGAAATCGGCCTTGGTGCTGGAATAGGTGTCGGTGCCGAACTTTTGGTCGCGCTCGACCGTCGACTGGATGCGCAGCGGCTCCTGGCCGGTGACGAAACGGGTCGAGACCGTCGGGTAGACGCCGATGTCCGGCAGCGCGCCGCCGCCGAGTTCGGGGATGTTGCGCATGTTGGTGGCGTCGATGTTGTAATAAGAGAAGGCGCCCTGCACGTGGCGCAGCCGGCCGATGGCGCCGTCCTGCACCAGCTCTCGCACCTTCTTCCACTGCGGGTGGTAGACCACCATGAAAGCCTCGCAGACCAGCACCTTGTTGCGGTCGCGGGCGGCGATCACCTCGGCGATGTCCTTCGCGTCAAGCGCCAGCGGCTTCTCGACCAGCACATGCTTGCCGGCGTCGGCCGCCTTCACCGCCCATTCGACATGCTGCGAGGTCGGCAGGGGGATGTAGACGCCGTCGATCGTGTCGGAGGCAAGCATCTCCTCGTAGGAGCCGAAGGCATGCGGCGCGCCGAAGCGGTCGGCGAGCGCGCGGGCCTTGGCCACGTCGCGGCTCGCCACCGCCGTCAGCACGCCGTTCTCGGCGTCCTGGATGGCGGGCAGCAACTGCTCGCGCCCGATCTTGGCAGTCGACAGGACACCCCAGCGGAACATTCTCATCCTCCCGTTCGTTCGCGGCGGTTATGCGCCGACCGTCGTGTTGCCTACTATGAAAGGCTGGGCAAGTCGATGACGTCCGAAGCCGCGCCATCGCTGCGTGTGGGCGACGCCTTCCTGCCTCGCGCCGGCGAGATCAGCGTCCGGGTGCCCTACGGCGATCGGGCAGCGCCGTCGCTGGCTCCTATCCGCCTGCCGACGCGTCTCCCGTCAGGCCGCGCGCAGGGCCGCGTCGACGTCGCCGCGCAGCGGGATGGCCGGCTGTGCGCCCGGCTGGAGGCAGGCGAGCGAACCGGCTGCAGCGGCCCGCGCCAGCGCCTGGTCGAGCGCCAGCCCTTCGCCGAGCCCGGCCGCGAGATAGCCGCAGAACGTGTCGCCGGCGCCGACCGTATCCACCGGCGTCACCGGCAGGGCCGCCACCCGTAGCAGCCGGCCTTCGCCGACGGCGGCGACGCCGTCCCCGCCGAGCGTGACCACGATGGTGCGGCCGGTCCCGTCGGCAAAGGCGCGCATGCGCGCCTCGCGGGTACCGCCGGCCAGTCCGAGCGCCTCGGCATAAAGGTCGAATTCGGTCTCGTTGGCGACGACGAAGTCCGCCCTGGCGAGCAGGCCCGCCGCCTCGGGCCGGAACGGCGCGGTGTTGAGGATGGAGACGGCGCCGGCGGCGCGTGCAGCGTCGAGCGCCGCCGCCACGGTGTCGAGCGGGATCTCGTGCTGGAGCAGCACGATCTCGCTCCTGCTCAGCTTTGCCGCCGCGACGTCGCCGGCAACCACCGTGCCGTTGGCACCGGGCACCACGACGATGACGTTCTCGCCCTTGCCGTCGACGAAGATCAGTGCGACGCCGGTCGCGGCATGCGTTTCGCGCACGGCCGACAGATCGACCTTGCCGTCGGAAAGCAGGGCGAGCGCCTCGGCAGCGAAGGCGTCCTTGCCGACCGCGCCGATCATGCGGGTGTCGCCGCCGGCCCTGGCCGCCGCCAGCGCCTGGTTGGCCCCCTTGCCGCCCGGCGCGGTGCGGAAAACCGAACCCGGCACCGTCTCGCCCGGCGCGGGAAGGCGCTCGACGTCGGCAACGAGATCGAGGTTTATCGAACCTATGACTGTGATCAAGGGACGCCTCCAAGCGAATTTGGCGGACCCTTAGCGAGTTTGCCCGAAGATTGGAACATGGGACCGGGCGGAAGCGGATATTGCCTCGACATCCTGCACGGGGCCTACGTTTCGAGGCTGCAAGCGGGCCGTCCCCGTCCGCCGCCAGGATCCGCTTGGCCGACACCGCCAGCCTGCCTTCGTGTCCGCCTCCGCCAAGCGCGGAAGACATGCACGAATAAAGATTTCTTTATGTCTCCATTGCCGCCCCCCGGCGTTTCTGCTAGTCAGTCGCCCGATCCGGCCCGTCGGGCACCTGCCCGGGCCTCAACTTGGAGCACTGCCATGGCGGATAAGGACTACAAGGTCGCCGACCTTGCTCTCGCGGACTGGGGCCGCAAGGAAATCGACATCGCCGAGACCGAGATGCCGGGCCTGATGGCCTGCCGCGAAGAGTTCGGCAACGCGAAGCCCCTCAAGGGCGCCCGCATCACCGGCTCGCTGCACATGACCATCCAGACGGCGGTGCTGATCGAGACGCTGAAGGCGCTCGGCGCCGAGATCCGCTGGGCGTCGTGCAACATCTTCTCGACCCAGGACCACGCCGCCGCGGCGATCGCCGCCAGCGGCATCCCGGTCTATGCCGTCAAGGGCGAGTCGCTGGATGACTATTGGGTGTACACCGACAAGATCTTCCAGTGGGCCGATGGCGGCCTGTCGAACATGATCCTCGACGACGGCGGCGACGCCACCATGTACATCCTGCTCGGCGCCCGCGCCGAGGCCGGCGAGGACGTCCTGTCGAAGCCGGGCAGCGAGGAAGAGGAGATCCTCTTCGCCCAGATCAAGAAGCGGCTGGCCGCCAGCCCGGGTTTCTTCACCAAGCAGCGCGACGCCATCCGCGGCGTCACCGAGGAGACCACCACCGGCGTCAACCGCCTCTACCAGCTGCAGAAGAAGGACCTGCTGCCCTTCCCGGCGATCAACGTCAACGACTCGGTCACCAAGTCGAAGTTCGACAACAAATACGGCTGCAAGGAATCGCTGGTCGACGGCATCCGCCGCGGCACCGACGTGATGATGGCCGGCAAGGTCGCGGTCGTCTGCGGCTACGGCGACGTCGGAAAGGGCTCGGCTGCCTCGCTCAGCGGCGCCGGCGCCCGCGTCAAGGTGACCGAGGTCGATCCGATCTGCGCGCTGCAGGCGGCGATGGACGGTTTCGAGGTCGTCACCCTCGAGGACGCCGCCCCAACCGCCGACATCGTCATCACCACCACCGGCAACAAGGACGTGGTGACGCTCGACCACATGCGCCTGCTCAAGGACATGGCGATCGTCGGCAACATCGGCCACTTCGACAACGAGATCCAGGTTGCGGCGCTGAAGAACCTGAAATGGACCAACGTCAAGCCGCAGGTCGACATGATCACCTTCCCGGACGGCAAGCGGATGATCCTGCTGTCGGAGGGCCGCCTGCTCAATCTCGGCAACGCCACCGGCCATCCGAGCTTCGTCATGTCGGCGTCCTTCACCAACCAGGTGCTGGCGCAGATGGAGCTGTGGACCAAGCCCGGCCAGTACGAGAACAAGGTCTACGTGCTGCCGAAGCATCTCGACGAGAAGGTCGCCCGCCTGCACCTCGACAAGCTCGGCGCCCGGCTGACCGAGCTCAGCTCCGAGCAGGCCTCCTATATCGGCGTGACGCCGCAGGGACCGTTCAAGCCGGAACACTACAGGTATTGATCTCTTAACCATATAACACAATATATTGTGGCCGGGCGATTGACTTTTCGCCCGGCTTTGTTTTGCGCGGCAAACTTCTTCACGTCGATTCGCCGACCCTGTATGTTGACTGTGATTCGCGACGCTTACGGCCATCCGGTCGTCGGACCGGGGGCGGTCTTGCAGACAGGCGCGGAGAGGAACAGGACATGCCGGGGGAAGGCCCGCGACACGCGGGACAGGCCGGAACGGGCCGGCGCACCGATTCGAGGACGGAGGGTGGCGGGCTTCGCGCCGTGCTCATCCGCGCGCTGAAGGCGACCGTCGGCGGCGCCGCCCTTTCGGTGGGCCTGCCGTTCCTGCCGGCGCTGGCCCAGGCGAAAGCGATCTCGCTCACCGTCAACACGGTCGAGGTCATCCAGATCGCGGTCGTCACCGGCGTGATGGGTGCCGCGCTGATCTCGGCCATCGCGCTGATCCGCGAGCGGACCCGCACCGCCGCGGAGAATGTCGAGCTGCGCGCCCGGGTCGCCGACCTCAACGCTTCCCTCCACCGCTCCGACGCGCTGCTCAACCTGCGCGACCAGCGCCTCGTCGTGTGGGCGAGCGATCGCCAGAAGGCGGAATTGCTGGGCGCGTTGCCGACCGATACCGGCGCCCCGGACGAGCGGGCCGCCTTCCTCGCCTTCGGCCGCTGGCTGATGCCGCGCTCGGCCGCCGCGCTCGACCATGCGGTCCTGGCGCTGCGCGAGAAGGCCGTCGCCTTCGACCTGACGGTCGAGACCAATACCGGCGTGCCGCTCGAGGTGCAGGGCCGCAAGACCGCCTCGCATGTGATCGTGCGCTTCACCAGCCTGTCGGAGAACCTGCGCGTGCAGGCGCGGCTGAAGCTGGAGAACCAGCGGCTCGCCGCCGACTACGACACCATGCTCGGGCTGATCGACGCGCTGAAGATGCCCTTCTGGCTGCGCTCCGCCGACGGCCGGCTGAAATGGGTCAACCGCGCCTATGCCGAGGCGGTCGAGGCCGTCGACGGCGGCGAGGCGGTGCGCGACAACAAGGAATTCCTCGGTACGATCGCGCGTGAATCGATCGCCGCGCATCATCGGCAGAGCCGCGTCTTCGACCAGACCGTCTCGACCGTGGTGGCCGGCGACCGCCGCATCTTCGCCGTGACCGATTTCTCCGGCAGCGAGGGCGCCGCCGGCCTCGCCACCGACATCAGCGCCGCTTCGACCATCCGCGAGGAGTTCGAGCGCGCGGTGCGCAGCCACGCCGACACCCTCGACCAGCTCACCACCGCGGTGGCCATTTTCGACGCCAAGGAGAAGCTGCGCTTCTTCAACCAGGCGTTCCAGAAGCTGTGGGGACTGGAGCCGAGCTTTCTCGAAAGCGCGCCCGACAACGCGCTGCTGCTCGACCGGCTGCGCAGCGACGGCAAGATCGCCGAGCAGCCGGAATGGCGGCGCTGGAAGGAGAACCTGCTCGAGGCCTATCGCGCCGTCCAGTCGCAGGAGCACTGGTGGCATCTGCCGGACGGGCGCACGGTGCGCGTCGTCGCCAATCCGCAGTCGAACGGCGGCGTCACCTGGATCTTCGAGAACCTGACCGAGCGGATGAATCTCGAGAGCCGCTACAACACGGCGGTCCGGGTGCAGGGCGAAACCCTCGATAACCTCGCCGAGGGCGTGGCGGTGTTCGGCCCGGACGGCCGCATCCGGCTCGCCAACCCGGCCTTCACAGCGCTGTGGAAGCTGCCGGCCGACGTCGTCGCCCAGTCGATGCACATCTCCGCCATCCAGGCATGGTGCGACGCCTTCGCCAACGACAATCCTTGGCGCGACTTCGTCGCGGCGGTCACCGGCTTCGACGACGAGCGGCGCGACCGTAACGGCCAGGCGGAGCTGAAGAGCGGCGTGGTGCTGCGTTACGCCGTGATCCACCTGCCCAACGGCCAGGTTATGATGACCTTCGTCGACGTCACCGACAGCGTCAATGTCGAGCGCGCGCTGATCGACAAGAACGAGGCGTTGCAGAAGGCCGACCAGCTCAAGAACGACTTCGTCCAGCACGTGTCATACGAGCTGCGCTCGCCGCTGACCAACATCATCGGCTTCACCGAGCTCCTGTCGCTGCCGGCCACCGGACCGCTGTCGCCGCGGCAGCGCGAATATGTCGAGCATATCGGCTCGTCCTCGGCGGTCCTGCTGACGGTCGTCAACGACATCCTGGACCTTGCCACCGTCGACGCCGGCATCATGGAGCTCGAGATATCCGAGGTGAGGATCGGCCAGACGGTCGCGGCGGCCGCGGCGCTGGTCAGCGACCGACTGGAAGAGCATTCGATCAAGCTGGCGATCGACACCGCGGAGGCGCCGAAAACCTTCCATGGCGACGAGATACGCATCCGCCAGGTTCTCTACAATCTGCTCAGCAATGCGGTGAACTACGCGCCGGCGGCCAGCACGATCACGCTCGCCTGCCGGACCACGGCGCAGGGCGTCGAGTTCTCCGTCCACGACGACGGTCCGGGCATGGCACCGGAGGTGCTCGACACCGTATTCCGCCGCTTCGAATCGCGCGTCAATGGCGGTCGCCGCCGCGGAGCGGGGCTCGGCTTGTCCGTGGTCAAGAGCTTCGTCGAGCTCCACGGCGGCACGGTTCGCATCGACACCGGCCCCGGCGCCGGAACGACGGTGACCTGCCTGTTCCCGCTGGTGCCATCGCGCGTGCGCGCCGCGGCGGAGTGATATAAGGCTGCATGACCCTCGAACGTTTCCTGCCCGACGAAGCGGCGACGGCGCGGCTCGGCCAGGACCTGGCATTGGCGCTTAAGCCTGGCGATGCGCTGGCCCTCTCCGGCGACCTCGGTGCCGGCAAGAGCACATTGGCGCGCGCGCTGGTGCGCGCCAATGCCGGCGACGCCGAGCTCGAAGTGCCGAGCCCGACCTTCACGCTGGTGCAGAGCTATGACGGCCGGGTGGCGGTGAGCCATTTCGACCTCTACCGGCTGGGTGGCCCGTCGGAGCTGGACGAACTCGGCTTCGACGAGGCGCTGAGCGAGGGCGCCGTCGTCGTCGAGTGGCCGGAGCAGGCCGGCGGCCGGCTGCCCGGCGGGACCGTCACGGTCGCGCTTCTGCACGAGGGCGAGGGCCGCCGTGCCATCGTCTCCGGCAGCGGACCTGCCTTCGACCGCGTGGCGCGCTCGCTGGCGATCCGCGATTTCCTGGACAGGGCCGAAGCGGAGGCTGCCGACCGCATTCCGTTTCCAGGCGACGCCTCGGCACGCGCCTACGAGACCGTCCGGTCCGCCGGCGGCCCGGACCGCATCCTGATGAATTCGCCCCGCCTCGTGCTTGGACCGCCGGTCAAGGACGGCAAGCCCTATGCCGTGATCGCCCACACGGCACAGACCGTGACGGCCTTCGTCGCCATCGGCAAGGCCCTGCGCGAACGCGGCATCGCGGCGCCGGAGGTGCTCGCCTCCGACCTCGATCAAGGTTTTCTGCTGCTCGAGCATCTCGGCACCGGCAGTTTCCTCGATGCCGAGGGGCGGCCGGTTGCCGGGCGCTATGCGGCGGCGGCCGAACTGCTCGCGGCCCTGCACGAAAAACCCTGGCCGACGCGGCTGCGGGCGGCGCCCGGCGTGTTCCACGACATGCCGCCCTTCGATCGTGGCGCCCTGGCGATCGAGACGGAGTTGCTGCTCGACTGGTATGTGCCGTGGAAGACGGGCCGGCACGCCGACGCCACCCTGCGCCGGCAATTCGCACAGGCCTGGAACGTCGTGTTCGAGCGTCTCGACAAGGCAGAAGCCGGCCTTGTGCTGCGCGACGTCCAGGCGCCCAATTTCGTTTGGCGTGATGACCGCTCGGGGAGCGAGCGCATCGGCGTCCTCGATTTCCAGGACGCGCTGATCGGCCCGCTCGCCTATGACGTCGCTTCGCTCGGCATGGACGCCCGCGTCACCATTCCCGAGGACATCGAGCAGGCGACGGTGGCCGCCTACGTGGCGGCGCGCCATGCCGCGGGCGGCTTCGACGAGGCGGCTTTTCGCGAGGCCTATGCGATCTGCGCGGCGCAGCGGAACACGAAAGTCCTCGGCATCTTCGTGCGGCTGAAGGAACGCGACGGCAAGCCCGGGTATCTGAAGCACCTGCCGCGCATCCGCGCCTATGTCAGGCGAGCGCTTGCGCATCCGGCGCTGGCGCCGGTGGCGGCGCTGTACGACGCGCACGGCCTGCTGGCGGAGGACTGATGAGCGGCGCCCCGAAAACGGCGATGGTGCTGGCGGCCGGGCTCGGCGTGCGCATGCGGCCGATCACCGACACGCTGCCGAAGCCCCTGGTGAAAGTGGCCGGCAGAGCGCTGCTCGACTGGGGCCTGGACAGCCTTGCGGCCGCCAGCGTCGAGAAGGCCGTGGTCAACGTCCACTACCTGCCCGACCAGATCGTCGCCCACGTCGCCGCGCGCGCCGTGCCGGAGATCGTGATCTCCGACGAGCGCGAGGGGCTGCTGGATTCGGCCGGCGGCATCGTCAAGGCGCTGCCGGCACTCGGCGGCGAGCCGTTCTTCGTGCTCAATGCCGACACCTTCTGGATCGACGGCCCGGAGCCCAACCTGCGGCGGCTCGCGGCGCAGTGGGATCCCGAGCGGATGGACATACTGCTGCTGCTCTCGGCGCTGGAGAACGCGACCGGCCATAGCGGCGGCACCGACTTCCTGCTCGCCGCGGACGGTAGGCTAGCGCGCGCCGCCGGCGCTCCGTCCGGCCTGATCTACGCCGGCGCCGGCATCCTGCACCCGCGCATCTTCGCCGGCGCGCCGGTCGCCAAGACGTCGCTCAACCGCTATTTCGACCAGGCCATCGCCGCCGGCCGGCTGTTCGGCATGCCGCTTTCCGGCAGCTGGATCACGGTCGGCACACCGGACGCGATCCAACCCGCCGAGGCGGCGGTCGCCCGCGCCCTCGGACGCAGCGAATAGCCCCGCCGCCTCCATAGCCGCCGGCCCATATTTTCCAGGTGGCAGGCTCCGATCCTGCCATCCGTTCACGCTTCGGAACATTCCGCACGCCTTGCGGAAGCGCGTCACATTTCGTGACGGAACAGCAGCACTCCGCCCGGGTTAGCGCATCCGAGGGAAGTCCTTGCAATGGAGGTACCCGATGAGAACCCGACTTTCGCTGATCGCCGCGGCATTGCTGTCCTCGGCTCTCGCCTTTCCCGTCATCGCGCAGGAGGCACCGGACCCCGGAGCATCCGGCCAGGCACCGGTGGTGAAGCCGCCCCAGGCGGGAGCGTCCCCTGAGGCGAGCGGGACCGTCCAGGACGGCAAGACCGGACGGGTCCAGGCTCCCGCCCAGCAGGGCGGACAGGCCCAGCCGGACGCCGCCGCGTCCGATGCCATGAAACAGGACGGCAAGGCTGCCGGCGCGACGCAGGATGAGCCCGCCTCCGAAAGCGCCGGCGCCGACGCCATGAAGAAGAAGCCCGGCCAGGCCGGTGCAGAGAGCAACGCATCGACCAAGGCCGAGGGCACGACCAAGCAGACCGAGGGCGAAGCCGCGGCCGACAGCGGTACGAAGAAGACCGAAGGTACGGCTGCAACGGAGGAGGACAAGAGCGGAACCGAGGGTACAGCGTCGACGACCGAGGAAGGCACGAACAAGACCGAAGGCACCGCCTCCACCACCGAAGGCGAGAACGACGTCTCCAGGGAGACGACGGCCAGCGTCGACATCAATACGGAGCAGCGGACCGAGATCCGCAACATCATCGTCGAAAGCGCACCCGAGCCGGCCGACATCGATATCGACGTCAGCGTCGGCGTCGAGGTGCCGCGGACCGTGACCCTGCGGCCGCTGCCGCCGCGCGTCATCGAGATCGTGCCGCAATATGAGCGCTATCAGTTCTTCGTCCTGGCTGACGGTCGCATCATCATCGTCGATCCGAATACATACGAGATCGTCTTCATCCTGGCGGCCTGATGCCGTTCGGCCCTGGCCCCGCTCGTCGCGAGCGGGGTCCTTTTTCGTAGGCTGCCGACCGAGGTCCCCTTGGCACCTACCCCAGCACCTTCCGCATGGTGAGCGAGGTCGGCCGGTCGAAGCCGGGATGCGCGCCGCGGCCGGTCTCGCGAAAGCCCAGCCGCGCGAAGGCGGCATGGTTCTCAACCAGTTCCACCCGCGTCTCCAGCACGATCGCCGGTTTGCCGGCAGCGAGCGCCAGCTCCTCCGCCGCGGCGAGCAGCGCCCGACCGATCCCCCTGCCCTGCAGGCCGGGCGCGACGGCGAGCTTGCCGAGGTAGAAATGGTCGGTCCGCTCCGCCAGGAAGGCGCAGCCGACGAGCCGCCCATCGAGAAAGGCGAGGAACGGCGTCTCGACAGTGCATTTCGCCCGCAGGCCTTCCGCCGACAGCTCGAGCGCCGAGGACGGCGGGTCGATGCGACCCTCCATCCAGGCGAAGGAGGCGAGGATCAGCGCAAGCAGCTCGTCCCAGGCGGTGAACCCGGCGGCGCCTCGGCGGATCGTCAGCGCGCCGGGCAACGCGGTCATGCCGCCGGGCGCCTGTATCTCACCGTGTCGAAGCGGGCGCCGAGCCCGTCATAGAGCAGCAGCCGGCCGACCAGCGGCTCGCCGATGCCGGTGACCAGCTTGATCACCTCCATCGCCTGCAACGTCCCGATGACGCCGGTGAGCGCCCCGAGCACGCCGGCCTCGGCGCAGGAGGGCACCATGCCGGGCGGCGGCGGCTCCGGGAAGAGGTCGCGATAGGACGGGTTCAGCCGCCCGTCGCCATCCGCCTCGAACGGCTTCAGCACGGTGATCGAGCCGTCGAAGCGGCCGACCGCGGCATGCACCAGCGGCTTCTCCTCGGCCTCGCAGGCATCGGCCACCGCATAGCGCGTGTCGAAATTGTCGGAACCGTCGGCGACGATGTCGTAGCCGCGCACCAGCTCGCGCGCATTGTCGGTGGTGAGGCGGAGGTCATAAGCCTCCACCGTCACACCGGGATTGATGCGGGCGATCGCGCGGGCGGCGCTGGCGTTCTTCGCCTCGCCTACCGACGCGGTGTCATGGATCACCTGCCGCTGCAGGTTGGAGAGCGACACGGTATCGTCGTCGACCACGCCCAGCGTGCCGATCCCGGCGGCCGCCAGATATTGCAGCACCGGCGCGCCCAACCCGCCGGCGCCGACCACCAGCACCCGCGCCCGCTTCAACCTCTGCTGCCCCGCCCCGCCGACCTCGGGCAGGACGATGTGGCGGGCGTAGCGTTCGAGTTCTTCAGGGGAGAGCGGGGCGGCGGTCATGACTGGAACATAGCGTGGCGAAGGCTGGAATGAAACGCCGGACCCGGCCCGTCTTGGGCTCCGCGGACAGGTTTGCCCGCTCTACCCCACAACCCGAAATTGGCGCAGGACGTTCGCTACCGAGACGGCGCGGTATTACTTTCTTTCGGCAGAAAAGCCGCAGCGATTCAGAGGTCGCGCGGGCCGAAAAGTAACTGTCCCCTGCGCTTCCGCTTCGAGCGCCGATCTCGTACGAAATTCGGCTTTCAGACAGACCGGGCAAAATCGTTCCCGGGCGGGAACTCGGCCTAATCCTGCTCAGCCTGCTCCATCTTGGCGGCGCGGCGGCGGCGCTCCGCCTTGCCCTCAACGATGCGCACGCGCTTCACCCGGCGCGGATCCGCATCGAGCACATGGAACTCGAAGCCGGGTACAGCCTGCACCACCTCTCCACGCGCCGGCACGCGGCCGAGCGCGTTGAAGATCAGCCCGCCGATGGTGTCGACATAGTCGCTGTGCTCGCCGGGGGCGAAATCGTCGCCGATCAGCTTGGCGACGTCGTCGATCTCGGCCTTCGCGTCGACGATGTAGACGCCGTCGCCCGCCTGGGTGATCAGCGGCTCGTCCTCGTCGTGCTCGTCCTCGATGTCGCCGACCACTGTCTCGACGATGTCCTCCAGCGAGGCCAGGCCGTCGGTTCCGCCATACTCGTCGATCACCAGCGCCATCTGGGTGCGCGCGGCCTGCATGCGCGCCATCAGGTCAGAGGCGAGCATGGACGGCGGCACGAACAGCACCGAGCGGATCAGGTTGAGTTCGCCGATCGAACGGCCGAGGTCGACATTGGCGAGGTCGAGCGCCACCGCTCCGGCCGGCGGCTTGCGCGTGGCGCGCCCCTTCTTGGCGCGGGCGGACCGGGTGATGTGGGCAAGCACGTCGCGGATGTGGACCATGCCGCGCGGATCGTCGAGCGTCTCGGCATAGACCGGCATGCGCGAATGGCCGGACTGCTCGAACACGTTGAGCAGCTCGCCCAGCGTGATCGATATCTCGACGGCCTCGATGTCGGCACGCGGCACCATCACGTCCTCGACGCGCACCTCGCGCAGCCGCAGGATGTTGTTCAGCATCGCCCGCTCGGCCGGCGAGAACGCCTCGCCGTCGGGCGCGCTCTCGGCCAGTGCGTCGGTCAGGTCCTCGCGCAGCGTGCTGCCGTTCTTTTGGCGGAACAGCGCAGACAGCCAGTCTATGAAGGAGGAGCGCTCGGCGACGGCCGACGCGGCGGTACTCGGACTGGGCGGTTCTTCTGCCGTGTCCGCGATCTTCCTGACGCTGCCCGTATCGGGGCTGGCGGCAGTCTCGGGAGTGTCGTTCATCTCGTTCCGGTCGTTTGACGCCTTCCTGTTACGCGTAGGGATCGGGAATGGCAAGCCTCGCCAGCGCCCGGCGCTCGAGCCCCTCCATCGCGTCCGCCTCCGCGTCCGTCTCGTGGTCATGCCCGATCAGGTGCAGCAGGCCATGCGCGATGAGGTGCGTAATATGGTGATCGAGCGGCTTGCCTTCCAGTTCCGCCTCGCCGCGGACCGTCTCCGCGGCCAGAACGATGTCGCCCAGCATGGGCGGCAGCGGATCGCCGACCGTCGTCGGGAAGGCCGGAAAGGAAAGCACGTTGGTCGGCTTGTCCTTGCCGCGCCAGTCGGCATTGAGGATCCGGACATGCGCGTCGTCCGTGAACAGCAGGCTGAGTTCCACGGGGTGTTTCGCATGCGCGCCCGCTTCGGCGAGAGCCGCCTCGACGGCATGGGCGGCGAGCGTGCCCAGCGCTTCCTGGGACGGCCAATCGCCCGCCTCGACCGTCAGGTCGATCTCGACGGCAATCGTCTGTTCCTTCCGGGCCTTTGCAGGCATGGGTCAGCGGATTCCCGAATGCTTTTGCTTCAATCCTCGTCGACGCCCAGCCCGCGCGAAAGCTTTGCATCGCGGTCGTAGGCGCGCACGATCTCGGCAACCAGCGGATGGCGCACGATGTCGACGTCGCCGAACCGGACGATGACGGCGCCGGAAATGGCGTCGAGGATGCGCAGCGCTTCCACCAGGCCCGATTTCGTCTGCGGCGGCAGATCGATCTGCGTGGGATCGCCGGTGACGATCATGCGCGAGTTCTCGCCGAGACGCGTCAGGAACATCTTCATCTGCATCGGCGTGGTGTTCTGCGCCTCGTCGAGGATGACAGCCGAATGCGCCAGGGTTCGGCCGCGCATGAAGGCAAGCGGGGCGATCTCGATGACGCCGGCGGTCAGCGCCCGCTCGACCTTGTCGGCCGGCATCATGTCGTAGAGCGCGTCGTAGAGCGGCCGCAGGTAGGGATCGACCTTCTCCTTCATGTCGCCGGGCAGGAAACCCAGCCGCTCGCCCGCCTCCACCGCCGGGCGCGACAGGATGATGCGCTCGACCATGCCGCGCTCCAGCAGCATCGCCGCATGCGCCACCGCCAGATAGGTTTTTCCCGTACCGGCCGGGCCGACGCCGAACACCAGCTCGGCGCGCTCCAGCGCGCGCATATAGGCGTCCTGGTTGAGCGAGCGGGCATAGATGGTGCGCTTGCGCGTCGAGATCTGCGCGGCCGCCACCTTGCCCTTGCGCTCCAGCGTCGGCAGGGTCAGCTGGTCGTCGGCGGCGATCGCCATGCGGATGGCGCCGTCGACGTCCGACTGGGCGATCAGCGCGCCCTTCTGCAGGATGCCGTAGAGTTGGTCGAGCGCCCGCCGCGCCTGCTCGGCGGCAACGGCGTCGCCCTTGATCGACACCTGGTTGCCGCGCGAACGGATGTCGACCCCGAGCTTCTGCTCGAGCCGCGCCAGGTTCTCGTCGAACTGGCCGTACAGCGCGCCGGCGTGCTTGTTGTTGTCGAAGGTCAGGACGATGTGCGCCATGTCGGACGCCCCGGAAGGCGCCTGCTTCAGATCTGCGTTGGCGACCAAACGTCTCTCCTCTTCCGTCCGCCTCAGGCGGGCTCGGCGAAAAGCGTCGAGGCTTCCGCCCTGGTGATTCGCACTGGAACAATCTCGCCGATTTCGCCGACGGTTTCATCAACGATTACCGGCTGCAGCCACGGCGACCGGCCGGCACGCTGGCCGGTCTGGCGGCCCGGCTTCTCGATCAAGACGTCGAAGCGCATGCCGACGCGGCTCCGGGTGAAATCGTGCTGTTGCTCAAATAGGAGCGCCTGAAGGCGCTGCAAGCGCTCGTCCTTCACCTTTTCGGGCAGGTGCCCCTTCATCTCGGCGCCGGGCGTGCCGGGGCGCGGGGAATATTTGAAGGAGAAGGCCTGCGCATAGCCGACGGCGCGCACCAGATCGAGGGTGGCCTCGAAATCCGCCTCCGTCTCGCCGGGAAAGCCGACGATGAAGTCGCCGGACATGGCGATGTCGGAGCGCGCTGCGCGGATGCGCTCGAGCAGCGCGAGATAGTCCGCCGCCTTGTGGCGCCGGTTCATCGCCTTGAGGATGCGGTCGGAGCCCGCCTGCACCGGCAGGTGCAGGTATGGCATCAGCTCGGCCAGGTCGCGGTGGGCGGCGATCAGCTCGTCGTCCATGTCGCGCGGATGGCTTGTGGTGTAGCGCAGCCGCGCCACTCCGGGAATCTCGGCGAGCCGGTGCAGCAGGCGACCGAGGCCCCATTCCGTTCCATCCGGCCCTTCGCCGTGCCAGGCGTTGACGTTCTGACCGAGCAGCGTGATCTCGCGCACGCCCGCACCAGCCAGCCGCTCGGCCTCGCCAACAATCTGCGCGACCGGCCGCGACACCTCTGAACCGCGCGTATAAGGCACCACGCAGAAGGTGCAGAACTTGTCGCAGCCTTCCTGCACGGAGAGGAAGGCGGTCACGCCGCGCTTGGCGAGGTCGGCGCGGCGGGCCTGCGGCAGGTGCTCGAACTTGTCCTCGACGGCATAGTCCGTCTCGACCACCTTCTCGCCCGATCGCACCTTGCGCAGCGCCTCCGGCAAGCGGTGGTAGGTCTGCGGGCCGATCACCAGGTCGACCACCGGCGCCCGGCGGATGATCTCGCGGCCCTCCGCCTGGGCGACGCAGCCGGCGATGCCGATCGTCATCCCGGCGCCGGCCTTCTCGCGCTCGCGCTTGACCTCGCGGATGCGGCCGAGTTCGGAATAGACCTTTTCGGCCGCCTTCTCGCGGATATGGCAGGTGTTGAGCAGGACGAGGTCGGCCTCCTCCATGCGGTCGGTCGCGGCATAGCCGTCGGCCGCCAGCGCATCGGTCATGCGCTGCGAGTCGTAGACATTCATCTGGCAGCCATAGGTCTTGACGAAGACCTTCTTGCCGCCCTGCGTTTGCGCGCCCGTCCCGATCACCGGTTCGCCCGCGCGGTCGATCTCAACATGCTCCATTGCCGGGCTTCTAGCGTCTTTTTACGTCGAAGGACAGACGCAAGTCACTTCCGCGGGGCCGGGTCGGCGAGCGCCGCGTGCAGCATCTCGCGCACGCGTTCCTCGACCTGGCGGGCCACATCCTTGCGGCTGCTTTTGGCCGTGAACGGCACCGCTTCGCCGAAATGCACCTCGACGTCGAGCGCGCCCTCGCGAAGCACCGTTGCAAGGTGCGGCACCAGATCCTCGTCGCCGACCCAGGCAGCAATGCCGCGGTGCTGGCGGCCCATCGGCAGGCCCTGCAGCCGCGTATAGGCGAGCGCCACCGGCTGGATCCACATCTCCTCGTGATTTCCGGCCGACAGCATCATCGAGGCGGCGCCGAACAGCGTCGTCTTGAATGGCAGGATCTGGTTGCCGTCGCCGGTCGTGCCTTCGGCGAACAGCACCATGACGTCGCCTTCGGCCAGCCGCGCCGCGATCTCGCTCGCCTGCCTGCCGGATTTTCCGCGCCTGTCGCGCTCGACATAGACGGAGCGCTGCATCCTGGAGAACCAGCCGAAGACCGGCCAACGGGCCATCTCCGACTTGGCGATGAAGCAGACGTCCGCCACCGCCGCCAGCACGACGACGTCGATCCAGGAGACGTGGTTCGAGGCGATCAGCAGCGGCCGGCCATGGGCGAGATTGCCGAAGACGCGGATGCGCAGCCCGAGCAGCCGCGCGGCAGTCCGATGCCAGAGCCGCAGCAGACGGCGGCCACGGCACAGGCCGGTGGTCACGCACAGCCATTGCGGCAGGGCGATCGCCAGGGTGAGAAGCGCCACGCAGGCGAGCGCGAAGACGGTCCGCAGCGTCCCGATCATCGCCGCGCGGTCTCTCTGCCGGTGCTGCCGGGGCGGGCTTTGCGGAAGGGACCAAACCGGATGCGATTCGATCGTCCGGTGACGGGAAAAAAGCGACGGGAGCGACGCGGGCCACAGCCGAAGCCGCGTTCAAGCCGGTCCCGAAGCAAGAAACCCGACAGGGGAAGACCCTGGATGCCGGGCCAGGTTCTGGTTGAAGTCGAGGCCTTTGCCTTGAATGTGCCCGGAGGCATGACCTGCGGCAGAGATCTTGAGTTCAAAGAGAGCCCGTACCGGCAGAATTGCATCCGATTTGGCGGCAAAATACTTAACGGAGATCACGGCGCATCACAAGCGCCCCGCCGGCCGGCCCCGTTGCATTCGCGTAATAGTTGGCGCGGCGGCCGACCTGCAGGAAGCCGAGGCGGCGATAGAGCGCCAGCGCCGCGGCATTGTTTTCGTCGACTTCGAGGAACAATGCCTCGGCGCGGCGCGCATGCAGGTCGCGCAGCACGGCGTCCATCAGCTGCCAGCCCAGCCCCTGCCGGCGGCTGGCGCGCGCCACCGCAACCGTCAGGATCTCGCCCTCGCCGGCCACCAGCCGCGCCAGCACGAAGCCCGCCGGCGCTTCCTGGCCGTGGCCGACCTCGCGCACGGTGAAGCCGAACACCGTGTCCTGCGTGAGCAGGCCGTGAAACTCCTCCTCGCTCCACGGCCGGGCGAAATCCTCGCGATGAATGGCGGCGAGGGCCGCCAGGTCCGAGGCCGTGAGCGGCCCCACAGCGAACTCCCGCTGGCGGGGCTGCATGAACGGTATGCGCATCACTCCTCCCGTCTCGGCAGGACGAACCCTGCCTGCGGCTTGGCGTCCGGCTCGCGCAGATAGAGCGGACTCGGACGGCCTCCGGCCGTACCCTTGGCGGCCGCGACTCTCGCGTAGACGCCGATGTCCGCCGTGGCAGCCTCCGAGGCGATCGTCAAGCCGCCGCCGGCGAGCGCGGCAACACGTCCCGCCGCCGTGCCGGCGAGCACCGCACCCTTCTTTCTTGCCAGATCAGCCGCGTCGCCCAACGTCACGATTGCGGGAGCATACAGCTCCTGTCCAAAATCATCGTAAAGGGCCGCCTGCACCGCCGGCGCTGCCTCGCCGGAACCGGAAGCCAGCCCCGCCAGCACGGTTTTCGCGCCCAGCCGGTCGCGCACCTCGGCCGCCAGAGCCTCCAGCGTGTCGACGCCGATCGCCGGGATGCCGAGGGCGAGTGAGAAGCCGCGGGCTGCCGATACCGCGACACGGATGCCCGTGAACGAGCCCGGCCCGACCGAGACGCCGACCGCGCCGAGGTCGCCATAGGCCTTTCCGGCTGATCCCAGCGCTTCCTCGATCACCGCGATCAGGTGCTCGGCATGGCCCTTGCCGAGGTCGCGCACAGCGCGGCCGAGCTCGCGTCCGGCCTCCGTGTCGTAGACGCAGGCGGCGCACAGGCCGGCGGAGCAGTCGATGGCGAGCAGGATCATGGGAGAGCGCTCTCCCTCCCCCTCGAGGCAGCGCAATCGCATATGACAACCGGCGAGGAATTCGATCGCCCGATACCCCCACCCCTAACCCCTCCCCACAAGGGGGAGGGGGACCTTGCGGCAGCCGTGCCGACCGGAATCGTCAATGATTGGCGTATGGCAGAGGCGCAGCAAGATCCCCCTCCCCCTTGTGGGGAGGGGTTAGGGGTGGGGGTAGGCTCATACGCGACTGCCTTCCCCTTCGAGAGGCGGGTGGGGTCGGTCCGGCAGCGCGGAGCGCGAATGAGGACGTCGAGCACGGCCTTTGCGACCCCACCCGGCCAGCCTTCGGCTGGCCACCCTCCCCTCGAGGGGGAGGGCTGGGCCGCGCGTGTCATCTCGCCCTGTCCTTCGCCTTCAGCTCCAGCCGCCGCGCATGCAGCACCGGCTCGGTGTAGCCGCTGGGCTGCTCGGCGCCCTTGAAGACGAGGTCGCAGGCGGCGAGGAAGGCGATCGAAGCATCGAAATCCGGCGCCATCGGCCGGTAGAGCGGGTCGCCGGCATTCTGGCGGTCGACGATCGCCGCCATGCGCCGCAGCGAGTCCATGACCTGTTCTTTCGTGCACACGCCATGGCGCAGCCAGTTGGCGATGTGCTGGGAGGAGATGCGCAGCGTCGCGCGGTCCTCCATCAGGCCGACGTCGTTGATGTCGGGAACCTTGGAGCAGCCGACCCCCTGGTCGATCCAGCGCACGACATAGCCGAGGATGCCCTGCGCATTGTTGTCGATCTCGCGCTGGATTTCCTCCGGCGTCCAGTTCGGGCGCGGCGCCACCGGCACCGATAAGATGTCGTCCAGCTTGGCCCGCGGCCGGCTCTTCAGCGCCGCCTGCGCGGCATGCACGTCGACCTTGTGGTAGTGCGTGGCATGCAGCGTCGCGGCGGTCGGCGACGGCACCCAGGCGGTGTTGGCGCCGGCTTTCGGATGGGCGATCTTCTGCTCCAGCATCGCCGCCATCAAGTCCGGCATCGCCCACATGCCCTTGCCGATCTGAGCGCGGCCGGCAAGCCCGCATTGCAGCCCGACGTCGACGTTGCGGTTCTCGTAGGCGGAAATCCAGGCGGCCTGCTTCATGTCGCCCTTGCGGATCATCGGGCCGGCTTCCATCGAGGTGTGGATCTCGTCGCCGGTGCGGTCGAGAAAGCCGGTGTTGATGAAGACAACCCGCTCCCTGGCAGCGCGGATCGCCTCCTTGAGGTTGACGGTGGTGCGCCGCTCCTCGTCCATGATGCCCATCTTGATGGTGTTTTCCGCCATCCCCAGCAGCTTTTCGACGCGCGCGAAAATCTCGACGGCGAAGGCGACTTCGTCGGGCCCGTGCATCTTCGGCTTCACCACATAGACCGAGCCGGTGCGCGAGTTGGCGCGCCGTCCGTTCGGGCCGACGTCGTGCAGCGCGGCCAGCGCGGTGACAGCCGCGTCCATCATGCCCTCCGGCACCTCGCTGCCGTCGGACAGGCGGATCGCCGGATTGGTCATCAGGTGACCGACATTCCTGATCAGCATCAGCGAGCGGCACTTCGCCAGGAAGGTCGAGCCATCCGGCGCGGTGTAGTCGAGGTCGGGATTGAGTTTTCGCGTGAAGGTCTTGCCGCCCTTGGTGACTTCTTCCGCAAGGTCGCCCTTCATCAGCCCGAGCCAGTTGCGGTAGACGACGACCTTGTCCTCGGCGTCGACAGCGGCGACCGAATCTTCGCAGTCCATGATGGTGGTGATCGCCGCCTCGACCCAGACGTCGGCGATATGGGCAGGGTCGTCCTTGCCGATCGGCGATGTGTCGTCGACCAGCACCTCGATCAGCAGGCCGTTGTTCCTCAGCAGGAACTGGCCGGGCGCACTCGCCTCGCCGAGATAGCCTGCGAATTTTTCCACATCCTTCAGGCCGGTCGTGCGGCCGTCGAGCAGCGCCACGGCGAGCCTTGCATCCTTCACCGCAAACGCCTTCGCCTCGCTCCAGCTCGCGCCGTCGAGCGGAACGCTTTGGTCAAGCAATTTTCGCGCCCACGCGACGACCTTCGCGCCGCGCTTCGGGTTGTAGCCCTTGCCCTTCTCCGCCCCGTCGGTCTCCGGGATCGCGTCCGTGCCGTAGAGAGCGTCGTAGAGCGAGCCCCAGCGGGCATTGGCGGCGTTCAGCGCATAGCGCGCGTTCATCACCGGCACGACGAGCTGCGGCCCGGCGATTTCGGCGATCTCCGGATCGACGTTCTCGGTCGCGATCTCGAAGTCCGGCCCTTCCGGCAGGAGATAGCCGATATCGGTGAGGAACTGACGGTAGGCGGCGAGGTCCGCCGGCGCGCCGTTCTCCCTATGCCAGGCGTCGATCTTGCCCTGTAGCTCATCGCGGCGGGCGAGCAGAGCGCGGTTCTTCGGCGCGAGGTCATGTACCAGTGCGGAGAAGCCGGACCAGAACGCGGCCGGCTCCACGCCGGTGCCGGGCATGGCCTCGTCGTTGACGAAATCGTAGAGCACGCGCGCGACCGTCAGGCCGTCGATGTCGATCGTGTCGGACAATGCAAAAACCCTTTCGTCGCTGCGTTGCGGCACGCCAATGGCTGGGCCCGTTCAACACATGCGCGGCCCGTGCGTCAATGGTGAAACGGCGTACGATCGGTGCCCCTGCGACCAAGGTCGAGCCCGACCCTGCCGGGCGGCAGCGCGGCGCTTCGGAACCGCCTACGCCGCGATGCGCGGCCGGCCGGTCGCCACGGCGACGATGCGCGCCTCGATGAACATGCGCTGGCCCTCGACTGTGGAGGTGCGCACGTCCTGCTCGACGGCCACCTCGGCGACCTCGGCACCGGCGACCAGCGCCCGCTCGGCGGCAAGGTCGCGCACCCGCGCCTCGGCCGCCGCGACGGCCTCGCTCTCGTCGATGAAGTCACGCAGGAAATCGCCGGCCGACAGCCGGAAAAGCCCCTGCTTGGGCTGGCTGACCAGGGCCTCGACCGAAACCCGCACCTGGCCGACCACGGCACCGAGCGCATTGGCGACGTCGGTGTCGTCGGGTACCACGCAGCGGTTGCCGACCAGCGCCGGCAATCCGGCATAATGCAGCGGCGCCGAGGCGCCGAGCCCGATCACCGGCCGGTCGAGCGCCAGGGTGAAGCGGGCGATGCCCTCCCTGCCGTCGACCGCGCGCTGCACCAGCGCATGCGCCACCGTGGCAGCGCCGTCGAGCCCGTCCTCGGCGAAGGCCGTCTCCAGGATCACCTCGGCGGACAGGCGCGTCACCGTCGCCAGCACGCGTTCCGACAGCGCCTCGGGCGTGTCGGCGATCGCCTGGCCGCGGCCGTCGCGGCGGCGTGCGAACAGCTCCGCCCCGAGCCGGGCGGTGACGGCGTCCCAGTTGGCCTGGCGGCCAAGCGTGTGGGCGGCGTCCGACGGGGTGAAACCGCAGACATGGACGAGCCCGCGCGCCACCAGCCGGTTGAGCGTCGCCGACTGGGCGGTGGAGGAGAGCAGCGTGTCGAGCGGCAGCGGCACCGGGCCGATGGCGTCGAAAAGCTTCTGCTCCGGCCCGGTCAAACCGGCGGCCAGCCGGTCTGGAACGCCGGTGCGCATGGCAAAGCGGCCGTCCATGCGGCCGGGATTGGGCGCGCGCAGCTGCCGCTCCAGGTGCTGGCGGACCGTCTCGCCATGCGCCTGCCCGGCCAGCGCGAGCGGCACCAGCCGGCGCGGGCCCAGTAGGATTTTCGGGATCAGCGCGCCCTCTTCCAGCCGCACCTCGGAATCGCCGCCGAGGCCGAATGTGCGCATCGCCACCGCCTCCACCATGGTGCGGAAACCGCCGACGGTGGCGCCCTCGGGATCGAGCCGCGGCCGGCCCTGGTCGAGCACGGCGACGTCGGTGGTGGTGCCGCCGATGTCGGAGACAACAGCGTCGTCCAGCCCGGTCATGTGGCGGGCGCCGACCAGGCTCGCCGCCGGTCCCGACAGGATGGTCTCGATCGGCCGCTGGCGGGCAAAGGCCGCCGACACGAGCGCGCCGTCGCCGCGCACCACCATCAGCGGCGCAGCGATGCCGCGCGCCTCCAGAAAGCCTTCGGTCGCGGCGACCAGCCGGTCGATCATCGAGATCAGCCGGGCGTTGAGCAGCGTCGTCAGCGCCCGGCGCGGCCCGCCGAGTTTTGCCGACAGCTCGTGGCTTGCCGTCACCGGCAGGCCGGTCCGCTCGCGGATCAGGTCGCGGGCAAGAATCTCGTGGGCCGGGTTACGCGTCGCGAAATAGGCGCAGACGGCGAAGCCGGACACCGAATTGGAAAGCGCCGGCAACTCCGCTTCCAGCGGCGCGAGATCGAGCGGACGGGCATTGCCGTGGACGTCGTGGCCGCCCTCGCAGAACACCACCGGATCGCCGCCCAGCGCCTTGTCGAGGCCGTCGCGGGCAAGGTCGGCGGGGCCGAAGCCGATCATCACCAGCGCGACGCGGCCGCCCTGCCCCTCGACCAGCGCGTTGGTGGCGAGCGTCGTCGACATGGAGACCAGCTTGACCGCCTTCGGATCGACCCGCGCCTTCTCGATCACGGCATCCACCGCGCCGGCGATGCCGACGGCGAGGTCGTGGCGGGTCGTCAGCGCCTTGGCCTTGGCTGCGACACCCGTCGCCTCCGACCACAGCACCGCGTCGGTATAGGTGCCGCCGGTGTCGATGCCGAGATAGAGGCTCATTGCGACATCATCTCTTCCTGCTCGACCGTCAGCGGCTTCACCCCGGGCGGCAGCGGCTCCGGCTTCTCCTCGGACGGGACGTCGCTTTGCGGAGCGGGTGCCGAAAGCGGCCGGATGGACGCGGTTCTGCCGGCGCAGCCCGAGCACAGGGCGGCGACGACGAGCGCAAAAACGAGGCGGGGGAGAAGCGGCATCAGGTGCGGGCTGGAGGAATCCGATGCCGGCTTCTAGCCCAGATCGGAAGGCGACGCCAGCGCGGCATTCCCTCCCCCTGGCCGCGAAGCGGCCGGATGGGGCCCGCCGCGGCAGTGCTCTACGTTCTTTCCGCGCCGAGGCAGTTTAGGTTGCCCCACCCGCCTCGCTTCGCTCGGCACCCTCTCCTCGAGGGGGAAGGACTCACGTCCCGGTCCGCGCCAATTCCTCGTGATGCGACCGGCCATTGCTGGCCACCGGACCGCCGACAGCGCCGCTCTCGGAAAACACGCGCCAGCGGCGCGGGCGGAAGGCGACGCGGTTCTTCTGGGCGGCCGGATGCTCGATCGGCAGCTCGATCTCGACGCGGTGGCGATCGCCGCCGATCTCCAGCTCGACGCGGCGGGTGCCGGCGACGCGGCGGCTCGCCGCCACCGTACCCGCGATGCAGCCGCCGCAGCCGTCCGTGATGAGCTCGACGTCGTGCGGCCGGAAATAGAGCGTCGCCTCGCCGTCCGGCACGCTCTCGGCCGTCAGGCCCAGCGTGCGGTCCTGCAGCCAGAGCTGGCCGCCTTCGACCCTGACCGGCAGCGAGCTCGACTCGCCGATGAAGCCGTAGACGAAAGGCGAGTTGGGCGTGTCATAGACCTCGTCGGCGGTGCCGACCTGCTCGATGCGGCCCTGGCTCATCACCACGACGCGGTCGGCGAGCTCCAGCGCCTCCTCCTGGTCGTGGGTGACGAAGACGGTGGTGTGGCCGGTGGTGTCGTGGATCTCGCGCAGCCACCGCCGCAGCTCGCGCCTGACCTGCGCGTCGAGCGCGCCGAACGGCTCGTCGAGCAAGAGAACCTTCGGCTCGATGGCAAGCGCGCGGGCCAGCGCAACGCGCTGGCGCTGGCCGCCGGAAAGCTGGTTGGGGTAGCGTTTCTCCAGCCCGGAAAGCTGCACCAGGTCGAGCAGCTCGGAGGCTCGGCGGCGGATCTCGGCCGAGGGCGGCCGCGTCGCGCCCGGCCGGACCTTCAACCCGAAGCCGATATTGTCGGCGACCGTCATATAGCGGAACAGGGCGTAGTGCTGGAAGACGAAGCCGACATTGCGCTCCTGCACGGATCTGTGCGAGGCGTCCTCGTCGCCGAAGAAGACGGCACCCTCGGTCGGCCGCTCCAGCCCGGCGATCAGCCTGAGCAGCGTGGTCTTGCCCGAGCCGGAGGGCCCGAGCAGGGCGATCAGCTCGCCCGAGCGGATGTCGAGCGACACGTCGCGGAGCGCCGGAAACCGGTCGAACTCCTTGCGCACATTGCGGATGGAAACGTCCATGGTCGGTCCTGGCTCAATGCTTGGCGGTCGCGGCGATCTCGTCGCCGTACCGGAATTCGAGGACGGATTTCAGCACCAGCGTCACCAGCGCGAGGGCCGCCAGCAGCGTCGAGACGGCGAAGGCGGCGACGAAATTGTACTCATTATAGAGGATTTCGACATGCAGCGGCATGGTGTTGGTGAGGCCGCGGATGTGGCCGGACACCACCGACACGGCGCCGAACTCGCCCATTGCGCGGGCGTTGCACAGCAGCACGCCGTAGAGCAGCCCCCATTTGATGTTGGGCAGCGTCACATACCAGAAGGCCTGCCAGCCGGAGGCGCCGAGCGAAATCGCCGCCTCCTCGTCGCCGGTGCCCTGGTCCTGCATCAGCGGGATCAGCTCGCGCGCCACGAACGGGAAGGTGACGAAGATGGTGGCGAGCACGATGCCGGGCACCGCGAACAGGATCTCGATGCCATGGCTTTTCAACCACGGCCCGAGCACGCTGCCGGCGCCGAAAAGCAGCACATAGACCAGGCCCGAGATGACCGGCGAAACCGAGAAGGGCAGGTCGATAAGCGTCGTCAGGAACGCCTTGCCCTTGAATTCGAATTTGGCGATCGCCCAGGCGGCGGCCACGCCGAAGATCAGATTGCAGGGCACGGCGATGGCGGCGACCAGCAGCGTCAGCCGGATCGCGGCCAGCGTATCCGGCTCGTTCAGCGCGAACAGGAACTCGCCGGCGCCCTTGCGGAACGCCTCGACGAACACCGCCACCAGCGGCAGGACCAGCACCAGCGCAAGGAACAGCAGCGCGATGCCGATCAGCACCGCCTTGGTGGCGGTGGTCTCGGTCGTCGCGCGCTTGAATGCCGCCTTGCTCACCGGCGCGAGGGTACCAGCAGCGGCGCCGTCCGGCAAAGGCCGGCTCAATGCCTCAACCGACATAGCCATACCTCCGCCTGCTCCAGGCCTGGATGAGGTTGATGACGAACAGCATGGCGAAGGAGATCACCAGCATGATCGCCGCGATCGCCGTCGCGCCGGCATAGTGGAATTCCTCCAGCCGGATGACGATCAGCAGCGGCGCGATCTCCGAGACGTAGGGGATGTTGCCGGCGATGAAGATGACCGAGCCGTATTCGCCAACGGCGCGGGCGAAGGCCAGCGCGAAGCCGGTGAGCACCGCCGGCGCCAGTCCTGGCAGGATCACCCGGGCGACCGTCTGCAAGCGGTTGGCGCCCAGCGTGGCGGCGACTTCCTCGACCTCCTTGTCGATCTCCTCCATGACCGGTTGCACGGTGCGCACCACGAAGGGCAGGCCGATGAAGATCAGCGCCACGACGATGCCCAGCGGTGTGAACGCCACCTTGATGCCGAGCGGCGCCAGGAACTGGCCGACCCAGCCGTTGGGCGCGTAGATGGCGGCAAGCGCGATGCCGGCGACCGCCGTCGGCAGCGCGAAGGGCAGGTCGACGGCGGCGTCGAGGATGCGCCGGCCCGGGAATCGGTAGCGCACCAGCACCCAGGCGACGAGCACGCCGAAGACGACGTTGACGGCTGCCGCGAGCAGCGCCGTCCCGAACGAGACCTTCAGCGCGCTCACCGTGCGGTCGTCGGTGGCGATCGCCCAGAAATCGGCCCAGCCGAGCTCGGTGGTGCGCCACACCACGCCGGCGAGCGGGATGAGGACGATCAGGGTGAGGTACAGTACCGTGAAGCCGAGCGTCAGCCCGAAACCCGGGATGACGCTCGGCTTGCGGAACTGCAACCTCGCAGGGGTCGCAGCGGCTATCGACATCAGTTCGACGACGCCGGCTTGTAGATCTGATCGAAGACGCCGCCGTCACCGAAGTGATAGGGCTGCGCCTTGGCCCAGCCGCCGAACTGCGGATCGTCGATGGTGACCAGGTTGATCTTCGGGAAGCGCTCCAGCTCCGCCGCCGGCACCAGTTCCGGCTTCGACGGGCGATAGAAGTGCTTGGCAGCAAGCTGCTGGCCTTCTTCCGAATAGAGATACTGCAGATAGGCTTCCGCCACCTTGCGCGAGCCCTTGGCGTCGACATTGGCGTCGACCACCGCCACCGGCGGCTCGGCCAGAATCGATTGCGGCGGCACGACGACGTCGAACTGGTCCTCGCCGAACTCCTTGCCGACCAGGAAGGCCTCGTTCTCCCAGGCAAGCAGCACGTCGCCGAGCTGGCGCTGCGCGAAGGTGGTGGTCGAGCCGCGCGCGCCGGTGTCGAGCACCGGTACGTGGCGGAACAGCTCGCCGATGTATTCCTTCACCTTGGCCTCGTCACCGCCATATTCCTTGTTGGCCCAGGCCCAGGCGGCGAGATAGTTCCAGCGGGCGCCGCCGGAGGTCTTCGGATTGGGCGTGATCACCTCGACGCCATCCTTCACCAGGTCGCCCCAGTCCTGGATGCCCTTGGGATTGCCCTTGCGCACCAGGAAGACGATGGTCGAGGTGTAGGGCGAGGAATTGTGCTCGAATTTCGTACGCCAGTCCTTGTTGATCTTGCCGCCGTTCTGGACGATGGCGTTGATGTCGCTTTCCAGCGCCAGCGTCACCACGTCGGCATCGAGGCCGTCGATCACCGCGCGGGCCTGCTTGCCGGAACCGCCATGCGAGGTCTGGATGGTGACCGTCTCGCCGGTCTCCTTCTGCCAATGGGCGGCGAAGGCGGCGTTGTACTCGCGATAGAGCTCACGCGTCGGATCGTAAGAAACATTGAGCAGCGTCGTATCGGCAAAGGCGAAGCCGAGCGCGCCGAACTGGACAGAGCCGGCGATGAGCGCCGACAGGAACAGGGACCTGCGATTGAGGATCATGACCGCCTCCGTTTTCGAGAAACGAGCATATTCTACCTGCGAGGTAGACATTATCGGCGTAGCAAAATCCCCAATCTTGGCTTTCGTTCCGAATTTTCCGCACTGTTTGGGTGCGTTCACAGAAACTTTTTTCTCTCCGGGGCCAAGCCCCTCCCGATTTCGGCGGCTCCGCAAGGCCGCAGGTCGCCTCTTCCGTCAGCCAAGCCCAAACTATTCGCTACCGCACAAAAACTCTTCGCAATTGCACAAAACTATGGCAAAGCCTGCCGGCAAAAGACCGATAACGTCAGGGAAGGAGGCGCCATGAGCGCGACAGGGGAAATACGGGCCCTCACCCCGCCCGACATCCTTGCCCGCAAAGGGGGGACGCCGCTGGTCTGCCTCACCGCCTATACCACGCCGATGGCGCGGATGATGGACCGCCATTGCGACGTCGTCCTGGTCGGCGACAGCGTCGGCATGGTGCTGCACGGCCTGCCCTCCACACTCGGCGTCACGCTCGACATGATGATCATGCACGGCAAGGCGGTGCGCCGCGGCATGGAGCGGGCGCTGATGGTGGTCGACATGCCGTTCGGCTCCTATGAGGAGAGCCCGGAGCAGGCCTTCCGCAACGCCGCCCGGCTGGTCGCCGAAACCGGCTGCGCCGCGGTGAAGCTCGAAGGCGGCGAGAGCATGGCGGCGACGATCCGGTTTCTGGTCGCGCGCGGCATCCCGGTGATGGCGCATGTCGGCCTCACCCCGCAGGCGGTGAACGCCTTTGGCGGCTACAAGGTGCAGGGCCGCGGCGCCGATGCGGAGCGCATCCTGCGCGACGCCGCCGCCACGGCCGAGGCCGGCGCCTTCTCGGTGGTGCTGGAGAAGGTGCCCGACGCGCTGGCTGCGGAGATCACGCGGAAGATCGCCATCCCGACAATCGGCATCGGCGCCTCGGCGGCCTGCGACGGCCAGGTCCTTGTGGTCGACGACATGCTCGGCATGTTCACGTCCTTCCGCCCGAAATTCGTCAAGCGTTATGCCGAACTCGGCGACGCTGCCGATGCGGCGATCGCCGCCTACGCCGGCGACGTGCGGGACCGGCGCTTCCCCGCCGCGGAGCATCTGTTCGGCGACCAACCGAAACCCCGCGCCAGCGGAGGCAGCAGATGAGCGTGCCGATCGTCAGGACAGTTGCCGCGCTGCGCGAGACCGTCAAGGAATGGCGGCGCGCAGGCGCGCGGATAGCCGTGGTCCCCACCATGGGAGCGCTGCACGAAGGCCATCTCAGCCTGGTGCGCGCCGCGCTCGACCAGGCGGATCGGGTGATCGTCACCCTATTCGTCAATCCAAAACAGTTCAACAGCGCCGCCGACCTCGCCGCCTATCCGCGCACCGAGGATGCCGACGCCGAAAAGCTCGCGCCGCTCGGCACGCATCTGCTCTACGTGCCCGACGGCACCGAAATGTATCCCGACGGCTTCTCAACCACGGTCTCGGTCGCCGGGGTCAGCGAGGGCCTGTGCGGTGCGTTTCGGCCGGGCCATTTCGACGGCGTGGCGACAGTGGTGGCAAAGCTGTTCCTGCAGACCGGCGCCGACCTCGCCTTCTTCGGCGAGAAGGATTTCCAGCAGCTTCACGTGGTGCGCCGCATGGCGCGCGATCTCGACATCCCGATCGCCGTCGTCGGCCGCCCGACGGTGCGCGAGACGGACGGGCTGGCGCTGTCGTCGCGCAACGTCCGGCTGTCGCCGGCCGAGCGCCAGGCGGCGCCGGGGCTGGCGGCCGCGCTGTTCGGGGCGGCCGGGCGGCTGGCCGCAGGCGAGCCTGCGGAACCAACGCTCGCCGGAACCCGCGAAACGATCCTCGGCGCCGGCTTTCGCGAGGTCGAGTATCTCGAACTCAGGTCGGCGGAAGACCTCAAGCCGCTGCAGGCGGCCGACCGTCCAGCCCGGCTGCTGGTGGCGGCCTGGCTCGGCCAGACGCGGCTGATCGACAATGTCGAGGTCTTGCCGAAATAGCCGGACCGCCGGCGGCGCGGTTCAGCGGCACCTTGCTCAGGTCGGCGGCGTGCCGTTCTCGGCCAGCACCGCTCCGGCCAGATAGAGCGAGCCGCCGATCAGGATGCGCGGCGGCGGCTCGCGCTGGTCCCAGGTGTCGCGCAGCAGCATCAGGGCATTGGCGACCGAATTGACCGGCTCAGCCGACAGCCCGGCCTCGCCGGCGCGCGCCGCCAGTTCCTCATTCGGAACGCCGGCGTCGCTGGCGCTCACGGGCACGGCGAAGACATGCCGGGCAATGCCCTTGAAGGCGCGGAAATAGCCGCTCTGGTCCTTTGTGTTGATCATGCCGGAGATCAGGAACAGCGGCCGCGGCTGGCGCTCCTCCTGCTCGGTCAGCGCCTCGGCGACGACGATGCCGGCGCCGGGATTGTGGCCGCCGTCGAGCCAGATCTCGGCGCCCGCCGGCGCGAGATCCACCAGCCTGCCGTGGGTCAGCCTCTGCATGCGTCCGGGCCAGGCGACCGAGGTCATCGCCTGCTCCGCCGCGTCGTGGCCGATGTCGAAGCCCGCCGCCTTGACCGCCGCAAGTGCGGCGGCGGCGTTGGCGAACTGGTGCCGGCCCGGCAGGCGCGGCAGCGGCAGATCCATCAGGCCCTCCTCGTCCTGGTAGACGAGGCGGCCGTTCTCCTCGAAAGCCATGAAGTCCTGGCCGTATGCCGACACGGGGCTGCCCAGCCGGTCGGCGACGCCGACAATCACCTCCAGCGCGGTCGGGCTTTCCTGCTGGCCGACCACCACCGGCCGGCCCGCCTTGATGATGCCGGCCTTCTCGGCGGCGATCAGCTCCACGCGATCGCCGAGATAGGCCTCGTGGTCAAGCGACACCGGCATGATCAGGCTGACCGCCGGGTCGGGGATGACGTTGGTGGCGTCGAAGCGGCCGCCGAGACCGACCTCCAGCACCACGGCGTCGGCCGGATGCTCGGAAAACAGCAGGAAGGTCACGGCCGTCAGTATCTCGAAGACGGTGATCGTCTCGCCGCGATTGGCCGCCGCCGTGCGGGCGACCGCGTCGGCGAGCACATCGTCCGCCACCAGCCGGCCGCCGCCGGGTGCCGCCAGCCGATAGCGCTCGTGCCAGTTCACCAGATGCGGCGAGGTGTGCACGTGGACGCCGAGATCTTCCGCCTCCAGCAGAGCGCGGGAGAAAGCCGCTGCCGAGCCCTTGCCGTTGGTGCCGGCGATATGGATGACCGGGGGCAGCCTGAGATGCGGGTTGCCGAGCCTGTCGAGCAGCCGCGTTATGCGGTCCAGCGACAGATCGAAGCCCTTGGGATGCAGCGCCAGCAGACGGTCGATCTCGCGCTCGGCGAGGCTTTGGGTGCTGTGGGCGCTCATCTACACCAGGGCTCCGGAAAAGCCTCGCCGGCCGACATTTTCGCGGATCGAGGCGAAAATACGGTCAGGCGGGGCAGGCGCCTCACGCCGCCGCCCGTGCCTCGCCGCCGTCGGTCGCGGGAGCAGGCCGATCCGACGTGATCGCGTCGACAGGCTCCGCCGGCGTCTTCATGAGGATCTTCAGCAGCCTCGCCACGGTCGCCTTCATCTGCAGGCGCGAGACGACCATGTCGACCATGCCGTGCTCCATCAGGTATTCGGCGCGCTGGAAACCTTCCGGCAGTTTTTCGCGGATGGTCTGCTCGATGACGCGCGGCCCGGCGAAGCCGATCAGCGCGCCCGGCTCGGCGATGTGGATGTCGCCCAGCATGGCATAGGAGGCGGTGACGCCGCCGGTGGTGGGATTGGTCAGCACGACGATGTAGGGCAGGCCGGCTTCCTTGAAGCGGTCGACCGCCACGGTGGTGCGCGGCAACTGCATCAGCGACAGGATGCCTTCCTGCATGCGCGCGCCGCCCGAGGCGGCGAACAGCACCAGCGGCCGTCGCTTCTCGCGTGCCGTGTCGAAGCCGCGGATGATCGCCTCGCCGGCGGCCATGCCGAGCGAGCCGCCCATGAAGGCGAAATCCTGCACGGTGGCGACGATCGGCAGCCCCTCGATCGTGCCCACCCCGTTGAGCACGGCATCTTCCAGGCTGGTCTTGGTCCGTGCCTCCTTGAGCCGGTCGACATAACGCTTCTCGTCACGGAACTTCAGCGGGTCGGTCGGCACCTTGGGATTGTCGACCGCGTCGAACCTGCCGTCGTCGAAGAAGAATTTCAGCCGCTCGCGCGCCGCGATCTTCATGTGGTGGCCGGACGACGGGATGACCCACTGGTTGCTTTCCAGGTCCTTGTGGAAGACCATCTCGCCGCTCTCCGGATCCTTGATCCAGAGGTTTTCCGGCATGTCGCGGCGCCCCAGCATGGAGTTGATGCGCGGGCGGACGAAATTGGTGATCCAGTTCATGGCTGCGTTCCTTCGAACGTGGAGATGGGCTTGTCAGAGCGCCGGCGCAAGCCGGGCGGCGCGAACGCCCTGCGCCAAGCCGCTGACCAGCGTGGCGACCGCCTCGGCCGGATCGGCCGTGGTCTCGCCCTTCGGCCCGATCACATTGGCGACGGCATTGACAATCGCGGTTCCGACCACGACGCCGTCGGCGGAGGCGCCGATCACCTTGGCCTGCTCGGCGGTCTTGACGCCGAAGCCGACGCAGACCGGCAGGTCCGTATGGCCCTTGATGCGCGTGACCGCTTCCGCGACGGCCGCGGTGTCGGCGAGCGCCGATCCGGTGATGCCGGTCATCGACACATAATAGACGAAGCCCGAGGTGTTTTCGAGCACCTTGGGCAGGCGCCGGTCGTCGGTGGTCGGGGTGGCGAGGCGGATGAAGTTGACGCCCGCCTTCAGCGCCGGGATGCACAGCTCGGCATCCATCTCGGGCGGCAGGTCGACCACGATCAGCCCGTCGATGCCCGACGCCTTGGCGTCGGCCAGGAAGCGCTCGACGCCGTAGATGTAGATCGGATTGTAGTAGCCCATCAGCACGATCGGCGTGTCGTCGTCGCCCTCGCGGAAGGCGGCCGCCATGGCCAGCGTCTTCTTCAGCGTCTGGCCAGCCTTCAGCGCGCGCAGGCCGGCGGCCTGGATCGCCGGACCGTCGGCCATCGGATCGGAGAACGGCATGCCGAGCTCGATGACGTCGCTGCCCGCCCTCGGCAGGGCCTTCATGATCGACAGCGAGGTCTCGTAATTCGGGTCGCCGCCCATGAAGTAGGTGACGAGAGCCGGCCGGCCCTCGGCCCGGAGTTTTGCGAAACGGCGATCGATGCGGGTGGTCATGTATATGCTGCTGCCTCTTCCTGCAGTCCGAGCTTCGCGGGATCGGAACGCTGATCCCATATGTGGACAATTTCGATGTGATCTTCCGTGACGCGATAGACGATCGAGAACGGAATACGCGGGATGACGTATCGGCGCAAACCATCGTCTGTCATGGGCTGTCCGATACGAGGATTGTCTACCAGGTTGGCGATCGCCCGGAGATATTGAGCTGAGGCGTGTTTGGCGCCGGCCGGAAAAATGCTCCCATAGTAGAGCCGATACCAGGCCAGGTCCGGTTTCGTCGATGCCAGATAGATGAATTTCATGTGCGCCGAGGTGGCAGAAAAACATCAGGTTCCGGTGGGGGAAGCTCGTTTTCGGTTCCCCAGCTTTCGATCCAGCGGTGCATCGCCTCGCCCGAGATGAAAACCCCCTTGTCCGCTTCCGCTATCCGCTCCCGCAAAATCTCCCGCTCATGCTCGCGGATTTCGAGATAGCGCTTGATCGCAAGCTCAGCGACATCTTCGGCGGAGGTCTGTTGCAGGTTCGCTTCGGCCTCCAGCTTCTCTCTGACGTCAGCATCGACGTGCAGTGACAGTGGCACTTCACCCATGTCCGTCGTCCCGTTCATTCAAACCGAGAATAGCACGCGCCTACTCCGGCTCCAAACACGCCGCCTGTCAGATCTCCATGCCCATCATCTTCGCCACCGTATGCACGTCCTTGTCGCCGCGGCCGGAGAGGTTGGCGATGATCACCTGGTCCTTGCCCATCTTCGGCGCGACCTTGATCACATGGGCGATGGCGTGCGCCGATTCCAGCGCGGGGATGATACCTTCCACCCGCGTCGTGAGCTGGAAGGCTTCCAGCGCCTCGTCGTCGAGGATCGGCACATAGTCGACGCGGCCGCTGTCGCGCAGCCAGCTATGCTCCGGGCCGACGCCGGGATAGTCCAGTCCCGCCGAGATCGAGTGGCCGTCGAGGATCTGGCCGTCCTCGTTCTGCAAGAGGTAGGTGCGGTTGCCGTGCAGCACGCCGGGTCTGCCGGCGTTCATCGAGGCGCAGTGCTCGACGCCGTCGAGGCCGCGACCGCCCGCCTCGACGCCGACGATCTTCACGCCGCGGTCGTCGAGGAAGGGATGGAAGATGCCGATGGCGTTGGAGCCGCCGCCCACCGCCGCCACGATGAGGTCGGGCAGCCGACCCTCCTGCTCAAGAATCTGCTGGCGCGCCTCGGTGCCGATCACCGACTGGAAGTCGCGCACCAGTTCGGGATAGGGATGCGGACCGGCGGCCGTGCCGATCAGGTAATAGGTGTCGTGCACATTGGTGACCCAGTCGCGCAGCGCCTCGTTCATGGCGTCCTTGAGCGTGCCGTGGCCGGCGCTGACGGGGCGCACCTCGGCGCCGAGCAGCTTCATGCGGAAGACGTTGGGCGCCTGCCGCTCGACGTCGGTCGAGCCCATGTAGACGACGCAGGGGAAGCCGAAGCGCGCCGACACGGTGGCCGAGGCGACGCCGTGCTGGCCGGCGCCGGTTTCGGCGATGATGCGCGTCTTGCCCATGCGCTTGGCCAGGAGAATCTGGCCGAGGCAGTTGTTGATCTTGTGCGAGCCGGTGTGGTTCAGGTCCTCGCGCTTCAGGTAGATTTTCGCGCCGCCGAGGTGCCTGGTCAGGCCCTCGGCGTAATAGAGCTTCGACGGCCGCCCCGCATAGAAGGTGGAGAGGTCCGAAAGCTCCGCCCGGAAGGCCGGATCGGTCTTGGCCTCGTCCCAGTGGCGCTGCAACTCGAGGATCAGCGGCATCAGCGTCTCGGCGACGAACCGGCCGCCGAAGATGCCGAACATGCCCTGCTCGTCAGGGCCGGTCTTGAAGGAGTTCGGTTCGATCGGCTTGTTCATGGCGTTTCCTGGGATTTTCCCCGGGGACAGTTTACTTTTTTCCGCAGAAAGGCCCCGGCAGTCGAGAACTGGCGCGGGCGGAAAGAAAGTAAACTGTCCCCAGCGCTTTCCGCTTAAACCTGTCCGGCGAAAAAAGTAAACCGCCGCCGGCGACCTTTCATGCCGCCCGGCCAGCCCTTGCCGCGCCGACCGCCCGGAAGAAGCCGTCGATCAGCCCGACATCCTTCACGCCCGGCGCACTCTCGACACCCGACGAAATGTCGATGCCGGGGGGATCGGCTAGCGCCAGCGCCTCGCCGACGTTTTCGGCGTTCAGCCCGCCGGAAAGCAGGTAGTCGAGCTTCGGGTCGAGTTCTCGCAGCAGCCGCCAGTCGAAGGAGACACCGTTGCCGCCGGGCAGTTCCGAACCCTTCGGCGGCTTGGCGTCGAACAGAAAGCGGTCGGCGATGCCGCGATACGGCGCGATCTTTTCCAGATCGGCCGCCTCGCTGACGGAAACCGCCTTCATCACCGGCAGGCGATAGCGCGCCTTGACCCCGGCGACGCGCTCCGCCGTCTCCCCGCCGTGAAGCTGAAGCATGTCCGGCTTCGTTTCGGAAACGATACGGTCGAGGAAGGCATCGTCGGCGTCGACCACCACCGCTACGGCTTTTGCGCGGCCCCGCGCCGCCTCGCGCAGGCGGCCGGCAAGGTCCGGCTCGACGTAGCGCGGGCTCTTGGCGAAGAAGATGAAGCCGACATGGCTCGCCCCGCCGTCAAGCGCGGCGGCAAGCGTCTCCGGCGTCTTCAGGCCGCAGATTTTTATGTCGAGGGACATGGCCGGGGCTTGGCATGAAAACATGTCGGAGTCGAGACTCGTTACTGAGAACCATCAACGACCTCGAGAATCCGCGCCTCACCGATAAACCTTCCTTCCCATAGAAAGAATGTTTGCTTGGCCGCGAGTGCTTTCACCGCCTCTGCGCCCGACAGAAAGACGAATCCCACGGTTCTTGTCTCGCCAAGCACCATCGGTTCATCGCCGAGGAGAGGCGAGCCGTCCCACGTCTCCCTAGTGCTACGATCCGAGGAACACGGGCAACCATATCCGGGGGGAATCGGGAGCGTGCGCCCGCTCTGTTCGGCTGGATAGAGCGTAAGTTCGGCAATCAACTGCGGACGTTGCAATTTCAGGTGTTGCGCTCTTTCGCTGAGATTCACGGCAGATCACTCAAACCCGATCGCCTGCAGCGCGCTGCCGTTCTTCTTCAGCCAGGCCTTGCAGCGCTCGGTGTCCGGACAAAGCTCCCCGCACAGCTTCCAGAATTTCGGGCCGTGGTTCATCTCCCTGAGATGCGCCACCTCATGGGCGACGAGGTAGTCGATCACCGGTCTCGGCGCCATCATGATGCGCCAGGAGAAGGAGAGATTGCCGTCCGCCGTGCACGAGCCCCAGCGGCTCGACGTGTCCTTGAAGCGCACCGCCTTCGCCTTGCGCCCGACCGCGGCCGTGTGTCGGACCACCAGCGGCTCGATCTCGCGCTTGGCCTCGCGCTTCAGGAAATCCGCCACCCGGCGCGGCAAATGGCGGCGGTCGCCGAAAACGGCGAGCTCCGGCCCGTCGAAACCCTGGCGGACAACGACCGTGCCGCGCGCCGCCGGCTCGTGCACGATCATGTGCGGCACGCCGCGCAGCGGGATTTTGATGCCGGGCCGCACCTGCGGTTTCTCCGGCACTTTCGCCAGCTTCTGCTCAAGCCAGCCCTGGTGGCGGACAAGGAAGCGCTCCACCTCGCCGCGCGCCAGCCCCGGTGGGATGGTGATGCGCAGCCCCTGCCCGCCGGCGTCGATCCTGAGCGTCAGCCGCCGCGCCCTGTCGTTCTCGACGATGCGCAGCGGCAGCTGCCGCCCCGCGACGTCATGCACCCGCAACTCCGCGGGCGCGACGGGACGGACAGGCTTTGGCTTCAGGAAACCGAACGGCATGCGCGGACGATACGTGATTCTTCCGGTTTTTTGCGCCTGAAATCCAGTCTTGAGACCGCTCCGGGAATCCGTCCCATACCGCCGGTTTTGATCAATGGAGCACCCCCAAGGTCGGGGTTTTTGGACCGTTGGCCTCAGAACGTCGCGGTCATCGGGTCCGGCCCGGTCCGGCCGTCCTTGCTGTCGAGCGCCGCGAAGGCCGCCATGTCCTCGTCGTCGAGCGTGAAGTCGAAGACCTCGAAATTCTCGACGATGCGGGCGGGCGTCACCGATTTCGGGATGACGATCAGGCCCTGCTGCAGATGCCAGCGGATGATGACCTGCGCCGGCGAGCGATGATGCTTCGCCGCGATCCTGCCGATCGCCGCATCGCCGAGCAGGCGGCCGCTGCCCAGCGGGCTCCAAGACTGGGTGGCAACGCCGAGCTTCTCGTTGGCGGCGCGCACGTCCTTCTGCTGGAAGCGCGGATGCAGCTCGATCTGGTTGAGCGCCGGCGCGACGCCCGTGTCGTCGACGATGCGCTGCAGATGCTCCGGCTGGAAATTCGACACGCCGATCGAACGCGCGCGGCCTTCTTCCTTCAGCCGCACCAGCGCCTTCCAGCTGTCGATATAGGCGTGGCGGTGCGGCGCCGGCCAGTGGATCAGATAGAGATCGATATAGTCCGTGCCGAGCCTTTCCAGGCTCTTGTCGAAGGCGCGCAGGGCGCTGTCGAAACCCTGATCGTTGTTCCACAGCTTGGTGGTGACGAACACGTCCTTGCGCGCCACGCCCGACTGGGCGATGCCGCGGGCTACCCCGCGCTCGTTGCCGTAGATCGCCGCCGTGTCGACATGGCGATAGCCGGCCTGGAGTGCGGCGGCGACCGCCGAGTCTGCGACCTCGTCCGGCGTCTGCCAGACGCCGAGGCCGATCTGCGGTATCGCGTTTCCATCGTTGAAGGCGATCGCGGGAACTTTGGTCATGGGCTGGTCCTCGGGAGCGGGGGGATGGGACGAGGATATATTTAGGAAGAAGGGCAGGAATGTATATCGAGAGGGAAGCGAAAGCGGCGCCGCTGACGCGACGCCGCTCCCGGGAGGATCAGCCGGAAAGGCTGTCGATGCCTCAGACGTCGTCGAGCAGGCCCGACGATCCCTTCTTCGGCTTGTCGTTCTTGTCGCTCTTCGCCGGGGTGGAGCGGGAGCGGTTCGCCATGAAGCGGTCGAACTCGTCCTGGTCCTTGGCGCGGCGCAGTTCGCGCACATAGTCGTCGAACTCGGCAAGCGTCTCGTCGAGCTTGCGGCGCTCCTCGGCGAGGCGCTCGAGTTCCTTCTCGCGCCAGTCGTCGAAGGCGACGTTGCCGGTGCGGCTTACGCCGTGGCCCCAGCGATGCGTCTTGTCGGCGCCGCGGCGGCAACCGGCGAAAATGCCGTCGGTGGCGCGGTTGACGTCGCGCTTGAAGCCTTCGAGCCGGTCGCCCCAGATGATGTAGGCGAGCATTGCAAGTCCGAGCGGCCAGAAAACTACGAAGCCGAGCACCATCAGCGCGATGGTGGCGGGCGTCCAGGCCGGACGGATCAGGGCGGTCGTGTTCATCTTCTCCCGTTCCTTCGGTTGCGGCAGCCGGGCCGGCTGCTTGGAATCGAGATGGTAGGGGTTTTTGCCCGCTTCAAGACATGTCCGTCCAAAACCGGACAACAACCTGAAAAAGCTAGCGGATTTTTATGCGGTCGAGGGCAAGAACGGCCAACCCGGCCAGCAGGCCCCAGAAGGCCGAGCCGACGCCGAACAGGGTCAACCCCGACGCCGTGACGGCGAAAGTGACCGTCGCAGGGATGCGCTCCGCCTCGTCCTTGAAGGCGATGGCCAGAGCGTTGGCGAGCGCCGCCAGCAGGCCGAGGCCGGCGACCAGCATGATCAGTGCCGGCGGCAGCACCGCGAACACGGCCACCAGCGACGCGCCGAACAGCGCGAACACCAGATAGGCGAGCGCGTAGAAAGGCCCGGTCTTCCAGCGCTCCGCCGGATCGGGATGCACGTCCGGCCCCGTGCAGATCGCCGCCGAGATGGCGGCGAGATTGCTGGTGAGCGCATTGAACGGCGCGGTCAGCAGCGACACCAGCCCGGTGATGGCGATCAGCGGCCCGGGCGGCGGCTCGTAGCCTGCCGCCTTCAGCACCGCCAGGCCGGACAGGTTCTGCGAGGCCATGGTGACGAGATAGAGCGGCAGCGCCAGCCCGATCACCGAGGTCATGGAGAATTCCGGCACGGTCAGCACCAGCGTCGACATTTCCAGGGCCGGCATGGCGCCGACGCGCCCCAGCAGCACGGCGAGCACGCCGCCGCCCAGCAGCACCGCCAGAACGGAGAGCGCCGGATTGAACAGGCGGATGATGAAGAAGCCGACGATCAGGGGCAGGATCAGCAGCGGATCGGCGGGAATGGTCTTGACCGCATTGATGGCGAAGGTGACGACGATGCCGGCCAGCATGCCTGACGCGACGGAAGCGGGAATTCTCGAAATCAGCCGGGTCAGCGGCTTGAACAGGCCGGTGGCGACGAGAAGCACGCCGACCAGGACAAACGCGCCGACAGCATCGTTGATGGTGAAGCCGGAGCTTGCGCCGACAAGTGCCGCGCCCGGGGTCGACCAGGCGGAGATCACCGGCATCCTGGTGCGCCAGGACAGCCAGAACGTCTCCACCGCCATCGCCAGGCAGAGCGCGGTCACCATGCTGGCCGTCTGCGCGTGCGTGGCGCCCACGGCATCCGCCGCGGCGATGATCAGCGCCAGCGTGCCGCCGAAGCCGACGACAGCCGCCACGAAGGCCGAGGCCGGGATGGACAGGCGCATGGCGGCACCCTACTCCGCCGCCTGTCGGACCAGCGCCTCGACCGCCGCGAGTATCGTCTCGATGTCCTGCGGGCGCGACAGCCTATGGTCGCCGTCCGGGACGAGCGCCAGCGTCACGTCGTCGGCGGGCAGCAGGCCGACCAGCTTGAGAGCATGCCGGTAGGGAACGTCGGGGTCGCGCATGCCTTGCAGCACATGCACCGGGCAGAACGTGTCGAGCGGCCCGGTCAGCACGCGGTTCTCGCGGCCGTCCTCGATCAGCGCGCGGGTGAAGATGCTGGGCTCGCCCGAATATTCGGACGGCGTCTCGAAAAAGCCCCTGGTTTCGAGGTCGCGCTTCTGGGCTTCCGTCAGGTCGGGCTCGACCAGGTCCGCCGTGAAGTCCGGCGCCGGCGCGATCAGCAGCATACCGCCGACACGGGCGCTTTCGCCGGTCTTCGCCAGCTCCTGCACCAGGCGCAGGGCGACCCAGGCTCCCATGGACGAGCCGACCAGGATCTGCGGTCCTTCGGTCAGGGCCCGGAACACGGCGAGGCTCTGCTCCAGCCAGGCCGAGATGGTGCCGTCGACGAAGGCACCGCCCGACTCGCCGTGGCCGGAATAATCGTGGCGCAGGCAGGCGTGCCCGGTCCTTTCCGCCCAGCCGTCCAGGGCCACGGCTTTCGTGCCCAGCATGTCGGAGCGGTAGCCGCCCAGCCAGACGACGCCCGGCTGCCGGCCGGCGCGGCGGCGGTAGGCGATCGGGATGCCGGCTACGTCGAGATGGTCTGGCGCTGAATGGGTCATGCTGCTGTCGGGGAAAAGCGGAAGAGGACTTCTTGCACAGTCGGCGACCAGCGGAAAGTGCCCGTTTTTTGGGCCACATCTCTTTCCGGCGCTGGTGATTTATTTGTTTCGCCGTGCTATTGACTCGCGCCCGGACGACCCGACATAGGGCGCCCGGACCGCAAACCCTACCAACGGCTCGAGGAGACCACGGCCATTCGCAGACCATTCAAGGCAGGAGCGCCCGTCAAGGAGGGCCCCCGCGCAAACAGGGACATCCGCGTTCCACGCGTCCAGCTGATCGACGCAGACGGCAAGAACCACGGCGACGTTTCCATCCAGGATGCGCTTCAGCGCGCCGAGGAAGCCGGTCTCGACCTCGTCGAGATCTCGCCCAACGCCACGCCGCCCGTCGTCAAGATTCTCGATCTCGGCAAACTGAAATACGCCAACCAGAAGAAGGCGGCGGAAGCGCGCAAGCACCAGAAGGTCATCGAGATCAAGGAGATCAAGATGCGCCCCAACATCGACATCCACGACTACGAGGTGAAGATGAGGGCGGTGCGCCGCTTCTTCGAGGAAGGCGACAAGGTCAAGCTGACGCTGCGCTTCCGCGGCCGCGAGATGGCGCATATGGAGCTCGGCATGCAGCTCTTGAACAAGGTCCGCGAGGAGGTCGCGCCGATCGCCAAGGTCGAAGCCGAGCCGAAACTCGAAGGCCGCCAGATGATGATGGTTCTCGCCCCGAAATAGCCAAGATGCCGGCGGAGCGTGCCGCCCGTTCGGACCGCTTCGGCATCGAGAACCATGGAAACAGATATCAAGACCGCCGCCGCGATGGCTCGTTATCAGGCGTCGCGGCGGTTCATTTTGGCGCTTGCAATCGGCCTGCTCTGCCTGCTCCTCGTGTTCAGCGGCTCGCCTCACAGCGAGCTCATGCACGAGCGCATCGAAGCGCACGGCATTGCCCTCATCCTCATCGGCATCGGCGGGCGGCTGTGGTCGATCCTCTATATCGGCGGGCGCAAATCCGCCGAGATCGTCGCCTCCGGCCCCTATTCGGTGGTGCGCAATCCTCTCTATTTCTTCTCGACGATAGCCGCGGCTGGCGTCGGCTCGCAGACCGGAAGCATCAGCGTCGCCGTGGCGGCGGCCGTGCTCTGCGCCACAGCTTTCCATATCGTGGCGCTGCGCGAGGAGATGCACCTGAAGGCATTGTTCGGAGCGCCCTACGAAGCCTATCTCCAGCGGGTGCCGCGCTTCTTTCCCAATCCATGCCTGTTCAGGGACCAGGCCGAAGTCACGTTCAGCCCGCGGGTCTTCAACCACACGCTGCGCGACGGCTTGGCATTCCTGATTGCCATTCCCTGTTTCGAACTGATCGAGGAAGGCCAGGAACTCGGCCTCATACCCGTGCTGTTCCACCTTTTCTGAAGCCATTCCTCGCGCGTGCTTGCGCCGGCCGGCACTTGCTGGTATGAGCCGCCCGTTCAAAAAAACCGCCCGGCAGGGCATGCCGTGGCGGTTCTTTATGCTTTCCGGGCTTTGGTCGGCTCCGGAAACAGAAAAACAAGAGGCCATGACGCCTCAAAGGAGTAAAGCAAAATGCCCAAGATGAAGACCAAATCGGCCGCCAAGAAGCGGTTCAAGATCACCGGCACCGGCAAGGTGAAGGCGGCAGCCGCCGGCAAGCGGCATGGCATGATCAAGCGTTCCAACAAGTTCATCCGCGACGCGCGCGGCACGATGGTTCTGTTCAAGGCCGACGGCGAGAAGGTCGTGAAGAACTTTCTGCCCAACGGCGGCGGCCTCTGAGCCCGGAACGAATAAGGAGATCATGACATGGCACGCGTAAAGAGAGGCGTCACCTCCCACGCCAAGCACAAGAAGGTCCTGAAAGCCGCCAAGGGTTTCTACGGCCGCCGCAAGAACACCATCCGCATCGCCAAGCAGGCGGTCGAGAAGTCGCTGCAGTACGCCTATCGTGACCGCAAGGTGCGCAAGCGCAACTTCCGCGCCCTCTGGGTACAGCGCATCAACGCCGCGGTGCGCGAGCACGGCCTGACCTACGGCCGCTTCATCGACGGCCTCAACAAGGCCGGCATCGAGATCGACCGCAAGGTGCTGTCCGACATGGCCATCCACGAGCCCCAGGCTTTCGCCGCGCTGGTCGGCAAGGCCAAGGTCGCGCTCGAATACCTGAAGAACACCACGCCGAACGCTTTTGAGAGCGCTGTAGCCTAGCCAGCGCTTCCCAAGCTTTGGAAATTCTGATTTGGGAAACCCGCGCTGGCAGGGCCGGCGCGGGTTTTTCTTTGCGTTCGAGACACGAAAATGAGCATTCGGCAGTTTACCCCCACCCCTAACCCCTCCCCACAGGGGGGAGGGGGATTCGGAAGCGCTTACGCCAAGTCCCCCTCCCCCTTGTGGGGAGGGGTTAGGGGTGGGGGTGATCACCGCGGAGACCAGCAATGAGCGATGTAACGGATGCCGTTGAAGGGCTTGGAGGGATTGCCGACGCTGAGTCGCGCTTCTTGGACGATATCGCGAAAATCTCGAATGAAGATGACCTTGAGGTCGAGCGGGTTTTTCTGTTCGGCAAGAAGGGCGTCATCTCCAACCTGCTGAAGACGCTGGGCGGCATGACCGCCGAGGAGCGGCAGGTGAAGGGCCCGCCCATCAACGGCCTGAAGAACCGCGTCACCGAGGCGCTCGCCATCCGCCGCGCCGAGCTGAAGGACGCCGCCATCACGGCCCGGCTCGCCGCCGAAAAGGTCGACGTGACGCTGCCGGTGCGCGCCTCGCCGGCCGAGCGCGGCCGCATCCATCCGATCAGCCAGGTCATCGACGAGATCACCGCCATCTTCGCCGACATGGGTTTTTCGGTCGCCGAGGGGCCGGACATCGAGACCGACTATTACAACTTCACCGCGCTCAATTTCCCGGAAGGCCATCCGGCGCGCGAGATGCACGACACCTTCTTCCTGCCGCCGGACGCCTCCGGCGAGCGCAAGGTGCTGCGCACCCACACCTCGCCCGTGCAGATCCGCACCATGGAGACGCAAAAGCCGCCGATCCGCATCGTCATTCCGGGAAAAACCTACCGGCAGGATTCGGACGCCACCCACTCGCCGATGTTCCACCAGGTCGAGGGGCTGGTCATCGATAAATCGGCTAACGTCGCAAACATGAAGTGGGTGCTGGAAGAATTCTGCAAGGCCTTCTTCGAGGTGCCGCAGGTCAAGATGCGCTTCCGCCCGAGCTTCTTCCCGTTCACCGAGCCGTCGCTTGAGGTCGACATCCAGTGCGACCGCTCGCGCCCGGGCGAGGTGCGCTTCGGCGAGGGCAACGACTGGATGGAAATCCTCGGCTGCGGCATGGTGCATCCCAACGTGCTGCGCCATGGCGGCCTCGATCCCGACGAGTACCAGGGTTTCGCCTGGGGCATGGGCATCGACCGCATCGCCATGCTGAAATACGGCATGCCGGACCTGCGCGCCTTCTTCGACGCCGACATGCGGTGGCTGCAGCACTACGGCTTCCGCCCGCTCGACCTGCCGACGCTGTTCGGGGGGTTGTCGAGCTAAAGATGCCGACGGTCCTTCGCAAATACGGCATCCGGTTCCATTTCTACGGTTCCGACATGCACGAACCGCCGCACATCCACGCTGCTGGCCATGGCGGAAAGGCGAAGGTCTGGTTGGAGCCGGTCGAGATGGCGGAGCATCAAGGCTTCAAGTCATCCGACTTGAAGCGTATCATCGAGGTCACAAATGACCACAGAGACGAATTTCTGGAGGCATGGCATGAGTTCTTCAGAGCCATATTCTGAGAATGAACGTCCGGTCGACGCCTGGTGCGACCCGACGCAGCTGCATGTCCGGCTTGCCGATGGCCGCGAAGTGGTTACGCCGTTGTGGTGGTATCCTCGCCTCGTCTCGGCTTCGCCGGCGGAGCGGAACAATGTCGAGTTGATGTTGGATGGCGTGCACTGGCCTGACATCGATGAGGATCTTTCGATCCGGGGTATGCTGAGCGGCTGGAAATATCCCAAAGCGGTTAAACCTGTGCTGGCCGCCGAGTAAGAGCATGTTCCTTGGCAAAAGGCGCCCGGTCGCCGCCGAGTGACCGGAACCCCGTCATGACCCTCACCTCCCACACCCCCGCCGTCACCTTCGCCTTCGGCGACAGCCCGGAGCTCGCCGACGCGCTTCTGGCGCTGGTGCTCGCCGGTCGCAAGACCGCGACCTGCGGCGCGCTGAGCGACTTCGGCGCCGGCGGCGAGCCGATGCCGGTGGTCGGCCGCCGGGACGTGGTGCTCGACGGACAGGGGCGGCGCGCCGCTGTGATCGAGACCGTCGAGGTGACCATCCGCCGTTTCGACGAGGTGGATGCCGACTTCGCCCGCGACGAGGGCGAAGGCGACCTGTCGCTGACCTGGTGGCGGCAGGCGCACGAGGCCTATTTCGAGCGCAATGGCGGCTTCTCGCCGGACATGCGGCTCATGTGCGAGCGCTTCAGGCTCGTCGACGTCCTGGACAGGGAGGTTGCCGCATGAGCGACCCGCACACCGGCGGCTGCCGCTGCGGCGCCGTGCGCTTCTCGGCGCGCGCCGAGCCGCATCACGTCAGCTATTGCCACTGCGCAGACTGCCGCCGCGCCACCGGCGCACCGCTCGCGGCCTTCGTCGGCTTCATGGCCGACGAGGTCAGCATCGACGGCGGCGAAGAACTGCGCCGCTTCGAGAACGGCCCGGTGACGCGCAGCTTCTGCGGCGTCTGCGGCTCGCCGATTTCCTATGCCGACGCGCGCATCGGCGAGCGCATCTATTTCCTGCTCGGCGTCATGGACCAGCCGGCGCTCTACCGACCCACCCAGCACGCCCATGTGCGCGAGCAGCTGCCCTTCGTCCACATGCCCGACGGGCTGCCCCGCCACGTCAAGACCAGCGTACCCAGACCAGACGGAACGACAGAATGAAACTCACGCTTTCCTGGCTCAAGGACCATCTCGACACCGACGCCTCGCTCGACGAGATCGTCGCGCGGCTGACCGCGATCGGGCTGGAGGTCGAGGCCGTCGACGACAAGGCCGGGCTGAAGCCTTTCGTGATTGCCAAGGTGCTCACCGCCGAAAAACACCCCGACGCCGACAAGCTGCGCGTGCTGATGGTCGACACCGGCAACGGCAAGCCCCCCGTCCAGGTCGTCTGCGGCGCGCCCAATGCGCGGGCCGGCATGGTCGGCGCCTTCGCCGCGCCCGGCACCGTCATTCCCGGCTCCGGCATCACGCTGTCGGTTGGAAAAATCCGCGGTGTCGAAAGCTTCGGCATGATGTGCTCGGAGCGCGAGCTGGAGCTGTCGGACGAGCACGACGGCATCATCGACCTGCCTGACGACGCGCCGGTCGGCCAATCCTACGCCGCATGGGCGAAACTCGACGATCCGGTCATCGAGATCAACCTGACCCCCAACCGGCCGGACGCCACCGGCGTTCACGGCATCGCCCGCGACCTCGCCGCCAGCGGCCTCGGCCGGCTGAAGACTCTTGCCATCGAGCCGGTCGCCGGCGTCGGCGACTGCCCGGTCGAGCTGACCATCGCGGCCCCCGAGCTCTGCCCCGGCTTCGCGCTGCGCCTGGTGCGCGGCGTCAAGAACGGCCCCTCGCCCAAATGGCTGCAGCAACGGCTGCTGGCGATCGGCCTGCGCCCCATCAACGCGCTGGTCGACATCACCAACTACATCACCTTCGACCGCGGTCGGCCGCTGCATGTCTTCGACGCGAAGAAGGTTGCCGGCAGTCTCGTCGTGCGCCGCGCGGCGCAGGACGAGATGGTGCTGGCGCTGGACGGGCGGCCCTACGCGCTCACCCCGGAGATGTGCGTGATTGCCGACGACAACGGCGTCGAATCGATCGCCGGCATCATGGGCGGCGAGCATTCCGGCTGCGACGAATCCACCACCGACGTGCTGATCGAATCCGCCCTGTGGGAGCCGCTCAACGTCGCCCGCACCGGCCGCGCGCTCGGCATCATTACCGACGCCCGCTACCGCTTCGAGCGCGGCGTCGATCCCGAGATGATGGTGCCGGGCCTGGAGCTCGCCACCAAGATGGTGCTCGCGCTGTGCGGTGGCACACCGTCGGCCAGCGAAGTGGTCGGCTATGCCGGACATGAGCCGAAGATCGTCTCCTTCCCCGTCTCGGAGGTCAAGCGCCTCACCGGCCTCGACGTGCCGAAGCAGGAAGCCCTCGACATCCTGTCGCGCCTCGGCTTCGCGCCGAAAGGCAGCGGCGATGTCGTCGACGTCGCCGTTCCGTCCTGGCGGCCGGATGTCGACGGCAAGGCCGACCTGGTCGAGGAGGTCATGCGCATCCATGGCGTCGATGCCATCGCGCCGCGGCCACTCGCCAGCCACGACGCGGTCAACGGAAAAATCCTGACGACGCTGCAGATCCGCAGCCGCGCGGCGAAACGCGCGCTGGCCGTGCGCGGCATGATGGAGGCCGTCACCTGGTCGTTCATCCCGCAAAGGCACGCCGAAATGTTCGGCGGTGGCCGGCCGGAGCTGCGGCTTTCCAACCCGATCGCCGCCGACATGTCGGACATGCGCCCGTCGCTGCTGCCGGGGCTGGTCGCCGCCGCGCAGCGCAATGCCGACCGCGGTTTCGCCGACGTCGCGCTGTTCGAGGTGTCGGGCACCTATGAGGGCGACACGCCGGAAGGCCAGCGCCGCGTCGCCGCCGGCGTGCGGCGCGGCACGGCAAAGCTCGACGGCGCCGGCCGCCATTGGGCCGGCAATGCCGGAGCGGTCGGCGTGTTCGACGCCAAGGCGGACGCGCTTGCCGTGCTGGAGGCCTGCGGCGCGCCGGTGGACAAGCTCCAGGTCGAGGCCGGCGCGCCGACCTGGTACCACCCCGGCCGCTCCGGCGTGATCAAGCTCGGGCCCAAGACCGTGCTCGGCCATTTCGGCGAGTTCCACCCGAAGACGCTGGAAGCACTCGACGTGTCTGGCCCGCTCTGCGGCTTCGAGGTGTTCGTCGACGCCATCCCGGAGCCCAAGACCAAGCCGACGCGCACCAAGCCGAGACTGGAGCTTTCCGCCTTCCAGGCGGTCAAGCGCGATTTCGCCTTCGTCGTCGACCGCACCGTCGAGGCCGGCACGATCGTGCGCGCCGCCGCCGGCGCCGACAAGAAGCTGATCACCGGAGTCTCGGTCTTCGACGTGTTCGAAGGCGCTTCGCTCGGCGCCGGCAAGAAGTCGGTGGCGATCGAGGTGGCGATCCAGCCGGTCGAGCGGACCTTGACCGACGAGGACTTCGAGGCGCTGGCGGGGCGGATCGTCGAGAACGTGAAAAAGCAGACCGGCGGCGTGCTGCGGGGATAGGCTTATGCCGACGGCTTGGTCCGGCGGCCTCATGATCATGATCCCCCGTCCGATACTCCTTCATCCGGCCTCCCGAGGCAGGGCAATCCCAGATGAGTTTACCCCCACCTCTAACCGCTCCCCACAAGGGGGAGGGGCATCGGCCTGCGTCTCCGCCAGGCGCCAATCAACCATTGACGGTTTTACGCGGTATAGACGGCCGCAAAGTCCCCCTCCCCCTTGTGGGGAGGAGGGGTGGGGGTAAAGCCGTCAATCACAACGCCAGTGGCGTGAGATCCTTAGTTCACCGATCCACCTGCGCCAGCGCCGCCTCGGGATAGCGATTGCCGGCGACCTTGTCCGGCGACGCCGCTTCCCCGATCGCCGCCAGCTCGGCCGCGCTGAGCGAAATCCCGGCAGCCGCGGTGTTCTGCTCCAGGTGATGGATCTTCCGCGCGCCGGGGATCGGCACGATGAAATCGCCCTGATGCAGCACCCAGGCGAGCGCCAGCTGCGCGGCGGTCACGCCCTTCTCCACCGCAAGTCGCTGCAGCGTATCGGCGATGGCAACGTTCGTCGCCATGTTCTCAGGCTGGAAGCGCGGCAGGGTGCGGCGCCAGTCGTCGGCGCCGAGATCGGCGCCCGTGCGGATCGCGCCGGTCAGAAGGCCGCGGCCGAGTGGACTGAAGGGCACGAAGCCGATGCCGAGCTCGCGCAGCACCGGGAACACGTCCGCCTCCGGCTCGCGGGTCCACAGCGAATATTCGCTCTGCACGGCGGCGATCGGATGCACGGCATGGGCGCGCCGGATGGTCGCGGCACTCGCCTCCGACAGGCCGAGCGCCCTGACCTTGCCCGCGCGCACGAGATCGGCCATCGCGCCGACCGTGTCCTCGATCGGCACCGTGGGATCGACGCGGTGCTGGTAGAAAAGATCGATCACCTCGACGCCGAGCCGCTGCAGCGACGCCTCGGCGACGGCCTTCACATGCTCCGGCCGGCTGTCGAGTCCGACCATGCGCTCGGTCCCCTTGCCCTGCTCGGCGATCCTGAAGCCGAATTTCGTGGCGATGACGACGCGGTCGCGCAGCGGCCGCAGCGCCTTGCCGACCAGCACCTCGTTGTCGAACGGCCCATACACCTCGGCGGTGTCGAAGAAGGTGACGCCGATCTCGACGGCGCGGTGCAGCGTGCGGATGGCGTCGGCTTCGTCCTGGCCGCCATAGGCGTGGCTCATCCCCATGCAGCCGAGCCCGACCGGGTAGACGTCGATTTCGGTTCCAAGTTTGCGGTTTGGCATCGGTCGCTCCTGCTGTCTTGTGCGATGCAGCAAACGTAGGGCCTGCAACCCTGTTCGAGAATATACGCGCAATGTCATGGCCTGTTCGATAAAATGGAGCAATGAAGCGCACCTATCTCGCCCAGCTCGCCGTGCTTGCCGCGGTCGCACGCTATGGCAGCTTTCGCGGCGCCGCCAGGGAGCTCGGCATTGCGCCCTCGGCCGTCAGCCATGCCGTCGCTAGCCTGGAAGACGGGTTGGGAGTCAGGCTGCTGGCCCGCAGCACGCGCAGCGTGGCGCCGACAGAGGCTGGGGCGCAGTTGCTCGAGCGGCTGCGGCCGGCGCTTTCCGAGATCGACCTGGCGCTGGAATCGGCCATCGAATCGCGCGAGACGCCGGCCGGCAATCTGCGCCTCACCTTGCCGCGCACCGCGGCGCATCTGACGCTGGCGCCGCGGCTCGGCGCCTTCGCCGAGGCATATCCCGACATCGTGCTGGAGATCGTCGTGGACGACCGTTTCACCGACGTCGTCGCGGGCGGCTTCGACGCGGGAGTCCGGCTGGGCGAAAGCCTGCAGCCCGACATGATCGCTGTGCGCATCGGCCCGCCGATGCGCGGCGCGGTGGTGGCGGCGCCCTCCTGGTTCGAGACGAGGCCGCGGCCGGCGCATCCCCGCGACCTGAGCGAGCACGACTGCATCCGCTTCCGCTTTTCCAGCGGCGCGCTCTACCGCTGGGAATTCGAGAAGGACGGCGAGGACCTGGAGGTCGCGGTGGACGGGCCGCTGATCCTCGGCGAGGACCGGCTGATCGTCGAGGCCGCGATCGGCGGCGCCGGCATCGCCTTCGTCTTCGAGGATTATGTCCGGCAGCCGCTCGCCGACGGCAGGCTGGTGCGCGTGCTGGAGGACTGGTGCCCGTGGTTCGACGGTTTTCACGTCTATTATCCGAGCCGGCGCCAGATGCGGCCGGCCCTGCGCGCCTTCGTCGATTTCTTCCGCATCGCGGCGAGCCGCGGGGCGGGGCGCAGGGTTGATACCGCCCTTTTCACCGCAGGGGCGCCGACACTGAGGTGAACGGCTGCGGAAACCAATACCGCCGGACATTCATGATGGGCGGCAAGCCCCCTCCCTCTTGAGGGACAGGGGCTATCGCATGTGAATCTACCCCCACCCTGAAGGGGCAGGGCAATCGCATATGCCGATGATGATCGTCATTCGGGGCCGCGCAGCGGCACCCGGAATCCAGAGCG
>NZ_JCACER010000051.1:0-47644 GCF_059502445.1 Kumtagia sp.
GGCTATCCGATCATGGTGCCGGTGGTCGACCTGGTCGAGATCGGCAATGGCGGCGGCTCGATCGCCTGGGTCGACGATTTCGGCAAGCTGCATGTCGGTCCGCAATCGGCCGGCGCCATGCCGGGGCCGGCCGCCTATGGCCGCGGCGGCGTCCACGCGACCACGACCGACGCAAACCTCTGGCTCGGCCGCATCAACCGGGACTATTTCTGCGGCGGCGAGGTGGTGGCCGACATGGCCGCGACGAAAGCCGCGATCGAGAAGGTCGGCGAAAGACTCGGCGTCTCAGCCGACGAAGCGGCGCGCGGCATCGTCCGCATTGCCAACAACAACATGGTCAACGCGCTGAAGCTGGTGTCGCTCAACCGCGGCCACGATCCGCGCGAGTTCACGCTGGTCGTATTCGGCGGCGGCGGCGCCATGCATGGCGTGGCGCTCGGCATGGAGCTTGGCGTGCAAAAGGTCGTGGTGCCGGCCGGCGCGGCCGTCTTCTCCGCCTGGGGCATGATGATGTCGGATCTGCGCCGCGACTATTTCGTCACGCGGCTGGCCGATCTGAAGAAGGGTGCGGCCGAGGGCATCGAAAAGCTGTTCGCCGAGAGCGAGGCGCAGGCACGTAGCCAGTTCGCGGCGGAGGGCGTCGACGCGACCAAGGTGCGCTTCCTGCGTTACGGAAAATTCCGCTACCAGAACCAGGAGCACACGACCGAGGTGCTGATCGCTTCCGGCGAGGTCACCGACGGGCGCCTCGCCGAGATCGAAGCCGCGTTCCACGAGACCTACGAGCGCGAATATACCTACCGGCTCGAGGCGCCGGTCGAGATGGTCGGCATCCATCTCGTCGCCTCGGCGGAGGTCGGCAAGCTGACGATGCGCAAGCGCGAGACCACCGGCGCGCCGGCCGAGGCCGCGCTGAAGGGGCATCGCGACGTGGACTATGCGCTGGAGGGTGTCCACAAGGCGGCGATCTATGACGGGACCAAGCTTGAACCCGGCATGAGCTTTGCCGGCCCGGCGATCGTCGAGGATCCCGGCACGACGGTGGTGGTGCATCCCGGCAATCGCGTCGAGATCGACGGCTACGGCAACATCCACATCCATCTGGCGGCCTGAGGGAGACGACGATGCCGACTACGGCAAAAAACGATCCGATCACGCTGGAGATCATCCAGAACTCGCTGCAGGCCACCGCCGACGAGATGTTCGCCGTGATGAGGAAGACGGCGATGAGCTCGATCATCTACGAGGTGCTCGACATGGGCACCGGCATCACCGACGCGCAGGGCGCACTGGCCTCGTCCGGCGCCGGCATTCCCGGCTTCATCGGCGTGCTCGACAAATCGGTGAAGGTGCTGCTGCAGAAATTCGACAAGCCGGGCGACATCGGACCCGGCGACGTCTTCATCACCAACGACCCCTATTACGGCGGCGTCACCCATCTCAACGACCTCGTCGTCTGCATGCCGGTCTTCGCCGACGGCCGCATCATCGCCTGGACGGCGAACATCGCCCACAATTCGGACGTCGGCGGCAAGTCGCCCGGCTCGCTCTCCGCCGACGCCACGGAGATATTCCAGGAGGGCCTGCGCCTGCCGGCGATCAAGATGATCTCCAAGGGCGAGCCGATCCCCGGCATTTTCGACATCATCACCGTCAACTCGCGCATGCCGGATTTTCTGGAGGGCGACCTGTGGGCGGCGATCGCCTCGGTGCGCATCGGCGCCAAGCGCCTAGCGGAGCTAGCCGACAAATACTCGGTCGCCACCTTCGAGGCGGCGATGAAAAGTTTTATGGACCATGGCGAGAAGATCGCGCTGGCAGAACTCGCCAAATTGCCCAAGGGCACATTCGAGCTGACCGAGGAGCAGGACGATGGCCGCTTCTTCAACGTCAAGGTGACGATCTCGGACACCGAGTTCGTCATCGACCTCAGGGACAATCCCGAACAGGATGCCGGACCCTCGAATGCCGGCCGCGACGACACGCTGGTCAGCATGCAGGTCATCTTCAAGGCGCTGACCGACCCGACCTCGCCGGCCAACGAGGGCTCGTTCCGGCCGCTCAAGGTGCTGACGAAGGAGGGGACCACCTTCCACGCCAGGGAGCCGGCGGCCGTCGGCTTCTATTACGAGATCGGCATTCGCGGCTATGACCTGGTCTGGCGCTGCCTGGCGCCGCATATGCCGGACAAGCTGCCGGCCGGGCATTTCTCCTCGATCGCCGGAACCTTCATCGGCGGCATCCATCCCGACACCGGCCGGCAGTACACCATCATCGAGCCGCAGATCGGCGGCTGGGGCGCCTCGCCCGGGCGCGACGGCAATAGCGCCATCTTCTCCGGCGTGCATGGCGAAACCTACAACTGCCCGGCCGAGATCTCCGAGGCCCGGAACGGTCTGTTCGTCGACCGCATGGAGCTCAATACGGATCCCGGCGGCGAGGGCCAATGGCGTGGCGGCCAGGGCATCCGCATGGACTACCGCATCCGCCGCGACAATTCCTTCCTGACGCTGGGCTACACGCGCTCGCGCATCCTGCCCTGGTCACTCGACGGCGGCAACGAGGGCTCGGCCAACTACGCGCTGGTGCTGCGCACCGACGGCTCGAGCGAACGCTACGCCTTCGGCTCCGGCATCCGCGTCGACACCGACGACGTCATCCGCATCGTCACCGGCGCGGGCGGCGGCATCGGCGATCCGAAGCAGCGCGACCGCGCTCTGGTCGAGGAGGATATCCGCAACGGCCTCGTCACGCCCGAGCGAGCGCGGGAGGTGTACGGGATCGAGTTAGCGAAGGCATAGCGGCAGTCGTTCTTCTCCCGCGAACGGAAGGGCAATCGCATATGAATGCACCCCCACCCCTAACCCCTCCCCACAAGGGGGAGGGGGACTGGCTGGCATCTCCGCCAGGCGCCAATCGTCAACGGTTCGCCCGGGCATGGCGGCAGCAAAGTCCCCCTCCCCCTTGTAGGGAGGGGTTAGGGGTGGGGGTGCGAGGCCACCCAATTCCTTGCCGGTTGCCATATGCGATAGCCCTGCCATGAACGGGGAGAAGGGAACGCCGAACGAGGAGAACAGCATGCCCGGACATAAACCGCTCAAGATCATGTTCCTGAGCCCGGTCGGCTATGCCGACAGCGATCCGATCTTCGCCGCCATGGCCGCGGAGCACAAGCTTCCGGGAACGGAGGTGCATGTCACCTCGCTGCCGGCGAGCGAGGGCGGCTTCACCCATATCGAATACCGCTCCTACGAGGCGATGGTGACGCGCGGCATCATCCGCGCCACGCGGGCCGCCGCACGCGAAGGTTTTGACGCGCTGGCGATCGGCTGTTTTTACGACACGGCGCTGCACGACGCGCGCGAAGTCTCGGAAGGCATGGTCGTCACCGCGCCCTGCGTCGCCTCCTGCGAGATCGCCGCCAGCCTGTCCAACCGCTTCGGCATCATCGTCGGGCGCAGGAAGTGGGTGCACCAGATGCAGTCGACGGTGCGCGAGCATGGCCATGAGCACCGGCTTTCGGGCTTCTACCACGTCGAGCTCGGCGTGAACGATTTCCAGAAGGATCATGCCGAGACCGAGCGGCGGCTGATCGGGGCCGGCCGCAAGGCGGTCGAGGAGGATTTCGCCGAAGCGCTGATCCTCGGCTGCACCATGGAGGTCGGCTTCTACCGCGACCTCGAAAAAAGGCTCGGCGTGCCGGTCATCGACCCGTCGATCGCAGCGCTGAAGCGCGCCGAATATGCCGCGATCCTCAAGCGTCAATGCGGCTGGGTACCGTCGCGCAAATGGTCGAGCGAGGCGCCGCCCGAGGACGAGCTCGCCCGCATCGGCCAGTTCGACACCGGCGAGCCGTTCGGCAACAGGATCGTCGTCGAGGCGGCATGAGAGGGGGTGGAGGTTGGATAACATGAGAGGAAGACAATGAAGGTCGACACCCGAAAGAGGCTGGAAGCTCTCCGCGACAAGATGAAGAAAGCCGAGGTCGACCTCGTCGCGCTGGGGCCGGGATCGCACATGCAGTGGGTGACGGGCTTCCACCCGCATGCCGACGAGCGGCCGTGTCTGCTGCTGGTCGGCCCGGAGAAAGAAACCTTCCTGATGCCGGGGCTCAATGCCGAAGGCTCGCGCGAGGAGACGGATATCGAATTCCACACCTGGGCCGACGAAACCGGCCCGGACGCCGCGCTTGCCGACGCGCTCGCGGCGATCAAGGCGACGGAAGCGAAGCACGTCGCGCTCGACGAGACGATGCGCGCCGATTTCGCGCTGCTGCTGCTCGGCGCGCTGCCCGGCGCGAAATACAGCTTCACCGATGCCACCGTCGGCGCGCTGCGGATGCGCAAGGATGCCGCCGAGTTCAGGAAGCTGAAGATGAATGCCGGCATCGCCGACCGCGCCATGCAGAAGGCGTTCGCCTCGATCAGGCCCGGCATGACCGAACTGGAGCTTGCCGCAGCGATCAAGGATCACTTCTCGTCCGAGGGTGCGACGCCGCAGTTCTGGATTGTCGGCGCTGGCAGCAACGGCGCCTTCCCGCATCATCAGACCGGGTCCCGCAAGCTGGCGGAAGGCGACGCCATCGTCATCGACATCGGCGGCCGCAAGGACGGTTTTCCCAGCGACATCACCCGCATGGCGGTCGTCGGCAACCCGCCGGAAGGTTATGGGCAGATCCACGGCATCGTCGAAAAAGCCGTGCAGGCGGCGCTGAAGGCGGCGAAGCCGGGCGTGCTCGCCAGGGAAGTCGACGCCGCGGCGCGGCGCGTCATTGCCGATGCCGGCTATGGCGAATATTTCGTCCACCGTACCGGCCACGGCATGGGCATTGACGGCCACGAACCGCCCTACATCACCGCTACCTCGGAGACGGTGCTGGAGGAGGGCATGGTGTTTTCCATCGAGCCCGGCATCTACATCCCCGGCCGCTTCGGCATCAGGCTGGAGGAGATCGTCATCCTGCGCGAGGACGGACCGGAGATTCTTTCCGCCCTGCCGCGCGACCTGCATGTGGCGAGGACCTGAGCGGCGGGACTGTGCCGTCGCCATCATTCGGCAGTCGTCGTCCCGCCGACGGGATGGCCCGATCGCCGGCAGACCGGCGTCTACGAACCCGGGGTGTGGCGGAGGGGGTCTGCACCGTCTTCCACGTTGCCGGGTTTCTCCTGAGCCGCCATGCTCTCGATTCCGGTTTGCGCCCGCGACATCGGGAACATCCAGTTCGGCGTGATGCCGAGGAATTGATCCAGGAAGGCGATGGAGATGTCCGGATCCTCGGAGGCGTTCTCGCGATACGACCACCAGGTCCGCAGGTCGTAGGCCGCCTGGTCGAGCGGCCGGGGCTCGCCGAACTCCTGCTCATGCACCGCGACGATCGAGCAGATGCAGAAGTTGGTGTAGATGAAACCCTCCGGCCATGCATGGGCGATCCGCGCTGTCGGATCGGCGTCATCCGCCGTCGTGCCGTCGTCCGTTGCGAGAACCTCCACCGGCCGGGTGCGCAGCAGCTCGCGCAAGGCCAGTCCGCCCATAAAGACGATGCGGTCGGCCTTGTCGAGGGTGTGGTCGTGCTCGATCGCGCCGATGGCCGCCACCCAGTCGAAGAAGGTCTTGTGCAGACGGCGGTCGTCGACACGGGCGGCGATGTTCAGATGCGCCGCCACGAACGCGCTGTTCTGCTTGAAGGCGCGGTCGAACCATCGCAACTGGCGCAGCCGCTTGCGCAACTGCGGCGTCTCGATCAGCTTTTCCTTCAGTGCCAGTTCCACGCCGGGCGCTCCACTATCGCGGCATTTCAGGGAAGGTGCGGGGCGATCTCTGCAAGAAGCCCGGCAAGGGCCGTCAGGTCGTCCGACCCTCGCATGGCCTCGGCGAAATCGTCATAGCGGATGTCCACCGCGATCGCCGCGGCCTCATAGATGCCCTCGTCGGCGGTCAGGTCGTCGTTGATGCTGACGACCAGCATGGAGAGCGCCAGGATCGCGGCGACGACCAGATTCGCGTCCTGCTGCGTGCTGCCCTCCGAACCCGACAGCGCTGCGGGGGAGGCGACGGGCTGAGCCCCCGCAATCGCCACGGCAACCTGCGCGGCGTGGCGGCTTGGCGCGGAAGCGTCTGCTTCCCTATCGTCATCCCCGATCGCCGCCGCCGCCAGCTCGTAAGCCTTGGCGAAGGCGAGCTCGCTGACGCTCGGATTGTGTACGCCTCTTGCGATCAGAAGCGCCTTGGCGGCGGCATAATGGGTTCGCGCGACGAGCTCGGCGTTTTCGGCGGTCGGCTTGGCAAGCAGGGCCAGAGGCAGCGCGATGACATGGCCCGCATGGGCCCGCGGGTCGGCTGAGGCGATGCTCAAGGCAAGGCTCTCCAGGCGGCTGAGTGCCTTGTCGGAGAGTTCGGCAAGCGCCCGCGCGGTTTGCGGCAGACCTTCCCCGTCGCGTCCCAGCCTGTCCAGCGAACCCTTGACCTCGCGCGCCAGGAAGCGCGCGTTGCGCATGTTCTCCTTGATCACCGTCCGCAGCGAGGCATGGTTGGACATCGTCGGCTTCCTCGATCGCATTGTGCTCTGGCGGCACACGCTACCCGAATTTAGGGGGTACGGACGCTTCCGCCAATAGCCTTGTCTCGGGCCGGGTGCGATACACTGCTAGCCTGTCGGTCGCATGACATCGGCCTCCTCGAAGCCGACGCCATGCCGCCGGGCCTCCCGGATTACCGCGGCGATCTGCGCGTCGCGCGTCGCATCGTCCCAGCCCAGCGCAGCGGCGGCGATGCCGCCCACGGCTTCGATGGCCGCGCGCGACAATCTGCCGGAAAGCGCGATGTCGGTGCGGCGGAAAAGAAGATCGGCCAACCTTGCGACCGCCTCGGTGCGGCAGAGAAAGGCGATCTCGCCGGTGGAGTAGTCCGGCAATGCCGGCAGCGGTTCATCTGTCCCCTCGAGAGCGGCCGCCAGAACCTTCGCATAAGTGCCGTACCGCTCGAACAGCGTTGCGGCGCGCGCGTGGTCGCTGCGCCCGGCGAGGTCGGCGATGAAGGTCTGCCGCGCCGAGGCGCTTTGCGGAAAATCCCTGCCGCCGCCGATCGGCATCTCGCGGGTATGCCGCCGGCGTGCGCGCCCCAGCCTGCCGAGGATGCGGTCGGCCGCCTGTTCGGAAAAGCCGCGGAACGTCGTCCACTTGCCGCCGATCAGCGACAGGATCGGCGTATCGCTGCCGGGCAGACGGTCCTCGGCGATGTGGTGGTCACGGCTGACCGCACCGGGATCGAGGCCGTCGGCGCGCGGCAGCGGCCGCACGCCCCAATAGGTGAAGACGACATCGGATCGGCCAAGCGGTATGTCCGGAAAGATCTCCGACACGACGCCGAGGAGATAACGGATTTCGATCTCGTCGCAGCCTGCTTCGTCCGGGTCGGCGACCGGGATGTCGGTGGAGCCGATCAGCACGTTGCCCATCAGCGGATAGAGCAGGTTCACGCGCCCGTCGCGGGTGCCGAAGTAGATCATCCGGCCTTTCAGCGCATCGAGAAGGCGCTGGTTGCGGACGATCACATGCGCGCCCTTGTTGCCGCCCATGTGGCTGCTGTCCACGCCGAGCGCTGCGTTGACCTTGTCGATCCAGGCGCCGCCCGCATTGACGACGATGTCGGCGCGCACGGCATGGGTGCGGCCGGTCGCTTCCTCCGCAAGCAGGAGCGTGTTGCCTTCGCCGCGTCCCGTGGCCGGCATGTAGTTGCGGGCGACGCTGCGCTCGTTTAGCGCGAGACCGTCGCGCACCAGTTCGAGGCCCAGCCGCTCGGCGTGGGTGACGCGGCCTTCATAGTAGATGCCGATCGAACCGATGCCCTTGTCGAGGTCCGGCATCTCACGCCTGAGCGCGTCGCCACGCAGGAAGCCGTGGGAGGGCATGGTCTGAAAATGGCGGCCATAGAGATCGTAGAGCGTCAGCCCGATCTTGGTGATGATCTGGCCGCGATCGTTGAGCTTGGAGGGCCGGCGGAAAAAGCGCAGCGCCGAAGCCCAGATGCCGCCGAACACCGACCGGACGGGCAGCACCGTCTCCAGCGGTTTTACATAATGGGGCGCGTTGCGCAGCAGCAGGTTGCGCTCCAGCGCGGATTCCCTGACCAGGCGGAACTCGCCGGTCTCCAGATACTTGATGCCGCCGTGGATGAGCCGCGAAGGTGCCGCGCTGGCACCCGAGCAGAAATCGCCGCGGTCGACCAGCAGGCAGTCCACTCCCTGGGCGGAGAGGTCGCGGAACAGGCCGCAGCCGTTGATCCCGGCGCCGAGGATGACCACCGGATAGTGGGAGCGGATCGGCCGCGCGAACGGGCCTGCCGCCGGATCGGCCATGCCGGAAGTCGCCATCTCAAGCGTCCAGGATCGCCACCTTGATCGCCGAACCCTGCTCGGCGGTCGCCAGCGCCGCCGAAATCTCGGCAAGCCCGAAGCGGTGCGTCAGCATGGAATCGACCTCGAAGCGGCCACTGGCGATCAGCTTCAGCGCCTGCTCGAACTGCAGCCGCGTCAGGCCGAAGGCGCCTGTGACCATCACCTCGTTGTAGTGGATCGCGTTGACGTCGAGCTGCGCCTTCTCGCCGGCCGAAAAGCCCGCGAACAGGCTCACGCGGCCGCGGTGGCGGGCAAGCGCCAGCGCGTCGTCGGCAAGCGCCGGGACGCCGATCGCGACGATCACCACATCGGCGCCGAGCCCATCCGTCTGATCGCGCACGATGGCCGGCAGATCCTCGGCGGTCGGGTCGACGGCGAGGTCGGCCCCGGCTGCAAGCGCGGCCTCGCGCCGCAACGGATTGGGCTCGCTGACGATCACCTTGTGGGCGCCGGAATGGCGCGCCAGCTTGACGTGCAGGATGCCGATCGGCCCCGATCCCAGCACGACGACCGTATCGCCGCGATTGACGCCGACACGCTCCTGGCCGTTGATGACGCAGGCGAGCGGCTCGGCCAGCGCCGCCTTGTCATAGGTCAGGCCCTCGGGAAGGGCGAACACATTGCCGCGGGCCAGACCCGCCGCTGGGATGCGGATATATTCGGCGAAGGCGCCGTCGATCTCGTAGCCGATGGCCTGCAGGTTCTGGCAGAGGTTTTCGTAGCCGCGGACGCAGTGCTGGCAATGGCCGCAGGCGATTGCCGGGCAGACGCAGACCGCCTGGCCGGGGGTCCATCCGCCGGCTTCACCCCCGGCCACCACTTCGCCGGCGAACTCATGCCCGAGGATGGAGGGATAACGCACGCCCATGGTCTTGCGGCCGCGGAATATGCGGATGTCGGTGCCGCAGACCGTCGCCGCCTTCACCCGGACGAGGAGGTCCCCCGGTGCAAGCTCCGGGTCGGGCACGGTGTCGAACGACAGCACGTTAGGTGCCGTGAGAACGCCAGCCTTCATGGCGAGTCCCTCCTGTTTTTCCCCCAACTTTGAACATTTGTGATTTTGTATGTCAATACGTGCGAACTGGTGATCGCAGGTTTAGGGGCGACGGGCTCCGGAAGGCCGCAGGCCCGTCGAACTATTAGTCTCCTGCATTCACATGACGGGCCCAACTTATGATCATTCATCGGAACGAATGTGCAGAAAAGTGCTTGACGGCCTGCGGGTCGTATTGCACACTTCATCTGCATAGGGCACAAAAGTGCAAACGCTGTGGGAGGCAGTATGGTGGCCGACTGGCAATATGACTACGCCTCGATGGGCTTCTACACCTTCGACTGTCTGGGCTGGCCGTTCCAGACCGTGCCTCCTGGCGGCGGCACGGTGCTTCTCCAGGAGATCGCGATGGCCGTGTCGGGCGCGGCCGGCGTGGCGGTGATCGCAGCGGCCAAGATGGGCCTGAAGAGCCTCGCCGTCGGCGGTGTCGGCGACGACCTGATGGGCGATTGGGTTCTGGAGCGCATCGCGCATTTCGGCGCCGACATAAGCGCCCTGCAACGCATTCCGGGCTCAAAAACCTCCTCCTCGATCGTGCTGACCCGCCAGGACGGCTCGCGCCCGGCGCTGCACATGAAGGGCGCGACAGGCGACTTCGTCATCAGGCCGGAGGCGTTTGATACCGTCACCGACGCGCGGGTCTTTCACCTCGGCGGTGTCGGGCTGATGGATGCGATGGACGGCGAGGCCAACGCGGCGCTGATGAAGCACGCGCAGGCGCGCGGCTGCGTCACCACGGTCGACATCTTCGCCGGCTCGGCGGCAGATCTCCCCGACGTTGACGCGGTGCTGCCCCACACCGACTATTTCATGCCCTCGATCGACGAGGCGCGGGCGCTGAGCGGCCTCGAGTCGATCGAGGACTGCGTCAAATTCTTCCTCGACCGCGGCACCAGGGCCTGCGTCTTCACGCTCGGCGAAGACGGCGCCCATTACGGCGATGCCGAGGGCGTCTCCTTCCGGGTGCCTGCCTTCGACATCGAGGTCAAGGACACCTGCGGCTGCGGCGATGCCTTCGACGCGGGCTATGCGGTCGCGCTCTGCCGCGGTCTGGATGCGGAGACGGCGGTGCGTTTTGCCCAGGCGACCTCGGCGCTCAATGCGACCGGACTGGGCTCCCAGGCCGGTGTTCAGTCCTTCGACCATACGTGGGAATTCATGGAGAAAACGCCTGTGAAGCGGATTCTCCGGGCGGCCTGACGGCTCGTTCTTACGCCTGTTTTCGCGAATGCCGGCGGCGCCATGCGCCGCCGGGCTGGAGGATGGTGCGCGCGGTGGCGCGCGCAAATCTGGTCGACAACAATCTGTTAGTGTGAGGAGAAAACCATGATCCTGAAATCCTTCGCCGCGCTCTGCGGCCTGGCGACCGCCTGTCTCGCCACCGGCGCGCTCGCGCAGAACCAGGCGGACCTGATCAAGCCGGTCGACAAGGAACTGACCTTCGTGTTCATCCCGAAGGTTATCCACCCCTGGTACGACGTGGTTGCCGAAGGCAGCAAGTTCGCGGCCGAGGAGATCGCCAAGGAAGGCATCAAGATCAACGTGATCTGGGATCAACCGCCGCAGGCCGACGTCGCCGACCAGAACCAGCGCATCGAGGCCAATATCGGCAAGAAGCCCGACGGCCTGGCGGTTGCCTGCCTCGACCAGGCGACCAACGTGCAACTGCTGACCGAGGCGAAGGACGCGGGCCTCAACGTCTACACGTTCAACTCCTTCTGCGACGAGAAATTCCCCTTCGTCGGCCAGAAGAACAGCTATCAGGACGGCTACGACCTCGGCGAATTTTTGGCCAAGCACCTCGACGGCAAGGGCAAGGTCGGCATCCTGGCCGGCAGCCTGACGGCGACCGACCATGTCGAGCGAATCCAGGGCTTCAAGAAGGCGCTGGAAGCGCATCCCGACATGCAGATCGTGTTCGAGCAGCCGGACAACGACGTTCTCGAGGAGGCGGTGACGCTCACCGAGAACGCCTTGCAGGCGCATCCCGACATCGCCGGCTTCTTCGGCTCGAATGCCTCCAATCCGATCGGCGCGGCGCGCGCCGTCAAGAATGCCGGGCTCAACGGCAAGGTGGCGGTCGTCGGCATGGACGATCTGCCGGAAGCGGTGGACTTCGTCTGCGACGGCACGATCACCGCGCTCAAGGCGCAGCGCCAGTGGGACATCGGCTATTGGGCCGTTCGCTATATGCTGGCGATGAACCAGAACCACACCTATCCCTGGGACCACAACACCGGGTCGCGTTTCATCACCAAGACTGACTGCGAGTAATCCGGTCGGACCGCAGAGCGGGACGCGCGCGGAAGCGTGCGTCCCAGGCCGCGGAGCGAGTTCATGAACCACTTTGCCTTCGAAGCCCGCAGCGTCTCGCGTTCCTTCGGCGTCGTCCAGGCGCTGAAGGACGTGTCGATCGGCATTCGCCCCGGCGAGATCCACGCGCTGATCGGCGAGAACGGCGCCGGCAAGTCGACGCTGATGAACATCTTCTGCGGCAAGCTGCAGCCCTCCAAAGGCGAGCTTTTCCGCAACGGCGCGAGGGCCTCCTTCCATTCGCCGATCGATGCTCAGCGGGCAGGGGTGGCGATCGCCCCGCAGGAAGTCAATCTGGTGCCGAACCTCTCGGTCGCCGAGAACATCATGCTCGGCGCGCATCTCACTAGGGGCATCGCCATCGACTGGCGTGCGACGCGCAAGGCGGCGATCGACCATCTTCACACCGTCGACGACACGATCGATCCGCGCGTGCCGGTGTCGACGCTGTCCAAGGCACATCAGCAGCTCGTGCAGATCGCCCGCGCGGCGGCGACCGACGCCAAAATTCTGATCTTCGACGAGCCGACGGCCGCGCTCACCTATCGTGAGACGGAAAAGCTCTACGCCTATCTCAATGCTTTCCGAGCGGCCGGCGGTTCCGCATTCTACATTTCGCACCGGCTCGACGAGATCCTCGATCTCTCCGATCGGATTTCTGTGCTGCGCGACGGCCGCTTCGTCGGCGAGCTCGATCCCAGCCAGGCTTCCAAGGACGACATGGTGCGCATGATGGCCGGCCGGCTCGTCGGTAAGGGCAACGCGGCGCCGCGCCTGATGCCGGACGGCGCCGAAACGGTGCTGAAGGTGTCGGGGCTCACCCGTCGCGGCGAGTTCGAGAATGTCAGCTTCGAACTGAGGAAAGGCGAGATTCTCGGCGTTTCCGGACTTGTCGGCTCAGGCCGCACCGAGGTGGCGAAATGCATCTTCGGGCTGACCCGCAGCGACGCCGGCGACATCGAGCTCTATGGCCGGCCGAGCGGCATCGGCGCCCCGGCCGACGCCATCCACCAGGGCCTCGTCTACCTGCCCGAGGAGCGCAAGCAGGAAGGCATCTTCCCGTTGCTCAGCATCGCCGAGAACATGGCGCTGCCCAATCTCGGCCGCTTCCGCGGCATCGCGCGCATGCGCAGCGGCGAAATGTTCGCCGAGGTGCAGCGTCTGGTCTCCGACCTGAAGATCAAGATCGGTCACCCGAGGGACCGCATCACCTCGCTGTCGGGCGGCAACCAGCAGAAGGTCATCATCGGCCGCTGGCTGATGAAGAACTCCAGGATCCTGATCATGGACGAGCCGACCCGCGGCATCGACGTCGCGGCGAAGTTCGAGATCCAGCGCCAGCTGCGCATGCTGACCGAGAGCACCGGCCTGTCGATCATCTTCATCTCGTCGGAGCTGGAGGAGGTGCTCGACGTGTCGGACCGCATCCTGGTGATGCATGAGGGCAAGGTGAAGGGAATCTTTCCGGCCGGCGAGGCGACGCAGGAATCGCTGCTTCAGGCGGCGATGAGTTGAAGAAGGAAAAGAGCCATGACTGCCGAGAGCCACAGCGCCGCACCGGCCACGACGTTCCGCCCGCGGCCCGGCCTTGTCGCCCGCTTCTGGCGCTGGGAAGCGAGCGGCATTCTCGTCGCGCTGATCGCGCTGGTGGTGGTGCTGTCGCTCTCCACCGACAACTTCCTGTCCTCCTACAACATGTCCGTGGTGGCGCGGCAGGCGGCCTTTGTCGGGCTGGTGGCGCTCGGCCAGACGCTGGTGCTCCTCGTCGGCGGCATCGATCTGTCGGTGGGGGCGGCGGCCGGACTGTCGGCGATCGTCGGGTCATTGCTCCTGACGATGTTCGGGGTCCATCCCTATCTGGTCATTCCGCTGACCATGGCGTTCGGGCTGATGCTCGGCCTCATCAACGGCGCCTTTATCGCCGGCTTGCAGCTCAATCCCTTCATCGTCACGCTGGCGACCTGGGAAATCTTCGCCGGCATGACGCTCGTCATCACCAAGGGCTATCCGATCCGGCCGCTCGGCGAGACGTTCGCGGTCTTCGGCAAGGGCGAGATCCTCGGCGTGCCGGTGCCGGTCGTCATCTTTCTCGCCGCCGGGATCATCCTGATCTGGATGCTCACCCAGACGCGGCTCGGCCGCAACATCTTCGCCGTCGGCGGCAACCGCGACGCGGCGGTGCTGGCCGGCATCCGCGTCAAATATGTCGAGCTCACCGCCTTCGCGCTCGCCGGCATGTTCGCCGCGCTCGCCGGCATCCTGTTCGCCAGCCGCATGGATGCCGGCCAGCCGTCGGTCGGCGAGGGCTGGCTGATGGGGGCGATCACCGCCGCCATCCTCGGCGGCACCAGCCTGCGCGGCGGGCAGGGCTCGATCGTCGGCACCATGCTCGGCGCACTGCTGCTGGCGGTACTCGCCAACGGCACGGTGCTGCTCAACGTGTCCGGCTTCTGGCAGCGCGTCATCGTCGGCTGCGTGGTTCTGATCGCGGTTCTCGTCGATCTCTTCCGGCGGCGCGACTGACGCTGTGGGAAAAAGCGGTTCCTGACAAGTTTAGCTTTATCGGTTCCGTGGAAGCGCTATGAAAAACGGCGTGAAACGGAGCCGATCGACGCCGGTGCAGGACAATCCGGGAAAGTCGTCAAGGCCGGGCGAGGCGGAGCTGGGTGCCGACATCAAGGCGCGCGTCGCCTGGCTCTACTACATGGAAGGCATGACCCAGGACCAGATCGCCCAGGAGGTCGGGCTGCACCGCACCCGCGTCCTGCGCATGCTGTCGGCCTCGCGCCAGGACGGCACCGTGCAGATCCGGGTCACCGCCAATCTGAGCCGCTGCGTTGAACTGGAGCGGCGCCTCGAAGCCACATACGGCATCGAGCGCGCCATCGTCATTCCCGAGCCGCGCGAGGCGGCGCAGGTCTCGCAGACGATCGGGGCGGTGCTCGGCGCCTATATCGCCGACAACCTGACCGACCGCATGACGATCGGCCTCGGCTGGGGCCGCACGCTCAGCTGCGCCCTGCCGGCGATCGTCAACAACGGCCATTCCGATATGACCGTGGTGTCGCTGCTCGGCGGTCTGACCAAGGTCAGCACCGTCAATCCGAGCGAGTTCGCCTGGCGCATGGCTGACCGGCTTTCGGCGAGCTGCTACATGCTGGCAGCACCCGTCTTCGCGCCGGATGCGCGCACGCGCGAGGCGCTGATGACGCATCCCGGCATCCGCGAGATCTTCCACCGCGCCACCCAGCTCGACATGGCGATTCTCAGTGTCGGCGACCTGTCGCCGCAATCGACCTTCGCCGAATACGGCCTGCTGGAGCGCGACGAGCTGGCCTCGCTGCATCGCGCCGGCGCCGTCGGCGACATCCTGTGCCGGTTCATCAATGCCGAAGGCGAGGTGATCGACCATCCCGTCAACGAGCGGGTGGTCGCGGTCGATCCGCGCAACCTCACCGGCGCGCGCAGGCTCGTCCTCGCCTCCGGCGGATGGCACAAATATCAGGTGATCCTGGCGTCGATCCGCCTGTTGCGGCCGCATGTGCTGGTCACGGACGAGGTCGTCGCGGAGCGCCTTGTCGAGACGACGGGCTGATCCCCGTTTCCGGGGACCGCCGGGTCAGTCCGCCTGGGCCAGCAGGGCGCGGGCGCTCGCCTCGTCGGTGATGAATACCGTCGGGCGCACGAGGGCGATGCCGCCGCGCAGCGAGTCGATCTTTTCGGGGCCGCCCGACGCCAGGATGCGCTCCTTGGCCCTGCACACCCGGTCGATGCCGACGGACATGACGAGGTCGTTGAACGGATGGTCGACCATGCGCCCGTCGCGGTCGAAATAATGGAACAGCAGGTCGCCGACGGCGCCGGCCTCGATCAGGGACTTGCGAAGCTCCTCCGACAGGTAGCCGACGCGGAACGTGGTGCCGGCGCCCTGGATCGCGCCGACGCTGAGCACGGCGAGGTCGAGTTCGCTCGCCATGTCCATGACCGTGCCGAGCCCGCACTTCTCGATCAGGGTCCTCTTGGTCTCGACGCTGTCGACTACCGCTGGCGCGGCGAGCAGATAGGCGTCGCCGCCGAATATCTGGGCGAATCGCCAGACGAATTCGGTCGGGTTGAAGCGGCGGACCTGGGCGACGCCGCCGAGCAGCGAGATCACCCTCAGATTGTCCAGCGAGCGTTCGCTCATGAAGGGCAGGGACTGCAGCAGGGTGCGGCCCCAGCCCAGCCCGACCACCGTGTCCGGGCGCACGATCTCCGACAGATAGGCTCCGACCGTGGCGCTGATCGCCGGGACCGGATCCCGCTCCGGCTGCGACAGCGGCGCCACGATCACCCGCTCGATGCCGAAGCGCTGCTCGAGGCCACGCTCCAGCGCCGTCAGCTCGGCGAGCTGGCCGACCACGGAGACGCGCACCTCGTGGCGCGCACGCGCATCCGCGAGCAGCCGCACCACCGTGACCCGGCCGATGCCGAGCGCGTCGGCGATCTCGTTCTGCGTCATCTCCTCGACATAATACATCCATGCGGCGCGCAGCCTGAGCCGCTCCGACTTGCCGGTTGAAATCGGTGTGTCGGACGCCGGCGAGGCCGTCGCACGATCGCCTTGCCGCCTGCCTTTCGCACTCTTGCCGTCGCGCTCGCTCAACCCCGGACTCCCGAACTCTTCCCCTTCCTGTCATCACCGAATCCGTTCGCCCATGCAACGAAAAATGGAGATCGAAATGAACAAATGTCTTGTTAGTAAGCGTAATGTTCTATATGACGAAAGGTAACGACATTGCAGTGCGCGCGGCGCCAGCGCCGTCGCGCAAGGAGGAAGGAAGCGCATGACAATCGCCAATGTGGGCTTTGCGGCCGAGCTGGTCGCGCGTGCCGAAAAGCATGGTCCGGTGACGATCGGCCTTGCCGGTGCCGGCCAGATGGGCACTGACATGGTGGTGCAGATGTCGCTCATTCCCGGCGTCCGGCTGGGCGCGCTCTCGGAAGTCAACATGCAGGCGGCACGCGACGCGCTGGCGCTGGCCGGCCACGCGACGTCGGACATCGTCGAGGCGAGCTCGGCCAATGGCATCGATGCGGCGATCGAGGCGGGCAAGGTGGCGCTCACCGGCGACTTCAAGGCGCTGTGCGCGGCCGGCCGCATCGACGTGGTGATCGACGCCACCGGCAACCCGAATGTCGGCACGCTGATCGCGCTCGAAGCCTTCCGCAACGGCAAGCATGTCGTCATGCTGAACGTCGAGGCCGACATCACCATCGGCCGCCATTTGAAGGCCGAGGCGCGCAAGGCCGGCGTCATCTACACCGGCGCTGCCGGCGACGAGCCGGCCGCCACGCTGGAGATCATGGGTTTCGCCCAGGCGCTCGGCTTCGAGATCGTCGCCGCCGGCAAGGGCAAGAACAACGCGCTGAAGTTCGACGCGACGCCCGACGCCTACGAGGAGGAAGCGCGCCGCCGCAACATGAACGCCCGCATGCTCGTCGAGTTCGTCGACGGCTCGAAGACGATGATCGAGATGGTCGCCGTCGCCAACGCCACCGGCCTGGTGCCGGACGTGCCCGGCATGCATGGTCCGGCCGCGACGCGCGACGAGCTTGCCCAGGTCCTGTGCACCAAGGCGGACGGCGGCATCCTGTCGAAGAGCGGCGTCGTCGACTATTCGATCGGCAAGGGCGTGGCGCCCGGCGTCTTCTGCATCGTCAAGCCGCGCCATCCGCGCGTGCTGGAGCGCATGACCGACCTCAAGGTCGGCCCAGGCCCTTGCTACACGATCTTCCGCCCGTATCACCTGACCAGCCTCGAAGTGCCGCTTTCGGCTATCCGCGCCGTCACACACGGCGTTCCGGACATGGAGCCCGTCGACCACCCCGTTGCCGAATGCGTGGCGCTCGCCAAGCGCGACCTGAACCCCGGCGACACGCTCGGCAAGATCGGCGAATACGACTATCGCGGCTTCGCCATGACCTGGCAGGACGCCTCGAACGAGCGCGCGCTGCCGCTCGGGCTGGCGGAGCGCGCCACGGTGACGAAGCCGGTCAAGGCCGGCGAGCGGCTCACCTATGCGAACTGCACGCCCGACGACAGTCTGGTCATCACCCAGATCCGGCGCCGGCTCGACCAGACCGACGCGGTCTACGCCGGCGGCGCCGCCGCCTGAGGCGGCACCGGCCGGCCGGGCGCCGGCACACACATCGTCGTTTCTGAACTGGAGGTTTGACCCATGGCCAAGGCTCAGGCGCAAGCTGTTGCCGATTCCGTTCGCGGCGACAACCGCCCGTTCGCGCTCAGCCACTTCGAGCCGGCGGTGCTCGAGGATGCGCTGCGCCAGATGTACCTGATCCGCCGCTTCGAGGAGGGTGCGGAAGAAAGCTACATGCGCGGCCTGGTGCACGGCACCATGCACCTGTCGATCGGCCAGGAGGCTTCGGCGGTCGGCATCTGCCTGCCGCTCACCGATGCCGACATGATCACCTCGACCCACCGCGGCCACGGCCATTGCATCGCCAAGGGCGCCGAGGTGAAGCGCATGTTCGCCGAATTCTTCGGCAAGACCACCGGCTACTGCAAGGGGCGCGGCGGCTCGATGCACATCGCCGACGTGTCCAAAGGCAATCTCGGCGCCAACGGCATCGTCGGCGGCGGCATACCCATCGCGGTGGGTGCCGCGCTCTCCATCCGGATGCAGAAGCGCAACGACGTGGTCGTCTCCTTCTTCGGCGACGGCGCCAACAACGAGGGCGCCTTCCACGAGGCGCTCAACATCGCGGCGGTCTGGAAGTTGCCGGTGATCTTCGTGTGCGAGAACAACGGCTACGGCATGTCGACCTCGACGGCGCGCTCGACCGCCGTGCCTAACGTCGCCGACCGCGCCGCCGCCTATGCCATGCCCGGCGTCATCGTCGACGGCAACGACCTGTCGGCGGTGGCGGAAGCTTCGGTCGCGGCTGTCGAGCGGGCCAGGGCCGGCGAAGGCCCTTCGCTGATCGAATGCAAGACCTATCGCCATCGCGGCCACTCCAAGAGCGACCGCAACCGCTACCGCACCAAGGAAGAGATCGAGGCCTGGGTCGCCAGGGATCCGATCGGCCGGTTCGAGAGCCAGCTCGTCGAATACGGCATCATGACCCGGGATGCGGTGGAGGCGCTGCGCGAGAACGTCGAGCGCGAGATTGCCGACGGCATCGAGTTCGCCAAGGCGAGCCCGATGCCGCTGACGCAGGACGTCGCGATGTACGTCTACACCGACTGACCGACGGCAAGGCAAGAAGAGCGCATGACGATGACCGCCCGTGAACTGTCCTATGCCCAGGCCATCCAGGAGGCGATGGCGATCGCCATGGAGGCGGACGAGCGAGTCTTCCTGATGGGCGAGGACATCGGCGTCTATGGCGGAGCCTTCCAGGTCACCGGCGATTTGGTCGAGCGCTTCGGCCCGGAGCGTGTGCGCGACACGCCGATCTCCGAGCTCGGCGGCGCCGGCGTCGCGGTGGGCGCGGCCGTCACCGGCATGCGGCCGATCTTCGAATTCCAGTTTTCCGATTTCGCCACGCTCGCCATGGAGCAGATCGTCAACCAGGCGGCCAAGATGCGCTACATGCTCGGCGGCGAGGTGTCGGTGCCGGTGGTGATGCGCTTTCCCGCCGGCTCGGGCACCGGCGCCGCCGCCCAGCACAGCCAGAGCCTCGAGGCGTGGTTCGGCCATGTGCCCGGCCTGAAAGTCATCCAGCCGGCGACGCCGCATGATGCCAAGGGCATGCTGCTCGCCGCGATCGCCGATCCCGACCCGGTGATGATCTTCGAGCACAAGCTGCTCTACAAGATGAAGGGCCCGGTGCCGGAGGGCCACTACACCGTGCCGATCGGCAAGGCCGAGGTGCGCCGCCAGGGCTCGCAGCTGACCATCGTGGCGACCGCGATCATGGTGCACAAGGCGCTGGAAGCGGCCGAGACGCTGGCAGCCGAGGGCATCGACGCCGAGGTGGTCGACCTCAGGACGATCCGCCCCATGGACAAGGACACCGTCATTGCCAGCGTCAAGAAGACGTCGCGGCTGCTGTGCGTCTACGAGGGCGTCAAGACGCTCGGCGTCGGCGCCGAAGTCAGCGCCATGATCGCCGAGAGCGAGGCCTTCGACTATCTCGACGGCCCGATCGTGCGGCTCGGCGGCGCCGAGACCCCTATCCCCTACAATCCGGAGCTCGAAAAGGCGGTCGTGCCGCAGGTGCCGGACATCGTCACGGCGGCGCGCGAACTGGTGAACGGGAGGCGCTGACCGATGCCGACCGAAGTCATCCTGCCCAAGGTCGACATGGACATGGCGACCGGGCGCATCTCGCGCTGGTTCGTCGAGGAAGGCGCGGCGGTGAAGAAGGGCGACTTGCTCTTCGAGATCGAGACCGACAAGGCGGCCATGGAGATCGACGCGCCCGCCAGCGGCACGCTCGCCAACGTCACCGGCCGGGAAGGCGTCGACATTCCCGTCGGCGAGGCGGTCGCCTGGATCTATGCCGAAGGCGAGACGCCGGCGAAGGCGGACGCGGCGCCGATACCTGCGGTGCCCTCCGTCCCTGGGCCGGCCGCGCCGCCCGCGCCTGCAGCCAATGGAGCCGCGCCGGCAGTGTCAGCTTCTCAGATTGAGCCGGGTTCGGAATCCGTGGCCGGCATACGTGCCACGCCGCTGGCGCGGCGACTGGCACGTCAGCGCAACGTCGATCTCGCCGCCCTCGACGGCACCGGCCCCAAGGGCCGCGTGCAGGCGAAGGATGTGGAGCGGGCGGCGACGGTTGCCGCCGAAGCGAGAGAAAAGGCTCCTGCGGTCGTGCCGGCCGCCGGGCACACTCCAGCTCGTGGTGACGTGGAAGTCCGCGCAAGGGCGGTCGGACAGGCTACAGCCCCCATCACCCGCCAATCGTCGGCCGCATCGACATGGCTGCGCCAGGGCGAGGGGACGCCACTCGTGCTGATCCACGGTTTCGGCTCGGAGACCGCCAGCTGGCGGCCGCTGCTCACGGCGTTCGACCGGCGGATACCGATCCTGTCGATCGATCTGCCCGGCCACGGCGCGGCCGTCGATCTGCCGGCCGGGGGCTTCGACGACCTGGTCGCGCATGTCGAGAGCGAGCTTGCCGCCCAAAACATCGGCGTGGCGCATCTCGCCGGTCATTCGCTGGGCGGCGCGGCCGCCGCCGCGGTGGCGGCCGGCGTCGCGGTCGAGGCGCGTTCGCTGTTGCTGATCGCGCCGGCCGGCCTCGGCCCGGAGATCAACACCGGCTTCACCGAGGGGTTTGCCGCCGCGCATGACGAGACCGCGCTGCGGACATGGATGCGCGAACTGGTCGCCGATCCGGCGGTTCTTTCGGACGGCTTCGTCAAGGCGACGCTGCGCGCGCGCGCCGACGGCCGCCTGCCGGCGGCGCAGACGCGGCTCGGCCCGCTGCTGTTTTCGCAGGCGACGCAGCGCTTTTCGGTGCGCGGGCTGTTCGAGCGCCTTGCCATGCCGGTCAAGGTCATTGCCGGCGGCGCCGACCGGATCATCCCGTCGCGGCAGGTGCAGGGCCTGCCTGGCCATGTCGGCGTGCATCTCTTCGCCGGGCTCGGTCACATGCCGCACCTCGAGGCCCGCGAGGCGGTCGCGAGACTGCTTGCGGAGATCGTCCGGTAGGGCATGATCTCGAAAGGTTGCGGACGTTTCGGGCGAGATCGTCAAACAAGCAAAGACGCAGATGGATCGGCGGCACCGGCTGCCGGTCAGAGCTCGTTGGCGCGCTGCCAGGCGGCGATGGCCGGCCAGCCGTCGAAGACGAGCTCGGCGCCGGCGGCCTTGAGCTGGGCGGCAAGGGCGGGGCCCGAATGACCGCCTCCGGTGAAGCCGAGCACGGTCATGCCCGCCGCCACGGCCGCCTGCACGCCAAAGGGCGAATCCTCGATCACCACGCAATTCTGGGGCGCATAGCCGAGGCGCTCGGCCGCGAACAGGAACAGGTCGGGCGCCGGTTTGCCGCGCTTCACCATCGATGAACTGAAGATCGCGCCGTCGAAATGGTGCAGGAGCTTCGTCAGGGTGAGGCTGTGCAGGATGCGCTCGACCGAGGAGGACGACGCCACGCAGCGCGGCCGGTCCCGCGTTTCGAGGAACTCGGTTATGCCCGGGGTCGGCTGCAGCTCCTCGGTGAAGATCTCCCGGGTCACCTTCCAGATGTCGTCCGCATGGGCGGCCGGAAACACCACCCCGGTCAGCTGCTCGATGCGGGCGAAGATATCGGCCTGCTTCATGCCGATGCATTCGGCGATCACCTCCGGCCCGATCGTCAGCCCGCGCCCTGCATAGGCATGAACATAGGCCTTGGCGGCGAGCGGCTCGCTGTCCACGAGCACGCCGTCGCAGTCGAAGATGAAGAGGCGTTCAGCCGCCATCAGGGTTCCTCCGGAGGTCCAGGTTCATGCGCGCCGCGGGGCGGCCAACACGACGACACTGTTGTGGGTGCGCACTTATACATATTGACATTCTGGAAGACAAATGTTCATTAGCCGCGATATCGGAGGAGACTAGGGAGGTACGCAGAGATGGCAATTTGGCAGTGGGCACTGCTTGCGCTCGGCCTGGTGTGGTTGATGCAGTCTATCGGCGTCTGGTTTCAGATGCGGCACTACGCCGACGTCTTCAAGGGAATTACCGGTCGCTTCCAGGACGGCTATGTCGGCGCGGGCCATGCGCGCGGCCGCTTGCGCAAGGGCACGATCGCGCTGCTCGTGGTGAGCCCGGATCTGGTCGTGCAGCGGCTGCTCCTCATGACCGGCCGGTCGGTTTTCACGAAATTCCGTCGCGAGCGCGAGGTCGAGGGCATGACGCTGGCGGAATTCCGAGCCGGCCGCAACCCGGATGCCGCCGACAGCGAGGAAAAGGCAATCGCACTGGCCATCGAACAGGTCGACAAGATCCGCTCGAAGGCTGCTGCACCAGGCATCAATCAGGAATTCGCCGCCGCATGAGCGGGGGGAAGAGGGGAACGGAGGACTCGAATGCTGGCATCCATGTTAGCCGATTACGGCCATCTGAATTTACCCGATCTGGGCAGCGTCGCCACCGATGCGGCGCTGCACGGCAAGCTGGCGCTGCAGGGCGCGAGCGAAAAGCTCGTCGTTCTGGCACAGGCGGGCGGTGACATCACCGTCGACGAGTTCAAGCAGCGGCTCGATACGGTCGCCCAGGAAGAGCAGCTCGGCTGGCTCGCCAATATCGGCCGCTACTTCATCGGCATCTTCCAGAAGGGCGGCGAGGTCTTCGCCGGCTTCGTCACCGGCATCATCCCGACCCTGGTCGTGCTGATGACGGCGTTCTACGCGCTGACCGAGCTGGTCGGCGAGGAACGCGTCCACGGCATCGCCCGCGGCGCCGGGCGCATCGCGCTCACCCGCTACACGCTGCTGCCGGTGCTTTCTGTGTTCTTCCTGACCAACCCGATGGCCTATACCTTCGGCGCGTTCCTCGAGGAGAAGCACAAGCCCGCCTTCTACGACGCGGCGGTGTCCTACGTGCACCCGCCGCTCGGCCTGTTCCCCCACATCAATCCGGGCGAGTACTTCGTCTGGGGCGGCGTGCTGGTGGCGCTGCAGGAACTCGAGCGCAACGGCACCGTGCCCAACGGCTATCATATCCAGATGGCGATCTGGTACGCGATCGTCGGCCTGGTGGTGATCCTGCTCAAGGGGATGCTGACCGAACGCATCACCATGATCATGGCGCGCCGCCAGGGCGTGGAACTCTGACGTCGGGACCGGAGGAGGATCCACCATGGCAAAGACATACAAGTCCGTAAAAATCTCGCGCGGCAAGTCGGGCTGGGGTGGTCCGCTGGTCATCCAGCCGACCGAGCAGCGCAACAAGATCGTCTCCGTCACCGGCGGCGGCATTGACCCGGTCGCGCAGCGCATCGCCGACCTGACCGGCGCCGAGGCGGTCGACGGCTTCCGCGCGCCGCCCATCGAGAGCGAGATGGCGGTCGTCGTCGTCGACTGCGGCGGCACCGCCCGCTGCGGCGTCTATCCGCGCAAACGCATCCCGACCGTCAACCTGACGCCGGTCGGCCAGGCCGGGCCGCTGGCGCAGTTCATCACCGAGGACATCTACGTGTCGGGCGTGAGCGCGGCGAACATCGAGATGGCCGACGGCTCGGAAACACCGACGCAGGCTGCCGCCCCGGCGGCGGCTGCGGCAGCGACCGCATCGGCCAGGCCGGCGCCGGAGCCGGTGCAGGGTGGCGGTTTCGTCAACCTGATCGCCAGCATCGGCCGCGTCATGGGGCGCGTCGTCGGCATCTTCTTCAATGCCGGCCGCCGCACCATCGACCAGGTGGTCCGCAACGTGCTGCCGTTCATGGCGTTCGTGACCATGCTGATCGGCCTGATCCTCTATACCGGCATCGGCGACGTGCTGGCGCAGCCGATGGGACCGCTCGCCAACAACATCGTCGGCCTGCTGATCATCTCGGCGATCTGCGGCCTGCCGTTCCTGTCGCCGGTGCTCGGGCCCGGCGCCGTCATCGCGCAGGTGATCGGCGTCGCCATCATCGGTCCGCAGATCGCCAACGGCACGATCGCGCCGGCCATGGCGCTGCCGGCGCTGTTTGCCTACAACACGCAGGTCGGCTGCGACTTCGTGCCGGTCGGCCTGGCACTCGGCGAGGCCAAGCCGAAGACCATCGAGATCGGCGTCCCGGCGGTGCTGATTAGCCGCCAGATCATGGGTCCGGTGTCGGTGCTGATCGCCTGGCTGGTCAGCCTGGTCGTGTTCTGATCGTCGGGGCCGGCGGCGGTGTACGTCGCCGGCCCCAGTCTGCAATGCTGTAGTACCGGCGCAAGTGTGCCGGCAGGAGAATGCCGATGACCATGCACCTCAAGACGCGGATCACCGCGGTCGGACCGGAAGTGGCCGACCTTGCCGAAGGCGGGGTGCTGATCCTGTTCGCCGACGGCGCGCCGCCGGAGCTCGCGGAGGTGTCCGTGCTGCACAAGCCCGACGTCGACGCCGGCGAGGCTCCCGCGATCGGTGCTCCGATCGCCATCGGCTCGCTGGAGGCGACCATCACGGCGCTCGGTCCCACGGCCTGGAAGAAGGTCGCCGAGATCGGTCACGTCGTCGTCAACTTCAACGACGCCGTCGAAGCCGAGCGGCCGGGAGAGATCTGCGCCTCCGCCGTCGACGGCGCGGCGTTGAAAGCGGCGCTCACGGTCGGCGCCGTCATCACCATCGGCCGGCCGTAGCCGGGACGAAGGACGAGATTGCTACCATGGAACGCTCGACGATCGTGCGCGTGCACGAAGGCCTGCACGCGCGCCCGGCCACGCGCTTCGTGAAGCTCGCCAAGAGCTTCGACTGCGATGTCGAGATCGTGAGGGGTGCCAAGGCCGCGAGCGCCAAGAGCCCGGTCAAGCTGATGCTGCTCGCCGTCAAGGAGAACGACGAGGTGACGCTGCGCGCCGAAGGCGCCGATGCCGGACGGGCGCTCGACGCGCTGGTCGACTTCCTGGAAAACCCACAGGCCGGGTTGGACGCAGAGGGCGAGCCGACGACCGCCGCTGAGCCCGCGCCGGCCGCACCTGCTGCCGGAGCTGCCTCACCTCAGGCCGAGGCATCGCCATCTCCGGCCGGCGCCGCCGGCTCCGTGAAGGGCATCGCCGCCAGCGAAGGCCTCGCGCTCGCGCGGGCGTTCCACTATTTCCCCAGGACGTTCGCCCCGACGCATCGCCGCGTCGCGGCCGACGCTATCGACCAGGAGATCTCGCGTTTCCGCGCCGCGGTCGCCGCCGTGCAGGAGCAGATGCGTGCCGAGCTGGCGCGCGCCGACCTGTCGCAGACCGACCGGGCCATCGTCACGGCGCTCAGCGAGATCGCCGCCGACGCAGCGATCGTCGACGATGTGGAGGCGGCGATCCGTCAGGGCATGGATGCCACCGATGCGGTGCTGGCGGCGACCGAGGCGACTGCGGCCGCCTTCACGCGCGTGCCCGACGCCTACCTCAACGCGCGCGCCGACGACGTGCGGGCGACGGCACGGCAGCTCTGCCTGGCGCTGGCCGGCGAGCGCGACGTCGGTCTCGACGCGATCAGCGAACCGTCCATCATCGTCGCCGAGGACGTCGGCGCCTGGGATCTGGCGCGCGCGCCGCTGAAGCTGGTCAGGGGCGTCGTGTGCGCCCATGGCGGCGCCACCTCGCATGTCGCCATCATCGCACGCGCCCACGGCATTCCCGCCGTGCTCGGGCTGGGCGGCTCGATCGAGGCCTTGCGCAAGGCCGGCGAAGTTGCCATCGACGGCAACACCGGCGCGGTCCATCCGGATCCAGATGCGACGATCCGCGAACGCTTCGAGGCGGGCATCCACGCCGCCGCGCGCGAGGAGGAAGCACTACGCGCCTTCCGCGACCTGCGGCCACGCCGCGCCGACGGCACGCAGATCGAGGTCGCCGCCAATATCGGCTCCATCGAGGAGATCGATGCCGCGCGCGAAGCCGGGGCCATGGGGGTGGGACTGTTCCGCACCGAACTGCTGTTCATGAAGCATGGCGGCTTGCCCACCGAAGATATGCAGTACGAGGTCTATGCGGAGGCCGCGCGCGCCTTTGCCCCCGACCCGGTCATCATCCGCACGCTCGATATCGGCGGCGACAAGCCCGTCGCCGGCGTCGTCTTCCCGCAGGAAGCCAATCCCTTCCTGGGCTGGCGCGGCGTGCGCATGTGCCTCGACCGACCCGACGTGTTCAAGCCGCAGCTGCGGGCATTGCTGCGCGCGGCGACGTTGGGCAACGTCAAGGTGATGCTGCCGATGGTCTCGACGCTGGACGAGGTGACGCGCAGCCGTGCGCTGATCGACGACTGCAAGGCCGAGCTCGCCGCCGAGGGCAAGCCGTTCGCCGACTTCGCGCTCGGCGTCATGATCGAGACGCCGGCGGCGGTGTTCGTGGCGCGCGATCTCGCCCGCCAGGTCGACTTCTTCTCGATAGGCACCAACGATCTCACCCAGTACGTGATGGCCGCCGACCGCCTGAACCCGCAGATCGCGGCGCTGAACGACGTCGCTAATCCCGCCGTACTGGCGGCGATCGAGATGACGGCCAAGGCTGGCACGGAAGCAGGCATCATGGTTGGCATGTGCGGGGAGGCGGCGGCTCGCACCGACCTCATCCCGAAATTCCTGGCCATGGGACTCACCGAGCTGAGCATGAGCCCGGCGGCGATCCCACGCGCCAAGAAGTGCATCGCCGCCGAGCTCGGCGGGTAGCGTCCAGGTCCGTTTCACGGTCGGCCCGGGCGGATAGGGCAGCCGTCTACGGACGACTGGCGATCAGCGTTTCCAGATATTTCGTCAGTCTCCGGCGGGCCGATTCGATGTGGGCGCGCATCGCCTCGCGGGCGGCCTCGCCGTCCCTCCGCTTAATCAGGTTCAGCACCTCGGCGTGCTCGGCGATCACGGCGGTGCCACGGGCGGACGGCTGAAAATGCACGAGATGGCGCAACAGCAGGCGCTCGTCGTCCGGCTGGTATTCCAGCGCGTGGATTGCCTCGACGAAGCGCGGGTTCGTCGCCGCCACGGCGATCGCCTCGTGGAAGAGGTAGTCGAAATGATGGGTGATGGCGCCGCTGGCATGCGCCTCCTCGAAACGTCTCAGCGCGGCCTCGATGCGCTGCATGTCGGCAGGGCTGCGCCGCAGCGCCGCCAGGCAGGCGGCTTCCGGCTCGATCACCAGGCGGAACTCCAGGTCGTCGAGAAGATGCTGGAGCTGCTGCGGCGAACTCGACCTGGAAAGTTTTTCCGCCAGCAGGTCGTCGACGCCGATCACGTAGTTCCCGGAGCCGCGCAGCGACTGGATTACGCCTTCCTCGCGCAGGCGGACCAGCGCCTGCCGGACGACGGGACGGGACACCGAGAAGGTGGCGGCCAGCTCGGGTTCGGAGGGCAGGCGCGAGCCCCTCCCGAATTTTCCCGAGACGATCGCATGGACCAGGCTGCGGTAGACCCGCTCGTGCAGCCCGCCGGGACGGCCGGTCTCGAACAGGCCTCTCGTCGATTCCGGCGCGCCGGCCTGCTTGGGCTTCCTCCCGCGCCGGGGCGGCGTGGCGGCGGCCGAGCCGGCGGCGTTCTCGGTCAGGTCACGGCTCGGCATGGTTGGGTTTCCGGGCTGCAACGAGGCGAAAAGCCGACCGATCGCCGTGTCTGGCGCCCTCGTGGTTCGACAAGCTCACCATGAGGGCTACTGGAATCGTCGTGCCTATCGCTGTGGGTGATTGGCGCAAACGACAGTCGTGACGAACGGGCCTACCAGTAGCCCTCATGGTGAGCTTGTCGAACCACGAGGGCGCTGGACACCAGCGGGCACCGGCTCTCGGAACAGATGTATGCATATCGTAGCCAAAACGGGGAGGGGGTCTTTGCGGCCGCAATGCCGCGTGAAACAGTCGACGATTTGCGCCGGGCGGAGTTGCAAGCCAGTCCCCCTCCCCCTTGTGGGGAGGGGCTAGGGGTGGGGGTAAATTCATAGGCGATTGCCCACTAGTCTATCGGGCGGCGCAGATGCCAGTCGGTTGCCTGCTGGAAGGCGTGGCCGGCCGCGCACAGCACGTCCTCGGCGGCGTGCTTGCCGACGAGCTGCATCGAGATCGGCACGCCGCTGCGCGCAAAACCGGCCGGCAGCACGATGGTCGGGTTGCCGGCGAGGTCGAAGGGCGCGGTGTAGCGGATCATCTGCAACAGGACGTCTTCGTCGGCGCCGAACGCTTCCAGTTCCGGCAATGTCGGCGTCGGCGTGGTCATGGTCGGGATCAGCATCAGGTCGACATCGGCGAAGGCGGCGGCGAGCCGGCCGGAGAATTCGAGCCGCTTCACCCAGGCGTCGGCGACCTTGACCGGGCTGACCGTGCGGCCGTGCTCGATCAGGCCGGCCATGCCGGAATGGTAGTCGGCGGCGCGCGACGGATAGGTGGCCGCGTGGACCTGCGCGGTCTCCGCGCCGCATATGTCGAACCAGCCGCGCAGCGCGTCATAGGGCGAGGGGAAGCTGACCGGCAGGATGCGCGCGCCGAGCCCTTGCAGGACCTTGCGCGCCGCCTCCACCGCGGCGACGACCTCCGGATGGGTGCGCGTGCCGATAAAACTCTCGTCGACGCCGATGCGCAGGCCGCGCACGCCGCGCGCGGTTGCCGCGAGATAATCCGGCACCGGCGCCTGGATCGCGGTCGGGTCGTTGGCGTCGGGACCGGCGATCGCAGTCAGCATCGCTGCCGCGTCCTCGGCGCTGCGCGCGAACGGCCCGACATGGTCGAGAGAATGCGACAGGGTGAAGACGCCGTGGCGGCTGACGCGCCCCCAGGTCGGCTTGATGCCGGTGATGCTGTTGCAGGCCGAAGGGAAACGGATCGAGCCGCCGGTGTCGGTGGAAAGCGCGCCATAGGCGAGGCCGGCTGCGGTCGCCACGCCCGAGCCGTTGGACGAGGTGCCGGCCCAGTAATCGGCGTTCCACGGATTGATCGGCACGGGGAAGATCGGGTGGTTGTTGGTGTAGGCGCCTTCGGTGAGCGTCAGCTTGCCGAGGATGATCGCGCCGGCGCCGTAGAGCCGCTCGATCACGGTCGCGTCGTAGTCTGGCACGAAGTCCTTGTGGATGCTCATGCCGGCCGAGGTCGGCGCATCCTTGGTGTAGAACAGATCCTTGGCCGCCAGCGGCACGCCGTGCAGCGGGCCGCGCCACTGTCCACGCAGCAGCTCGGCCTCCGCGACCTGGGCGCGGGCGAGCGCCTGCTCGCGCATGACGGTGATGTAGGAATGGAGCGTCCCGTCCAGCTTCTCGATGCGGTCGAGCAGCGCCCGCACCACCTCGACGGGGGAGATCTCGGTGCGCCGCAGCTTCTGCGACAGCTCGCCGATCGACCAGTAGTGCAATTCGCCCATGCTGCCCTCCTTCCGCCTCGCGCCTATTCGCGGGGGAACGCCCGTGCCTTGCCGTCCCTGGCAAAATCCCCGACGCTTCGAGAAAAAGCAATAAAATAATTTGACAACTTATTGCTCGCCCCCATAGGCTTTCGCATGCGCTGGTCACAGGGCCGGTTCGGACAAGGCGCACCAAGAGGCGCCGCCGAATTTCGCGCAGCCCGGATTCGTCCGATCGGGAACACGGAACAAATTGGTTGGTCCGCCGGCACGATCGGCGGCGCTGTCTGGAGAATGGGAGACATGATCACGCAACGGACTGGCCTGCGCCTGGCGTTCGCCGCACTGGCGCTTTTCTCGAGCGTGTCCTTCGCCGCGGCCAAGGATACGCTGACCCTCGGGCTGCCGGTCGAGCCGACTGGGCTGGACCCCACCATTTCGGCGCCCGTCGCCATCCGCGAGGTCACCTGGGGCAACATCTACGAAGGGCTGGTGACGCTCGACAAGGACGGCAAGGTCAAGCCGCTGCTCGCCACCGAATGGACGACCTCGCCCGACGGGCTGACCTACACCTTCAAGCTGCGCCCCGGCGTGACCTTCCACAACGGCACGCCGTTCGATTCCGCGATCGTCAAGTTCTCGCTCGACCGCGCCCGCGCGCCGGATTCGACCAACGCGCAAAAGCAGTTCTTCGAGCCGATCGAGGTGATCGAGACGCCGGACCCGATGACGGCGATCATCAAGCTCAAGCAGCCCTCCGGCCTGTTCGTCTACCACCTCGCCTGGGGCGACGCGGTGATGATCGACCCAAAGACCGTCGATGCCAACAAGACCGACCCCGTCGGCACCGGCCCGTTCAAGTTCAAGAGCTGGCAGCGCGGCAACCAGGTCGAGATGGTGCGCAACGACGGCTATTGGGACAAGGGCGTGCCGAAGCTGTCGGCGGTCACCTTCCGCTTCATCGCCGATGCGCAGGCGCAGGCCGCGGCGCTTCGGGCCGGCGACATCGACGGCTTTCCCAACTTCACCGCGCCCGAGCTGTTCGGCGAATTCCAGAACGACGCGCGCTTCAAGACCGTGGTCGGCGCCACGCCGCGCAAGCTGGTGGCCGCGCTCAACAGCGAGAAGCCGCCGCTCGACAACGTCAAGGTGCGGCAGGCGATGATGAGTGCCATCGACCGCCAGGCGATCATCGACGGCGCCTATTCCGGCTACGGCAAGGCGATAGGCAGCCACTTCGCCCCGACCGACCGCGGCTATGTCGACATGACCGGCGAGATTCCCTACGATCCCGAGAAGGCCAAAAGCCTTTTGACCGAGGCCGGATACGCGGACGGCTTCACGCTGACCATCAAGGCGCCGCAGATGAGCTACACGACGCGGGCGTCGGAAGTCATGCAGGCATTGCTGGCCGAGGTCGGTATCACGCTCAACATCGTGCCGAGCGAATTCCCGGCCAAATGGATCGACGAGGTGTTCATCAAGCGCGACTACGAGATGTCGATCATCGACCATGCCGAGCCGATGGACATCGATATCTATTCGCGCCCCGGCTACTACTTCAACTACAAGAACCCGAAGTTCGACGGGCTGATCGCCGCCGCCGACAAGACCGCCGACGACGGCGAGCGTGACAAGTTCTACGGCGAGGCGCAGAAGATACTCGCCGACGAGGTTCCGGCCCTCTATCTCTTCGACCTGCCGCGCCTCAACGTCTGGAGCGCCAGGCTCGAGGGCCTGTGGGAGAACGAGCCGATCTCGCAGGTCTATGTGCGGGACGCCTATTGGGCCGAATGAGCAATCTCGTCCTGCCGCGCCATGCCGGCGCGGCAGGACCAGCGGACTTTGTGGTGCCGGACATGTGCAACCTGCCTGACCCCGGAGCCCTCGCGGGCGGAGATCGGCCGCGCTGATGCTTCGGATCGCTTTCAGCCGGCTGGGCTCCTTCGTGCTGACGCTGTTCATCGTGTCGCTGCTGATCTTCGCAACCATGGACCTTCTGCCCGGCAACGCCGCCGCCATCCTGCTCGGGACGGCGGCGCGGCCCGACACGATCGCCGCGCTGGAGCAGCAGCTCGGCCTCGATCAGCCGGGCTATGTCCGCTACCTCACCTGGATAGCCGGCGCCTTCACGGGCGATCTCGGCAGCTCGGCGTCCTACGGCGTGCCGGTGGCCGGGCTGATCGCCGAGCGGCTGCAGGTGACCCTGCCGCTGGCGCTGATCGCGCTGGTCATCGCGGTCGCCATCGGCGTCGGGCTCGGCGTCATGGCCGCCGCCCGGCCGCGCCAGGCTCCGGACCGGGCGGCTTCCGTCTTCGCCCAGGTCGGCATCGCCGTGCCGGACTTCTGGTTCGGCATCCTGCTCATCCTGCTGTTCTCGGTCACCCTGCACTGGTTCTCGGCCGGCGGCTTTCCCGGCTGGAGCGATCCGCTCGCGGCGGTCAAGGCGTTGCTCCTGCCGGCGGTCGCGCTCGCCTTGCCGCAGGCTGCGGTGCTGACGCGCGTCACGCGCTCGGCCGTTCTCGACGTCGCCGACGAGGATTTCATCCGCACCGCCAAGGCCAAGGGGCTGACCGAGCGGCGCGTGCTGTGGCGTCATGCCGTGCGCAACGCGCTGGTGCCCATCGTCACCATCATCGGCCTGCAGTTCTCGTTCCTGATCGCCGGCGCCGTGCTCGTCGAGAACGTGTTCAACCTGCCGGGCATCGGCCGGCTCGCCTATCAGTCGCTGGCGCAGCGCGATCTCGTCGTCATCCGCAGCGTCGCCATGTTCTTCGCCGGCCTGGTGATCCTGGTCAATTTCGCCGTCGACCTCGCCTATCTCTGGCTCGACCCGAGACTGAGGGCGGCGCGATGACGAACGCCACCGCCACCGCGCCGCGCTTCGCCCTCGGGCCGCGCTTCGGCCTGCATCTCGGCATCGCCATCACGGCGCTGGTCATCGGCATGGCGGTGCTGTCGCGGTTCTGGACGCCGCAGGTCCCGACCCGCCTGCAGATCGCCAACAAGCTGAAGCCGCCGCTGACCTCCGGCCTGGCCGGTACCGACGCGCTCGGCCGCGACATCTTCTCGATGATCATGGCGGGTGCCTGGAACTCGCTGTCGATCGCCTTCCTCTCTGTCCTGCTCGGCCTGGTGGTCGGCGTCGGCTTCGGGGCTCTGGCGGCGGCGCGGCGCGGTTGGATCGAAGAGGTGATCATGCGCTTCGCCGACGTGGTCTTCGCCTTCCCCGCGCTGATCTCCGCCATCATGATCGCGGCCCTCATCGGCCCCGGCGGCGGCACCGCCGTGCTCGCCATCGGCCTGTTCAACATCCCGGTGTTCATCCGCGTGTCGCGCGGGGCGGCGCTGCGCATCTGGGCGTTAGACTTCTGCCTGGCCGCGCAGGCGGCAGGCAAGGGCAGGTTCCGCATCACCGTCGACCACGTGCTGCCCAACATCGCCGGTGCGGTCGCCGTGCAGGCGACGATCCAGATCGGCCTGGCGATCCTGGTCGAGGCCGGCCTGTCCTTTCTCGGGCTGAGCCTTGCCCCGCCGGCGCCGAGCTGGGGCCGCATGCTGAGCGACGCGCAGACCTATCTCGCCCAGGCACCATGGATGGCGATCGCCCCCGGCGTCACCATCGCCGTTGCCGTGCTCGGCCTGAACCTCGTCGGCGACGGCCTGCGCGACGTCCTTGACCCCCGTTCGCGGGGGCGCGCATGACGCTCGACGTGCGCATCGATGCGATCAATCTGTCGCGCTGGCGCCTGCCGGCGAAGACGCTGGTGGAGGATGTCGCCTTCACCATTCCGGACGGAGGCACGCTCGGTATCGTCGGCGAGTCGGGATCAGGCAAGTCGCTGACCTCGCTCGCCATCATGGGCCTGCTGCCGCGCGGCATGAAGGCGCATGGCGGCATCGTGCTCGACGGCACCGATCTCCTGAAGCTCGGCGAGCGGCAGATGCAGCAGGTGCGCGGCGCCCGCATCGGCATGATCTTCCAGGAGCCAATGACCGCCCTCAATCCGGCCATGCGCATCGGCGACCAGATCGCCGAGGGCATCCTCGCCCACAAAGGGATGTCGCGCGCGGCGGCGCGCGCCGAGGCGCTGCGGCTGCTGGAGCGCGTCCGCATTCCCGAGGCGGCTCGGCGCATCGATGCCTATCCGCACGAATTGTCGGGCGGCCAGCGCCAGCGCGTCGGCATCGCCATCGCGCTGGCGCCGGGGCCGCGCCTGCTGATCGCCGACGAGCCGACGACGGCGCTCGACGTCACCGTGCAGGCGGAAGTGCTGGAGCTGCTGGGCGAACTGATCGCCGAGCTCGGCATGTCGCTGCTGCTGATCAGCCACGATCTCGGCGTCGTTGCCAGCATCGCCGAGCGCACGCTGGTCATGCGTGGCGGCCGGCCCGTGGAGAGCGGCGAGACCGAGCAGGTCCTGCGCCGGCCGTCGCAACCCTACACGCAGCGCGTGATCGGCGCGCTGCCGCGGGCCCAGAAGTTTGCACCGCCGGCCACAGGTGTCCGGCCGGGCGGCTCCACGCTACTGCTCGAAGTCAGGAACCTCGAGCGCGCGTACCACAGCGCGTCCGGGCACGCGCTGAAGGCCGTCGACGGCGTCAGCTTCTCGATCGAGCCGGGCACCATCCATGGCATCGTCGGCGAGAGCGGCTGCGGGAAGTCGACGCTGGCGCGCATCGTCATGGGCCTGGACCGGCCGACCGGCGGGCAGGTGCTGTTCGAGGGCGAGGACATTTTCGCCAAGTCGCGCGCCGAGCTTCTGCGGCTGCGGCGGGGCTTCCAGATGGTCTTCCAGGACCCGCAGGGATCGCTCGATCCCAGGCAGAGCGTGTCGCGCATCGTCGCCGAGCCGCTGTTCCTCGATCCCGCCGCGCCGCGCGGCAAGGCGCGCGAGGAACTGGTCGGCGAGACGCTAGCCAGCGTCGGCCTGTCGCCGCCCGATGCCGCGCGCTATCCGCACGAATTCTCCGGCGGCCAGCGCCAGCGCATCGCCATCGCGCGCGCCATCATCGGCAGGCCCAAGCTGGTGGTGGCGGACGAGCCGGTGTCGGCGCTCGACCTGTCGGTGCAGGCGCAGGTGCTCGCGCTGATCCGCGACCTGCGCGACCGCTACGGCCTGGCCTTCCTGTTCATCAGCCACAGCCTCGCCGTGGTCGAGACCATCTCCGACCGCGTCGGCGTCATGTACCGCGGCAATTTCGTCGAGACCGGCACGGCGGCGGAAGTCTTCAGGAACCCGCGGCATGCCTACACCAGGAAGCTGATCGACGCCGAACCGGGCATCGACCAGCCGCGACGCTACGGCGTCGCCCGCACCGTTGTGGAAGAAACGAAAGCGAGGCTCGCATGAACAATCACGTCAGACTGGGCACGACCGTGGACGGAGAGCCGGTCGAGCCGTTCTTCCGCCGCCATCTCGCCGGCGATTTCCTGCTGTGGTCGCCCAACATCCAGGCCGAGGCGTTTTTGAACTGGGACCGCATCTGGGCGACCCGCACGATCAGAAGAGGCACGCCGAAGCCACTGCCGCAGGCAGCGCGGCCTCTGGATATCACTTTCGAGAGCCACGGGGCGACCCGCACCATCGACGACCTGATGCGCCGGGAGTTCGTCAGCGGCCTGCTCGTCGTCAAGGACGGCGAGATCAAGCTGGAGCGTTACGCCAAGGGCCTGAACCCGGAGCGCTGCTGGCAGTCGTCGTCGATGGTGAAGTCGCTCGCCGCCATACTGGTCGGCGCCGCCGTCCAGGACGGCGCGATCAAAAGCATCGACCAGTCGGTCGTCGACTACCTGCCGGAGCTCGAAGGCTCGGCCTATCGGGACGTGACGATCCGCCACCTGCTCAACATGGCCTCGGGCGTGTCCTGGGTCGAGAACACCGACGACCTCACCACCGATGTCGCCGAGCACTACATCAAGGTCATCGCGGCGCGCACGCCGGACTACATCGTCAACTATCTGAAGACCCGTCCGAAGGCCAATCCGGCCGGCACGCAGTTCTACTACAATACCGGCGACACCTTCCTGCTCAGCCATGTGCTGAGCCGCGCCACCGGCATGACCGTCGCCGACTACTGCTCCGAGCGGCTGTGGAAGCCGTTCGGGTTCGAGCAGGACGGCTTCTTCATCCTCGATTCCGACGACGGGCACGAGGTGGTCGGAAGCTGCTGCGGCGCCTCCCTGCGCGACTATACGCGCTGGGGGCTGTTCATGTTGGCCGACGGCGTGATCGACGGCAAGCGCGTGGTGCCGGACGGCTGGGTGAAGGACTCGACCACGCCGAGTGCTCCGAACTTCGCCTTCGATTTCGGCGGCGAGCGCGGTGTCGCCGGCGGCGCGGACTCCGCCTACAAGGGCTACGGCTACCTGTGGTGGGTGCGCGAGGGCGGCGACTACATGGCGCTCGGCAGCTACGGCCAGTGGATCTATGTCAGCCCGGCCAACAACACCGTCGCCGTCATCCTCGGCGCGGTGCCCAGACATGTCTACATGACCCCGGAAGAGGTCGAACTCCACAGGAACTCCTCGCATTGCGGCTCCGAGATGCGGCTCGACTTCATCAAGGCAGCCATGAAGGCGCTGGCCTGAATGTCGCGGGAGGGTGACCAGGAGGAGGGATTGTCATGAGCGCAGGGTGCAACGCGGCGCAGCGACAGCCGATCGACGGACGCCATCGAAAGATGTTCATCGGCGGCGACTGGGTCGATGCGGTCTCGGGCGAGACGTTCGAGACGCGCAATCCGGCGACCGGCTCGGTGCTCGCCACCGTGCCGCGCGGCGGCAAGCAGGACATCGACGCCGCCGTCCGGGCGGCGCGTGCCGCCTTCGACGGAGAGTGGAGCCGGTTCAAGCCATACGAGCGGCAGGTCCTGCTGCTCAGGATCGCCGACCTGTTCGAGAAGCACTGGGAAGAAATCTGCCGCTCCGACACGCTCGACATGGGGCTGCCGATCAGCCGCACCCGCGCCAACAGGAACCGCGTCGTCGGCATGCTGCGCTTCTACGGCGGCATGGCGACGGCGCTGCATGGCGAGACGATCGACAACTCGCTGCCGGGCGAGGTCGTCTCGTTCACCCACCGCGAGCCGGTCGGCGTGGTCGGCGCCATCATCCCGTGGAACGCGCCGACGGCCGCCTCGATCTGGAAGATCGGCCCGGCGCTCGCCACCGGCTGCACCATCGTGCTCAAGCCGTCGGAGGAGGCGCCGCTGACGCCGCTGCTGATCGCCGACATCATGGCGGAAGCCGGCGTGCCGGCGGGCGTGGTCAACATCGTCACCGGCACCGGCCGCGAGGCCGGCGCGCCGCTCGCCGAGCACATGGGCGTGGACAAGATCGTCTTCACCGGCTCGACCGCGACCGGCCAGAGCATCATCCGCGCCTCGGCCGGCAATCTCAAGCGCGTGTCGCTGGAGCTCGGCGGCAAGTCGCCGGTCATCGTCTGCGCCGACGCCGACCTGGAGAAGGCGGTGCCCGTCGCCGCCATGTCGGTCTTCGCCAATTCGGGACAGATCTGCATCGCCGGCTCGCGGCTGTTCGTCGAGCGATCGATCCATGACGAGTTCATCGCGCGGCTCGCCGCCTACGCCGAGGGCCTTCGGATCGGCGACGGCATCGATCCGGCGACCGAGATCGGCCCGCTCGTCTCGCCGCGGCAGCTGGAGCGCGTGACCGGCTACCTCGCATCCGGCCGGGAGGAAGGGGCCCGCCTGGTCACCGGCGGAACCCGCCTCACCGAAGGCACCTTTGCCGCCGGCAACTTCATCGCCCCCACCGTCTTCGCCGGCGTCAGGGACGACATGCGGATCGCCCGCGAGGAGATTTTCGGGCCGGTCATCTCGGCGCTGCCCTTCGACACGCTGGACGAGGCGGTAGAGCGGGCCAACGACACGCCCTATGGCCTGGCCGCCGGCGTGTTCACCCGCGACGTCGCCAAGGCCCACCGGCTGTCGCGAAGAATCCGGGCAGGCTCGGTATGGGTCAACACCTATCACGCCATCGATCCGGCGGTGCCGTTCGGCGGCTACAAGATGAGCGGCTACGGCCGCGAGGGCGGCGTCGAGCACCTGCACGAATATCTCAACACCAAGGGCGTCTTCATCAGGATCGACTGAGGACGGCATCGCCGGTACGGCGGGATGGCCGCACCAAAATTTGGGAAGGACGGCATGAAACTCAAGGACAAGGTCGCCATCGTCACCGGGGGAGGGTCCGGCTTCGGCGAAGGCATCGTGAGGAAATTCGTGGAGGAAGGCGCCCGCGTAGTCGTCGTCGACCGGGACGGCCCGGCGGCCGAGCGCGTCGCCAAGGCGTTCCCCGAAGCGGCGGTCGCGGCTACCGCCGACATCGCCACGCAAGCCGGCTTTGCCGCGGCGGTCGAGAAGGCGCAGTCGGCCTTCGGGGGGCTGCACATCCTGGTCAACAATGCGGGCGTCGGCCACGAGCCGCAGCCGCTGGAGACGGTCGAGGAGGCGATGTTCGACCGCGTCGCGGCGGTCAACATGAAGTCGATCTATTTCGGCGCGCGCCTGGTCGTGCCCTTGTTCAAACAGCAGAAAGGCGGCGCCATCCTCAACATCGCCTCGACCGGCGGCGTCAGCCCGCGCCCGAACCTGACCTGGTACAACGCCTCTAAGGGGTGGGTGATCACGGCGACACGCGCCATGGCGGTGGAACTGGCGCCGTTCGGCATCCGGGTCAACGCGCTCAACCCGGTGGCCGGGGAAACGCCGCTGCTGAAAACCTTCATGGGCGAGGACACGCCGGAGATACGCGCGAAATTCTTGGCGACGATCCCGCTGGGTCGCTTCTCCACCCCGCAGGACATGGGCAACGCCGCCGCCTTCCTGTGCTCGGAGGAAGCCGGCATGATCACCGGCGTCGCGCTGGAGGTCGACGGCGGCCGCTGCATCTGACGTCGCCTGCGTCGGACGGCGTCTGTGCCTGATCCGGGGTCTGTCGAGGTTCGGGGTTAGAGTGGCCCGATATCAGCTTTCGCCCGACGGCGCATGGTACTTGCCGGCAGCGCGTATCGTCGCCCGGCCGCGAAAAAAATCGCGCTGGCCGTCCATGTTTCGCTCTTTGTTCCGGCAGGCCGGCCGTCATGACGTGTCGGGCGGCTCCAGTGCCCACTGGGCAAGCCCGTGCAGGACGTCGAGAACCTCGTGCACCTCATGAACGGGCTTTTTTCGCCGCCAGCCCGGCGGCCGGCCGGGTTTCAGCGGCGAGAAGCGGCCGAACCGGCGCAGACCGCCGGATTCCCGCTCGCGCGCGAGGGCGGCGTCGCGGCGTGCCCGCCAGCGGGCGAAGCGCCTTGCCTGGCCGGGCAGGTCGTCCAGCGCCAAAACCAGCGCCAGCAGCCGCGAGTCCAGCCGTGACGCGTCGATCGGGTCGTTGGGCGACCAGGCGGGGATGCGGAACGGCTCGCTGTAGCCGGGAACGGAGATGCGCGGCACGCCTTTCGGCGCCCGCCGCAGGCGGCGGCTCCAGGGTTTTAGCGGATCGAGCAGCGGCAGGGTCGCGCGACAGGCGCGGGTTTTCGGCCGCGCCGGCATGCGGACGGGGCCGGCTCCGGGCCGGAATTTCGGCTGCGGTTTCTGCCGGGGCGCCGGCAAGGCGACGACGAGGCCACGTGCGGCCACGACGATGAGGCGCCGCACCGCGGCTTCGGCAGGGCGCAAGAGCCGGAGTATGGCACGGTGGAGGCGGCGTTGAAGGGTAAGTTCTGGGGACAGTTTACTTTTTTCGGCCCGCGACAACCTTGAAGCGGCTGTGCCCTTCTGCCGAAACAAAGTAAACTGTCCCCTGAGTTCCCCGAGATCCAGCCCGGCCATGGCGACGAGCATGGCGACGATGCGCTTCAGCGCTTCCCGGTTCTTGTCGATCGCCGCATTCCAGTCCATCGCCACCCCTTCGGCACAGGCGGCGCAATTATCGCTCCGGTCGAGAAGGAAGGGGATAGATTATAAGAAAATAATCCTGACGGATGGTGACAAGCCGCCTGCGACAGACCCTATCCCGCCGCCGGTTCGGCCGCGCGGGCCGTCTTCACCCTGTAGCGGCTCTCCAGTAGCTCCGCCGTCTCGGCGACCTCAAGGGCGCGGCGGGCATCACTCCACCCGAGCACGTCGCCGGCGATCCGGGCGATGCGATCGAGCGCGTCCGGGGTCACGGCGTTCTCGAACGGCATGAGGGTGCGCCGCAGCACGATATCGGCCAGACGGGTCACCCGCTCGTTGGCGACGATCCAGCGGATCTCGCCGGCGTGATAGAGGCCGCGCGTGTCGATGCGGTCGGCGCCATCGGCGACGACCGCTTCGGCGACCGCGCGGGCCTGGCTGCCGTAGCGGCGGAAGAATTTCGCCACGACGGCCGCATCGAGACCCGTGGCGCGGACGACGTCGGCGATCGCCTGCCGCAATTCCTTGCCTTCCGCCGGCAGGCCGGCGCCGCCGCCGATCGGCTCAGCCAGCGTATCGCGGCGACGCGCGGCGCCGAGGCGCGCAAGCACGGCGTCGGCAATCTGCTCGGCGCAGGCGCGGTAGGTCGTCCACTTGCCGCCGACCAGCGTCATCACCGGGAAGGCGCGCGGCCCCCGCGGCTCGAAGTCCCTGAGCGCGTGGTCGCGGCTGATGGCGCCGGTTGCCCCGTCGCCGCTGTAGGGCAGGGGCCGGATACCGGCATAGGCGAAGACGATCTCCTCGCGCCGCGCCCTGCTGCCGGGCAGGACCTGGTCGAGCACGTCGAAAAGGTAGTCGATCTCCTCTTCCGAGCAGGCGGCGTGGTCGGGATCCCCGGCGCGGATGTCGGTGGTGCCGAGCAGGACGAGCTCGGCATCGAGGGCGTAGACCAGGCAGGCGCGGAAGTCGCGCGTCTCGAAATACAGCATGCCGTCGCCGAGCTGGGCGGCGATGTCCGGCCGCCGCATGACCAGATGCGAGCCGCGGGTGCCGCCGATCAGGCGCCTGTCGATGCCGAGCCGGCGGTTCGCCTCGTCGGCCCAGGCGCCGGCGCAGTTGACCACCAGGCGCGGCCGCAGCCTGATCTCCCCGCCGCCGATCTCGTCGCGCAGGATCACCTCGCCGCCCGTCATGCCGACAAGCGAGACATAGGGCGCGGCTACCGAGCGCGGGCAGTCGCGCTCCGCATCCTTGACCAGCTCGAGCGCCAGGCGCTCCGGATGCAGGAGCCGCGCGTCATAGTATTCCGCCACCGCGCGGACGCGGTCGGACAGCCCCGGCATCTTCCGCCGGCTTTCCGCCCGCGAAAGAATCCGGTGGCGCGGCATGGTCCGGCTGCCCCGCCCGAACCGGTCGAAGAAGACGAGGCCGAGCTTGATCGCCAGCATGCCCTTGGCGCCCGGCGTCTTCTTGAGCTTGAGGAAACGCAAACCGGCCGAGAACAGGCCGCCGAACCAGTTGAAGGCCGGCACCCAGACCGGCAGGGGTTTTACGAGGTGGGGAGCGTTCCTGAGGAGGTGGTTGCGCTCCACCACCGATTCCCGCACCAGCTCGAACTCGCCGGTTTCGAGATAGCGCAACCCGCCATGGATCAGCCGCGACGGCGCAGCGCTGGTGCCGGAGGCGAAATCCCCCTTGTCGACCAGGATCGCGGGCACGTCCTGCAGCGCCAGGTCACGGTAGAGGCCGATGCCGTTGATGCCGCCGCCGACGATGAGGAGCGGCGCCTCGTCCGCCGCGGCGCGCTTCAGGGCCGCAATCGCCTCGTCCCGATTGCGCATCGTCTCCTCCGCTGCGTTTGGCGCCCATTCCGTCCCGCCGCCTATAATGGCAGTTTATTACTTTTGGAAGCGAAAAAGCGGAAGGCGGGAGATTTAAACTTCAAAAGTTCTTTTATATTCAATCAGTTAAAAGTGTAAAAAATTTTCTTACGATTGCGATTGACAATTCGAGAGGGTCAAATAGCCTAGCTGCCGAGGAAAGATGCCGATGGGGCCTGCATGGCCCGCCCCGCCGCGAGGAGACGGCGCCCGTCGGCCCCCGGAGGAGCAAGTATGCGGGAACGCCTGATCGGCATCGATGCCGGCGGCACGATGACGAAAGTCGTGCTGTTCGACGGACGCGGCAACGAGCTCGCCTGCGAGCGCCGGCCGAACGTCATGCTGCTGCCGCAGGAGGGCTGGACCGAGCGCGACGCCGAGGGAATGTGGCGCGCCACCTGCGAATCGCTGCGCGCGCTCATGGAAAAGACCGGCACCGACCCGGCCGACATCGTCGCCGTAACGCCGTCCGGCTATGGCGGCGGCGTCTATCTGGTCGACGCCGACGGCGTGCCGGTGCGCAATGCGCTGGTGTCGACCGACACGCGCTCCATTCCGCTCATCGACGCCTGGAAACGCTCGGGCCGCGCCGCGGCGGTGTCGCGCTGCATCGAGCAGCAGATGTGGCCCGGCCAGACGCTGTCGATCCTCGCCTGGATGCAGCAGAACGAGCCGGAGACGCTGCGGCGCACCGCGCATGTGCTGTCCTGCAAGGATTTCCTGCGCATGCGCCTGTGCGGCGACATCTCCACCGATCCGACCGACGCCGGCTGCGCCGGCATCATCAGTGTCAGCCGCGCGGCGATTTCGCGGGAGGCCTTCGAGGTCGCCGGCCTGCAGGCATGGCTCGACCGCCTGCCGCCGATCGGATCGCCGCTGGAAGTCGTCGGCGGCGTCGGCGCCGAGGCGGCGGCGGCCACCGGCCTGCGGGCGGGGACGCCGGTGGTGCGCGGCGTCTACGACGTGGTCGGCTGCTCGCTCGCTTCGGGGGTGGAGCGTCCCGACCAGCTCGCCGCAGTCGCCGGCACCTTCAGCATCCATTCGACCTTGCATGCCCGGCCGGCGCTCGACCCGCTGCCGACGATCCAGACGCCCTATCCGGTCGGCGGCCAGGTGCTGGCCACCACCGCGACGCCGACCTCGGCGAGCAACCTGGAATGGCTGTGCAAGACCATGCTGTCGGCGGAGGCAGAGCGCGCTTTTCTCGAAGGGCGCAGCGTCTACGAAGTCTGCAACGACCTGGTCGCCGGCGCGCTCGACCGCCAGAACAACATCCTGTTCTTCCCGTTCCTCTATGACGGGCCGCGCGGCGCGCCGGGAGGCTTCCTCGGGCTGAGGGCAGGGGCGCAGCTGGCCGATATCGTGCGTGCCGTCTACGAGGGCGTGGTCTTCGCCCACCGCTACGACATGTCCTACCTGCTGACCGGCCCGGACGCGGCCGATCCGAAGGTCATCCGGCTGGCCGGCGGCCCCTCGCGCAGCGCCGTGTGGGCGCAGATGTTCGCCGACGGCCTCGGCCTGCCGGTCGAGATCGCGTCCGGCAGCGAATTCGGCGCCAAGGGCGGCGCCATCTGCGCGGCGGTGGCGGCCGGCCTCTATGCCGACGTGCCGGACGCGATCCGCAACATGGTCAAGGTCGAGCAGCGCTACGAGCCGGATGCCGAGCGCGCGGCGGTGCTGAGCGCGAAATACGGCACCTATCTCACCGCCATCGACGTCGTGGCCGACCTGTGGTCCGGCGACCGTGCGGAGGCGCCGCCGCTGCGCGCCCGCGCGGTCTGACGTTGCCGGTGGCTGAATGATCGCGGTTTAGGGGGCGGGCGATGCTGGAGTTGCGTGCGGTCGAGAGGGTCGTCGGAGGCGAGGTGCACATCGAGGCGACGTCGCTCGTCCTGGAGCACGGCTCGCTCAACGTGCTGCTCGGGCCGACGCTGTCGGGCAAGACCAGCCTGATGCGGCTGATGGCCGGCCTCGACCGGCCGAGCGCCGGCTCGATCTGGTTCGACGGCAAGGACGTGACCGGCGTCCGCGTGCAGGACCGCAGCGTCGCCATGGTCTACCAGCAGTTCATCAACTATCCGGCGATGACGGTCTACGAGAACATCGCCTCGCCGTTGCGCGTCAGGGGCGAGGACCCTGCTGCGATCGACCGCGAGGTGAAGCGCGCCGCCGAGCTGCTCAGGCTGACGCCCTACCTGCGGCGCACGCCGCTCAATCTCTCCGGCGGGCAGCAGCAGCGCACGGCGCTGGCGCGCGCCATCGTCAAGAACGCCAGCCTGGTGCTGCTCGACGAGCCGCTTGCCAATCTCGACTACAAGCTGCGCGAGGAGTTGCGCGCCGAGCTGCCGAAGCTGTTCGCCGAGGCCGGCACCATCTTCGTCTACGCCACCACCGAGCCGCACGAGGCGCTGCTGCTCGGCGGCAACACGGCGACCCTGTCGCAGGGACGCGTGACGCAGTTCGGACCGACCATCGACGTCTATCGCCGGCCGGCGGATATCGTCACGGCAAAGACCTTCGCGGACCCGCCGCTCAACACGGTGCCGGTGGTCAAGAGCGGCTCGCACTTCCGGATCGGCGACAGGACGGCGCTGCCGGTGCCGGCGCATCTGTCGGGGATGGCCGACGGTCCCTGCACGATCGCCTTCCATCCGCACAATCTGGCCTTGCAGGGCCAGCATCCGGCTTCGGCGAGCCTGTCGGTGCGCACCGCGACCTCCGAGATCACCGGCTCGGAAAGCTTCGTCCATGTCGAGTTCGAGGGCAACCGCTGGGTGATGCTGGCTCCGGGCATCCACGACATCGAAGCCGACACGACGATCGCCGTGCATGTCGACACGCGCCGGATCATCGCCTTCGGCGCGGATGGCCGCTCCATCGCCGGCGCGGCGGCCTGAGGAGGCGACGATGGCACGCATCACCCTGGAGCATATCCGCCATGCCTACGGGCTGCGCCCGTCGCGGCCGAACGACTATGCGCTGAAGGAAGTGCATCACGAATGGAAGGACGGCGGCGCCTATGCGCTGCTCGGGCCGTCGGGCTGCGGCAAGACCACGCTGCTCAACATCATCTCCGGCCTGCAGCATCCGTCCGAAGGGCGCATCCTGTTCAACGGCCGCGACGTCACCGAGCTGTCGACGCAGGAGCGCAACATCGCCCAGGTGTTCCAGTTCCCGGTCATCTACGACACCATGACCGTCTACGACAATCTCGCCTTCCCGCTGCGCAACCGCGGCGTGCCGGAGGCCGAGGTCGACCGGCGCGTGCGCGACATCATCGAGATGACCGGCCTCGGCGACTGGGCGAAGAAGAAGGCGAGGGGGCTGACGGCCGACCAGAAGCAGAAGATATCGCTGGGCCGAGGCCTTGTGCGCAACGACGTCAACGCCATCCTGTTCGACGAGCCGCTCACCGTTATCGACCCGCACATGAAATGGGTGCTGCGCTCGCAGCTGAAGCAACTGCACCGCCAGTTCGGCTACACCATGGTCTATGTCACCCACGACCAGACCGAGGCGCTGACCTTCGCCGACAAGGTCGTGGTCATGTATGAGGGCGAGATCGTGCAGATCGGCACGCCGGCGGAGCTGTTCGAGCGGCCGAAGCACACTTTTGTCGGCTATTTCATCGGCTCGCCCGGCATGAACGTGCTGCCGGCCGATGTCGACGGCAGCACCGTGAAGGTCGGGAACGAGACGATCGCCCTCGATCACAAGCCGCGGGTCGCGCTCGGCGCCAGCATCGAGCTCGGCATCCGCCCGGAGTTCATCGCGCTCGGCCGCCAAGGCATGTCCGTTTCAATCCGCAAGGTCGAAGACATCGGCCGCCAGAAGATCGTGCGCGCCGAGTTCGCGGGAAAACCGATCGCCATCGTCGTCCCGGAGGACGGCGAGATCCCGGCCGAGGCGAAGGTGCGCTTCGATCCGGCCGGCATCAACCTCTATGCCGATTCCTGGCGCGTCGAACTGGGAGCCTGACCGTGGAAAAGACCTGGAACAACAAGGCCTGGTTCATGGTGCTGCCGGTGCTGGTGCTGGTGGCCTTCTCGGCGGTGATCCCGCTGATGACGGTGGTCAACTATTCGGTGCAGGACACGTTCGGCAACAACGAGTTCTTCTGGGCCGGCACCGAATGGTTCGCGCAGGTGCTGGAATCCGGCCGCTTCTGGGATTCGCTGGCGCGCAATCTCGCCTTCTCGGCGGTCATCCTGGCGATCGAGATTCCGCTCGGCATCTTCATCGCGCTCAACATGCCGAAATCGGGCTGGGGCGTGCCGGTCTGCCTGGTGCTGATGGCGCTGCCGCTGCTCATCCCGTGGAACGTCGTTGGCACCATCTGGCAGCTTCTGTGCCGCGCCGATATTGGCCTCATCGGCTATGGTCTCGCCCGATTGGGCATCCCGTTCAACTATGCCGCCGATCCGGTGCATGCGTGGATCACCGTCGTGGTCATGGACGTGTGGCACTGGACCAGTCTTGTCGTGCTGCTCTGTTATGCCGGCCTGGTGTCGATCCCCGACGCCTATTACCAGGCGGCCAAGATCGACGGTGCCTCGCGCTGGGCGATTTTTCGCTACATCCAGCTCCCCAAGATGAACCGCGTGCTTTTGATCGCGGTGCTGCTGCGCTTCATGGACAGTTTCATGATCTACACGGAACCGTTCGTGGTCACCGGCGGCGGTCCCGGGTCCTCGACCACCTTCCTGTCGATCGACCTGGTCAAGATGGCGGTGGGTCAGTTCGACCTCGGCCCGGCGGCCGCGATGTCGATCATCTATTTCCTGATCATCCTCCTGCTGTCCTGGGTCTTCTACACCGTCATGACCAATTACGGGTCGGAGAAATAGCATGGCGTGGGACGACCGCACGATGAGCGCGCGCGGCGAGGCGGTTTCGGCTGCGATGCCTGTCTCCGCCCGGGAAACTGCGAACAGGGAGATTGCCCGGCGGATGCGCCGGCGCGGCGACGAATCGCGCTTCCGCTGGCTCATCCCGGCGCTCTACATCGTCTTCCTGATGCTGCCGATCTACTGGCTCGTGAACATGAGCTTCAAGAGCAATACCGAGATCATGAACTCGGTGTCGCTCATCCCGGCGGACCCGACGCTGCGCAACTACATGGTGATCTTCAGTGATCCGTCATGGTACAACGGCTACATCAACTCGATCATCTACGTGGTGCTGAACACGGCGATCTCGGTGTCGGTGGCGCTGCCGGCGGCCTATGCGTTCTCGCGCTACCGGTTTCTCGGCGACAAGCATCTGTTCTTCTGGCTCTTGACCAACCGCATGGCGCCGCCGGCGGTGTTCGCGCTGCCGTTCTTCCAGCTCTATTCGGCCTTCGGGCTAATCGACACCCATATCGCCGTGGCGCTGGCGCACTGCCTGTTCAACGTGCCGCTGGCGGTGTGGATCCTCGAGGGTTTCATGTCGGGCGTGCCCAAGGAGATCGACGAGACCGCCTATATCGACGGCTATTCCTTCCCGCGCTTCTTCTTCAAGATCTTCATGCCGCTGATCGCCTCGGGCATCGGCGTCGCCGCCTTCTTCTGTTTCATGTTCTCCTGGGTGGAACTGCTGCTCGCCCGCACGCTGACGACCACGGCGGCCAAGCCGATCGCCGCCACCATGACGCGCACGGTGTCGGCCTCGGGTCTGGACTGGGGCGTGCTGGCGGCGGCCGGCGTGCTCACCATCATTCCGGGCGCGCTGGTGATCTGGTTCGTGCGCAACTACATCGCCAAGGGTTTTGCCCTGGGGAGGGTGTGATGAAGGACGGAAGCTTCTCTCTCCCCTTGCGGGGGAGATGGCCCGAAGGGCCAGAGGGGGTAGCCCCGGCAGCGCGCGGCGCCTGGCCGCGCCGGCCCGCCTCCATTTGCCCCGTACCCCCACCCCTGAGCCCTCCCCACAAGGGGGAGGGGGACCTTGCGGCCGCCATGCCGCGCAAAGCCGTCGCCGATCGGCGTCTGGCGCAGGCGCGGCAAGATTCCCCTCCCCCTTGTGGGCAGGGCTCAGGGGTGGGGGTAGCCTCCTATGCGATTGCCTTCGCCACAGGCGGGAGCGCAGGGCGCCGGCGCGCTGCCGGGGCGATCCCGAGGCGGTCGAGTCCGGTCGGACCTACCCCACCCCCGGCCTGCGGCCGGACCCTCCCCGCGAGGGCAGGGCAATCGCATATGCCGA
>NZ_JCACER010000052.1:0-46418 GCF_059502445.1 Kumtagia sp.
GGCAGCCAAAGCGCTGACCCGCGGACAGAAGCACGAAGCCCGGACACGCAACCCTATTGACCGCAATTACAGAAGCTTGTCGAACCACGAGGGCGCTTGGCAGAGCGCAGCCAGCAAGGGGGGATAAAAAATCACCCCGCCGGGAATATTTTCCTGCCTTTCCAGTCCCTTGGCACGCGCACGCCCGAGAATCCCGTCGTCCTTATCCCCTCCCTCTCCGTCTCTCCCATAATCCCGGCAGTTCCTCCCGCGGGAACACCGGTCGCGACGGTGGTTTGGTGGGGAGGGACCGGCGCCTCCGGTGCGGGAAGACGTAGCCCGCGCCCGGGGAGGCCCGTCCGAAGGTTCCTCCTCCGCAACTATGTGCGGGGCGCACTGGACGAGTGCTGCGGCATGGCCAGCCGAGGCGACGCAAGAAGCCGGAGCCGGAGCTATAGCGAAGCGGAACGGGATGGTGCCCGAAATCGCCGGCGGGGCGCGAAGGCCGCGCCATGTTTTTACTAAAGAGGCTCGGCCCAGCGCCCCGCTTCCCGACTTTTCCCTCCGAGGCAGGGAGCGCCCTTCGACAACGGCCAGGGCCGCAAGGCAGCGTGGCGAGGATGGAGGCTGGCTGTGGAGGAAGGTCTTGTATCAATCTTCTTGAGGACTGCTGCGCACAGCCTTCAAACTATCATGCATCATGCATGATGCCTTGACATCTACGCATCGCGCCTGTTATCGCCGACTCTATTTTCGGCGCCATGCGCGCGATCGATCGCGCATCCTCCCTCATCCCTACAGGAGAGCACTGATGGCTTCACCGAGCAGCGACGGTGCCAGGTCCCGGACCAACAGCTTCGCGCCTGCGCCGGAGACGGTCGCCATGCTGAAGGAGCGGGCGCGCTTCATCCGCCTGGAGACCGTGCGCCTCATAGACATCGCCAAGACCGGGCACTACACCTCGGTGTTCTCGGCGGCCGAGATTTTCGCCGCCCTCTATTACGACGTCATGCGGCTCAGGCGCGGCGAGCCCGGCTGGCCGTCGCGCGACCGCTTCACCATCGGCAAGGGCCACGCCGCCGTTGGCCTGTTCCCCATCTACGCCGATCTCGGATTCTTCCCGGCGGAATGGCTCGACAACTACACCCGCCTCGGCAGCCCGCTCGGCGACCATCCCGACATGCGCAAGGTGCCGGGCGTCGACTTCTCCTCCGGCTCGATCGGCCATGCGCTCTCCAACGGCCTCGGCATGGTGCTCGCCCAGCGCTGGACCGGCGAGGACTACAAGGTCTTCTGCATGATGGGTGACGGCGAGATGCAGGAGGGCCAGGTCTGGGAGGCCGCCATCGGCGCGGCCCAGCACCAGGCGAAAAACCTGATCGCCATCGTCGACCGCAACGGCTACCAGCTCGACGGCAAGGTCGACGACGTCATGAACATCGAGCCGCTCGACGACAAGTGGCGCGCCTTCGGCTGGGAGGTGCATGTGGTCGACGGCCACGACGTCGCCGAGACGACCGAGCTGCTGCGCCGGGTCCGCGCCGACGACGAGCGCGCGAAACCCTGCTGCATCATCGCGAAAACCGTCAAGGGCAAGGGCGTCTCCTATATGGAGACCGAGCCCGGCTGGCACCTCGGCTATCTCGACCCGTCCGACGCCGAAGCGGCGATCGCCGAAATCAAGTCCCGGGAGATTTGAGCATGACCGGTCCGCTTTCCCCCAATTCCTGGCAGTATCGCGGTCTTAACGCCGCCAATCCCGGCCTCGACCACCTGTCCAACGGTCTCATCGAGCTGGTCAAGGCCGGCCACAACGTGGTCGCCGGCTCGGCCGACCTGCAATATTCCAACGGCTTGAACCGCTTCGCCGCCGCCTATCCCGACCGCTACGTCTCCTTCGGCATCTCCGAGCAGAACATGGTGAGTGCGGCCGCCGGCATGGCGAGCTGCGGCGTCGTGCCTTTCGTCGCCACCTTCGCCTCCTTCATGGCCCTGCTCGCCTGCGAGCAGATCCGCATGGACGTCGCCTATTCGGCGCAGCCGGTGCGCCTCATCGGCCATCACACCGGCATCTCGCTCGGCTTCTACGGCACCTCCCACCACGCCACCGAGGACATCGCGACGATGCGCTCCATCGCCGATCTCGCCGTGGTCTCGCCGGCCGACGGCGCGCAGCTCGAGGCGGTGATCCGCGCCTCCGCCGGTTACGACCGGCCAATCTATGTCCGCATCGGCCGCGGCCGCGATCCCGTCGTCTACGCGGGCGGCACCAGCTTCGCCTTCGGCAAGGCGCACGAGCATCTGAAGGGGGACGAACTCACCATCATCGCCTGCGGCATGGCCGTCCACGGCGCCATCGAGGCGGCGAGGGCGATGAACGCCGAGGGCCGCTCCGTCGGCGTCATCGATATGGCCTCGATCAAGCCGATCGACCGCGATGCCATCCTTTCCGCCGCCGCGCGGACGAAAAAGATGATGACCGTCGAGGAGCACAACGTGCTCGGCGGCCTCGGCGCGGCGGTGGCCGAGGTGCTCACCGACGAGGGCGCCGGCGTCAAGCTCAAGCGCCACGGCATCTATGACGAGTTCAGCCTGATCGCCCCGCCGACGCATCTCTACGCCCATTACAGGCTCGACGGCGCCGGCATACGCAGCGTCGCGGAGGAATTCTTGCGGTCGTGAGCGGGCACCGCTTCGCCCCCGGCGGCAGCGGCGAAAATCTCGACCGCCTCTACGCCACCTCGATGAAGGAGGCGCCGGAGCCCGGCATCGTCGAACCGGTCCCGCTCGCCGGCTCGCTCTTCGTCCGCTACCGCGGCTGGGCACTCGATGTGCCGGTCGGCCGGCCGGGCGGGCATACTGACAGGCCGATCGCGCGTGATGTAGGGTCTGTCGAAACAAAGGATCCCGTTGCATGCATGGCAAGCCGCTTTCCCGCGCCAACCTCTCGACGCAGCTCTACGAGGATCTGCGCCAGGGGCTGATGGACGGGCATTTCAAGCCCGGCCAGCGGCTCACCATCGCCGCCTTCGCCGAGCAGTACGGCACCAGCATCACGCCGGTGCGCGAGGCGATCTCGCGGCTCGCCAGCGAGCGGGCGCTGGAGGTCCGCGCCGCCACCTCGATCGTCGTGCCGAAGCTGACGCCGCGCGACCTGCGCGAGATCGTCGCCATCCGCGTCGAGCTCGAGGGCATGGCCGCCTACCGCGTTGCCGAGACCGTGACGCAGCAGCAGGTCGAGGAGTTCGAGGCGCTCAACGACACCTTCACCCGCGCCGCCGCGCACGATCCCAAACTCGCCAGCCGTGCCAATCGCGACTTCCATTTCCGCATCCTCAAGCTCGCCGGCATGCCTTATGTCGAGGCCATCTGCGAAAGCATGTGGACGCTGATGGGGCCGTTCCTGCGCACCTTCCACGAGGAGATCCCGGTTCGCCAGCTCACCGGCCGCAACCACAAGCATTTCCAGTTCCTCGACGCGCTGAAGGCGCGCGATCCCGCCGCCGCCAAGCATGCCATGCAGGAGGATATCCGCTGGAGCGACGTGCTGGTCACGGCACAGGAGAAGGCCGACGCCGAAAAGGGCAAGGGCGAGCAGCAGGCCGTCTGACGAAGAGGGTTCGGGAAATCAACATCGATTTCCGTAGGAGGCCCTCGGTTTTCGGTGGAAAGCGAGAGCTTTTCTCGTCCAAAGCGATGCAAATCCGGACTGCTCGACCCGCTTTTCGGCGCTGTTTCCCAGGAGGGGGAACTGCTGCAGCGTCCTGCGATCTCTCTGGCCTGGCGATTTGTGTGACCATGCCGAAACCCGAACCGTCGCTCACACCTCCGGAATGTTCTCCTTCAGGATGAGGTGCAGCCGCGGCGGGTGACCTTCATAAGGCAGGCCGCGCACGGCATGGGTCAAGAGGTTCAGCGCCTCGCGGGCCTCGACGCGCGGGTTCTGGTCGATCACCGCGTCCAGCGTACCTTCGAGCAGCAGCCGCTTGGTCCCCTCGGTCAGCTCGTGCCCGAGGAACACCACCGACCGCTCCAGGTCGCGCTCGCGCAGGGCGCGGGCGACGCCCTGGTTGCCGGCGCCGATGTTGTAGATGCCGGCGAGGTCGTCGTGGCGGTCGAGCAGGGCGGCGGCCTCGACATAGGCGCGCTCGCGGTCGTCCAGCATCTCGCGCAGCTCGACGATCGACAGGTTCGGAAACTCCTCGCCGAGCACGTGCCGGAACCCCATCTCGCGCTCCTGATGACCGCGATAGGAGAGGGACCCGGCGAACATCGCCACCTTGCGCGGCGCGCTGCCGCCGAGCAGCCGCCCGAGCACATAGCCGGCGAGGCGGCCGGCCTGGCGGTTGTCGATGCCGACATAGGCGATGCGCGGCACATGCAGCACGTCGGTGGCCAGCGTGACCACCTTGACGTCGCTGGCCGACAGGGAGCGGATCGCCTCGCGCACCGTCGGATGGTCGAGCGCGATCAGCCCGACGCCGCGCGTCCTGCCCTCCAGATCGTGCAGGGTCCGCGCGAGCGTGTCGGGATTGAACCCCTCGATCGAACTGATGTGGACGTCGAGCTCCTGCCTTGCCGCGCCCTGCAGCGCCAGCTGGTCGCGCAGCATCCGGATGAAGGTGTTAGTGCCTTCGGGCAGGACGAAGTCGAGGCGGATCGTTTCGGACGGACCGAAATCGGAGACGTCGCGATCCCCGGCGATATAGCCCAGTCTTCGCGCCGTCTCGTACACGATCTCGCGGGTGCGCTCGCGCACGCCCGGCCGGTTGTTGAGCACGCGGTCGACCGTGGCGGCCGAAACGCCGGCTTCGCGTGCGATGTCGATAAGGGTCGAGCGCATGCTAGGAGAAATCCCGTGAATTTGCGGGGCCGAACGGGGACAACTTCATCCTCCGGATGAAAGCCGCTGACTGCGATTCTGATGGGAAATGATGTATCTCATGCTGGCGCGGCAACAAGCCGGCGCGGCATGTTTCCTCAGCCTTGTCACGGATGCGCATCCTGATCCGTCGAAGAGAGGCATCAAAACCCATCATGACGGCGACCGCTTACGGCGCGGAAGATCGTTCATTTTGCATGAGTTTCCCTCCTAGGCGACAGATATGATGATTTTTGATTTGAACTGATGTTGACAGCCTCATCGCCTCGCGTCAATGTGCATCAAGCTGGTGCCGGAGGAGGTTCCAGAGGGGAGGAAATCAATGTCGAACATCATGCGCATGTCGCGCCGCGGTCTGCTCGCGTCCGGAGGAAAAGCCGTCCTGTTTGCCGGCGCGGTCGGAATCGCACCGAAATTCATCCGTCCGAGCCGCGCCTTCGCGGCCGATGCGCTTGCCGCCGGCATGATCGGCGGCCCGACGGGCTTCGAGGGAGCCGAGCGCTACCAGTATGGCGCCGACACGCCGGAAGGACGCGCCGTCGAGGCGGCCAAGGCGATGAAGGCGGCGGGCGTCGACAGGATCGTTCTCGGCCTGTCCGACGGTTCGATCGGCCAGCTCACGCAGCCCTTCCCGGCCGGCGCGCCGTCGATCAAGGACCTGTGGGAGAAGGAGACCGGCATCACGCTGGAGATCGTCGGCGTCCCCAACGGCCAGGAATTCACCAAGACCATGCAGGACATCTCCACCAAGGGTGGAGCCTACGACATCTATGCCGTCGAGTGGAACCGCCTCGGCGACCTCGCCGAGACCGGCGGCATCCTCAAGCTCGACGACTTCGTCGCCAAGCACAGACCGGAATGGGACAATCCCGAGAACGGCTATGTCGGCGGCGCCAAGGGCGTGTCGCTGCTCAACCAGTATCGCGGCTCGACCTACGGCGTGTCGCTCGACGGCGATTTCCAGACCTGGGTCTACCGCACCGACCTGTTCAGCGACGAGGCGGAGAAGAAGGCGTTCAAGGACAAGCACGGCTACGACCTGGCGCCGCCGCGGACCTGGAAGCAGCTCGACGAGATATCGCTGTTCTTCCATCGCCCGGACAAGAACATGCTGGGCTCCACCGACATCCGCAACCAAGGCTGGGGCTACACCAACTGGTACCAGCGCTACGTCTCGATGGGCTCGCCCAACCAGTTCCTGTTCGACGACACCGGCAAGGCGCTGATCAATTCCGAGGCCGGCATCGCCGCCACCAAGGAATATGTGGACTCGCTCGCCTACAAGTCCCCGGACGCGATCTCCTGGGGCTGGCCGGAGCAGTACGGCAACTTCGCCAAGGGCGGCGCGGCGATGACCTGCGCCTTCTCCAACCTGCCGAAATTCCTCGACAATGCGGCGAACAAGGATTCGGCCGTCACCGGCAAGATCGGCTCGATGCTGCCGCCTGGCCGCGAGGTCGACGGCAAGCTGGTCAGCCGCTCGGTGCTGTGGCTGAACCTGTCGGCCTCGGTATCGTCGCAGGCGAAGAACCCGGAGGCCTGCTACCTCTTCCTGCAATGGCTCGGCTCGGCCCGCATCTATGCCTGGATGACGGCCAATCCCGGCGGCTATTTCGATCCGTTCCGCCTGTCGGATTTCTCCGATCCGCTGGTGCGCCAGACCTACCACGCCTACCACATGGACGTGGTGCGCGAGACGGTCGCTCGCACCGTGCCGACCATCAACTATCCCGGCGCCACCGCCTTCCACAACGCGCTCGACGAGAACCTTGTGGCTGCGCTTACCAAGACGAAGACGCCCGAGCAGGCCATGGCCGACACCGAGCGGGAGTGGACCCGCATCGCCCGCCGCACCGGCGAGGACAAGCTGCTCGAGGCGATCAAGACCAACAAGGAGGCATGGCCCACGGTGCTCGACCCGGTGAGCTGATCCTCCCAAGCAAGCCGGACGGGAGGGACGCTCGGCGCCCCTCCCGTCACCTTCAGCCAGCAATGCATCGATCGTAATGAACCGTTCCCTGTCCTTCGAGCTGTTCCGCTACGCCGCGATCCTTCTCGCGCTGGCGCTGACGCTGATCCCCATCCTGTGGATGGCGTCGATGGCGTTCAAGCCGATTGGCGAATGGTCGGCGACCGGCGCGGACCTCACCTGGTGGCCGAAGGAGCCGACGCTTTCCAACTTCCGCTTCATCTTCGGCGAGTCGGATTCCAGCCTGATCGTGGCGCTCGACCGGTCGGCGGCGAAGCCGATCCTGTCCTCGCTGCTGTCGGCGACATTCGGCACGCTGATCGCCATGATCGCCGGCACGGCCGCCGCCTACGGCCTGTCGCGCTTCGGCTCCGGCCAGAACCTGCCGCTGGCGCTCACCCAACTCCGGCTGTTCCCGCCCATGGCGGTGATGATCCCGGTCATGATCATGTGGGCCTTCCTCAACCTCACCGACACCTGGTGGGGGCTGGCGCTGGTCTACGGCATCGTCACGCTGCCCTTCGCCTTCTGGCTGATGAAGACCTTCTTCGACGATATGCCGCGCGAGATCGAGGAGGCGGGGCTGGTCGAGGGCTGCTCGCGCTGGCGCGTCTTCGTGAAGATCACGCTGCCGATGATGCGCGCGCCGCTGGCGAGTGCCGCGCTCTTCGTCTTCATCCTCAACTGGTCGGACTATCTGATCGCGCTGCTGCTGACGACGCGCGAATGGGTGACGGTCCCGGTCTACATGGCCTCGCTGTCGTCCTCCATGACCGGCCAGCTCTACGGCGCCAAGGCCGCGCTCGGGCTCATCGCCGCCGTGCCGCCGGTCATCATGGGAATCGCCATCCAGCGCCATCTGGTGCGCGGCCTCACCTTCGGGGCGCTGAAGCAATGAGTGGTCTCTTGGCTGAATTTACCCCCACCCCTGACCCCTCCCCTCAAGGGGGAGGGGGATTCGTCCCTGCCTCCGCTAGGCGACAATCGTCGATGGTTTCGCGCGGCATGACGGCCGCAAAGTCCCCCTCCCCCTTGAGGGGAGGGGTTAGGGGTGGGGGTGCCGAGTTCGAGGCCCTCGGACGATGACCGCGACAATGGCGCCCGCAGACGAACCGATAGCTCCGATCACGGCTCTCGAGGCCGGCTCGAAGCCAGCTCCAGCCGCCGATTCCGAATCCGCCCGGCTCGGCTTCCGCCTGACGCTGCCGGCGCAAATCCTGGTGCTCTTCATCGCCGTCTTCCCGCTGCTGATGCAGCTCTACATCAGCCTGACCGACTGGTCGCCGCTGTCGGGCATCGGCTGGTGGAGCGCCTGGGAGCTGTGGAACGGCTTTGCCAACTATTCCGACCTCGTCTCGGACAACCGGCTGTGGGGCGCGCTGTGGCGCACCTTCGTGGTGATGATCGTCTGCGTTCCCGTCGAATTCCTGCTCGGCCTGGCGCTGGCGACGCTGTTCGCCGACGATTTTCCGGGCAAGCGGCTGTTCTATTCCATCCTGCTGATGCCGATGATGGTGGTGCCGGCGGTGGCCGGTTACATGTTCTTCATGCTGTTCCAGTCGGGCGGGCCGGTGAACGACATCTTGTCGACGCTGACCGGCACGCGCATCGCGATTGCCTGGCTCTCCGATCCGACGCTGGCGCTGATCGCGGTGATGATCGCCGACATCTGGCAGTGGACGCCGCTGATGTTCCTGATCCTGCTCGCCGGCCTGGTCGGCGTGCCGCAGGACCAGATCAAGGCGGCGACGCTGCTCGGCGCCAATGCCTGGCAGCGCTTCCTCACCATCGTGCTGCCGAAGATGAAGACCATCATCATCATCGCGCTCGCCATCCGCGTGATCGAGAACTTCAAGATCTTCGACACGCTCTACATCATGACCGGCGGCGGTCCGGGCGTCGCCACCGAGACGATCTCCGTCTACATCTACAAGGTCACCACGCAGGACCTGATCTGGGGCTATGTCGCGGCGATCGCGCTGGCCATCCTGATCGTGCTTTCCTTCGCCACCGTTTTCGCCATGAAGCGCATGGCGGCGGCACGGGAGGCGCGGGCATGAGCGCGATCCACCTGCACAACCTGGTCAAGAAATTCGGCGACTTCACCGCGCTGAAGACCATGGATCTCACCATCGAGGACGGCGAGTTCATGGCGTTGCTGGGGCCGTCGGGCTGCGGCAAGTCGACGACCATGAACATGATCGCCGGTATGGAGCAGCCGACCGAGGGCCGCATCCTGTTCGGCGAGCGCGACATGGCCGGCGTGCCGATGGGGCGCCGCGGCGTCGGCTTCGTGTTCCAGAACTACGCCATCTTCACCCACATGACGGTCCGCCAGAACCTCGCCTACGGGCCGCGCATGCATGGCGCGCCCAAGGCCGAGATCGACCGCCGCGTCGGCGCCATCGCCGAGCTGCTGCAGCTCACGCCCTTGCTCGACCGCCGCGCCGACCGCCTGTCGGTCAACATCCTGCAGCGCGTGGCGATCGGCCGCTCGGCCATCCTCGAGCCGGCGATTTTTCTACTCGACGAGCCACTGTCGAATGTCGACGCGGCGTTCCGCGCCGTGATGCGCACGGAGCTGAAGCACCTGCAAAGGCAGTTCCGGCAGACCATGGTCTATGTCACCCACGACCAGCTCGAGGCAATGACCATGGCCGACCGTATCGCGGTGATGGATCACGGCGTGCTGCAGCAGGTCGGCACGCCGATCGAGGTCTACAACAACCCGGCCAATGTCTTCGTGGCGAAGTTCATCGGCTCGCCGGGCATGAACCTGCTGCCCGGCCGGCCGGCCGAAAGCGACCGCGGGCTGGTGATCGACCTCGGACCGCTGGGCGCTACCGCGCCGCTTCCGGACCGCCTGGCGTACGTCCTGCGCGGTAGTTCGGGCGAGGTGCTGTTCGGTTTCCGCCCGGAACAGGCGACGCTGGCCGCAGAGGGTAGGGGCATTACCGCGCCGGTCACGGCGGTCGAGCGCATCGGCGCCCGCACCATCGTGCATCTCGGCAGCGGCGAACAGGCGATGAAGGTCGTGCTGGACAACGACCAGCGCACGACGCTGGATACTTCGGCGGTGGTCAGCCCCGACATGGAGGCGGTGCGCGTCTTCGACCGCGCGAGCGGCACGGCGGTGGGGGGCGTGTGATGCTGTTCTGGATCGTCGCGTCAAGCACCCCCTCACCGGCTCGCTTCGCTCGCCACCTCTCCCCCGGGACGGGGGAGAGGAGCGCCGGCCGCAAGGTTGGCGCCAATGCCGAAGCTGCTCTCCTCTCCCCCGGGCAGGGGGAGAGGTGGCGAGCGAAGCGAGCCGGTGAGGGGGTGTTCCAGCGCGTTTGCGTCGAGCACAGTGCCGTTGGGAGCACGCCGACCCATGGCTGAGATCGCCTTCCGCAACGTGACGAAACGTTATGGCGACACGGTCGCCGTGGCCGATGCGTCCTTCACCGTAGAGGACAACGAGTTCTTCTGCTTCTTCGGGCCGCCGCTGTCGGGCAAGTCGACGATCCTGCGCCTCATCCTCGGCCTGGAGACGCCGGATTCCGGCGAGATCCTGATCGACGGCCGTCCCGTCAACCGCGTGCCGCCAGCGGCACGCAACATCGCCATGGTGTTCCAGAATCTCGCGCTGTTCCCGCATATGAGCGCGCGCGACAACATCCGCTTCCCGCTGGTCGAGCGCAAGGCGCCGCCGGCGCAGATCGAGCGCAGGCTGGCCGAGGTCGCGGAGAAGCTGCATATCGGCCATATCCTGCACAAGCCGCCGGCGCAGCTTTCCGGTGGCGAGCGCCAGCGCGTGGCGATCGCCCGGGCGCTGGTGCGCGATCCCGTCGCCTATCTGATGGACGACCCGATTTCGGCGCTGGACGCGCGGCTGCGCGAGGAGACGCGGGTGGAGCTGAAGCGCATCCAGCGCGAGCTCGGCAAGACGCTGATCTACGTGACGCACGACCAGGAGGAGGCGATGTCGGTCGCCGACCGCATGGCCATCCTGGAGGGCGGCGCCATCCGCCAGGTCGGCACGCCGCTCGACATCTACGACCGTCCGGCCAGCGTCTATGTGGCGCGCCTGCTCGGCTCGCCGATGATGAACATTCTGCCGACGCAGACCAGCGCGGGCGCGTTGCGCGTGGCCGACGGCGCCATCGCCGTGCCGGGGCTGGCCGCCGACGCGGAAGTGATCGAAGTCGGCCTGCGCCCGGAGGACATCAAGGTGGCCGCCTGGACGGAAGGCGCGGCCGGCGTGCCGGCGCGCGTCTACGAGGTCGAGCCGCTGGGGGGCTACACGGTGGTGACGGTCGATGCCGGAGCCGCGCGAGTGCGGGCGCTGCTGCGCGGCCAACCGGACATCCGGCCGGAGGCGATGGTGGCTCTGTCCTGCGAGGCCGCGCGTGTCCACCGCTTTTCGCGCGACGGTGCTGCGCTGCGCCCGGGCGATCAGAGTTGAAAGGGAGGATTGAGATGGCGCAAGCCGCGTTCCAGCCGGACGTCGAGGTTCGGAGCAGAGACTACAAGATCGGCTGCATCGGGGCCGGCATGATCATGGCCGAGTGCCATCTGGCCGCCTACAAGGAAGCGGGCTTTCCGGTCGTGGCTATCGCCTCGCGGACGAAGGCCAACGCCGAAAAAGTGGCGGAGCGCTGGGAGATTCCGACGGTCCACGACACGCCGGAGGCGCTGATCGAGGACGAGACCGTAGACATCATCGACCTCGCCTTTCCGCCCGACCAGCAGCCGGCGCTGATCCGCCACGCGCTGAAGCAGCCGCATGTGAAGGCGATCCTGGCGCAGAAGCCGCTGGCGCTGTCGCTCGGGGAGGCGGTTCTGCTGCGCGACGAGGCAAAGGCCGCGGGCAAGATCCTCTCCGTCAACCAGAACATGCGCTACGACCAGTCGATGCGGGTGCTGAAGCAGATCATCGACAGCGGCGCGCTCGGCGACATCGTCTTCGCGCAGATCGACATGCACGCGATCCCGCACTGGCAGGCTTTTTTGCAGGACTACGACCGGCTGACGCTCTCCAACATGAGCGTGCACCATCTGGACGTGCTGCGCTTCCTGTTCGGCGATCCCGACGAGATCACCACGCTAACGCGAAAGGACCCGCGCACGACATTCGACCACAAGGACGGCATCACCGTCTCGACGTTGCGTTTTCCCTCCGGCGTGCTCGCCGTGTCGCTGGAGGATGTCTGGTCCGGCCCACGCCAGGAGGGATACAGGGATGATCAGCATATTTCGTGGCGCGTCGAGGGCACCGAAGGCGTCGCCAGGGGCACGATCGGCTGGCCGACGGGCGCGGCGTCGACGCTCTCCTACGCTTCCGCCAAGACCACCGGCGGCGAATGGGTCACGCCGAGTTGGGAGACCATGTGGTTCCCGCACGCCTTCATCGGCGTCATGGAGCAGCTCCAGCACGCCGTCGCCACCGGCACGGCGCCGGCGCTCTCCGTCGCCGACAATGTCAGGACCATGGCACTCGTCGAGGCCGGCTACCGGTCGATCGCCGAGGGCCGCACGGTCAAGCTTTCCGAAATCTCGATCAACTGAACCAATCCGGGAGGAGTTTCACGCCATGATGCAAGCCGGTATTTTCACGGGCTATTTCCCTTACGGTCTCGAGGAGACCGCCAAAAAGATCCGCGCCCTCGACTTCAACACGGTGCAGCTCGACCTGCACTTCAAGGACGTCGACCTCTCGGCCGGGCAGATCACCAAGGAGAAGGCGAAGCAGGTGCGCGACGTCTTCCGCGACCACAACCTGCCGATCTGCTGCATCTCCGGCTACACAAACATCATCCATCCCGACAAAGGCGAGCGCGAGCGGCGCGTCGGCTATCTCAAGGAGATCATCCGCAACGCCCGCCATTTCGGCAGCCCTTACGTGATCTCCGAGACCGGCACCTACAACACCGAGTCCGACTGGGTGCATCATCCGAAGAACAAGACCGAGGAGGGCTTCGAGGAGTGCCGCAAGGTCATCGCCGACCTTGCGCAGACGGCATACGACCACGGCGCGGTGTTCCTGCTGGAAACCTATGTCAACAACGTCGTCGGCTCGGTCGAGGAGACGGTGAGGATGTTCGCGCAGGTCGACCATCCCGGCCTCGGCCTGCTGATGGACCCGACCAACTATTTCGAGACCCACAACATCGACCGCATGGACCAGATCCTCAATCAGGTCTTCGACACGCTGACCGACAAGATCAGGATAGCTCATGCCAAGGACGTGAAGCGCTCGGGCGACGACAAGACCGAGAAGCATGCCGACATCGGCGATGACGACGCGCTGGAGAGCCACACCTTCCGCGGCGTCGGCGAGATCGAGCTGCCGGCGCCCGGCCTCGGCTCGCTGAACTACGACCTCTATCTGCAGCGGCTGGCCGAGAAGCACCCGAACATCCCGGTCATCATCGAGCACCTGTCGGAGGACGACGTGCCGCGCGCCAAGAAATTCCTCGACGGCAAATTCCGCGAAAACGGCCTGTGACGGCCGAAGGGAGGTTTTGATGTTCAAGCTCGGTCTGAAACTCTTCGCCGCCGCGCTGCTGGCCGGTGCCGCTTTCGCGACGCCCGCACAGGCGCAGGACGCCAACAAGACGTTCTACCTGCTGTCGCATGGCGGCCCGTCGGACGCCTTCTGGCTTGACTGGAACGCCGGCGCGGAAGCCGCCTGCAAGCAGCTCGCGGTCACCTGCAACATCTCCTTCTCCGGTGGCGACATGGCTGCCCAGAAGGAGGCGTTCAACTCGGCGATCGCCGCCAAGCCGGCCGGCATCGGCACTACCTCGGCGCAGCCGGGGCTGTGGACGGAGGAGGTGAAGGCGGCCAAGGCGGCCGGCATCCCGATCGTCTTCTTCAACACCGACGACACCGCCACCGGCCGCCAGGCCTATGTCGGCGCCGACCTGCGCCAGGCCGGGGTGACATGGGCGAAGTTCCTGGTCGACAACAAGCTGGTGAAGCAGGGCGATACCGTCTTCCTGCCGGTCGAGGTGCCCGGCGCCAGCTACCAGCAACTCGAGACGGAAGGCATCGCCAGCGTCTTCGATCCGCTTGGCATCAAATACGACGTGGTCGACGCCGGCACCGACCCGGCCGGGATCATCGCCAAGATGAGCGACTATATGCTCGCCAACAATCCGCCGGCGATCATCGCGCTCGGCGACTCGGTGGCGGCGGCGGTGCGAAAAGTGTTCGACAATGCCGGCATCAAGGCGGGCTCCATCCCCGTCGTCGGCTGGGGCAATTCGAAGGAGACGGCCGAGGCCGTGCGCGACGGCTACTTCAACGCCGCCGCCTGGCAGTTCCCCTCGGCGCAGGGCTTCATGCCGGTGGCGCTGCTCAACCTTGCCGCTTCCGGCGAGCCGATCGGATACGACATCCAGACGTTCAGCCTCTACGACAAGGGCAGCGTCGACCCGATCCTGAAGCTTTACAACAAGTGATGCGGTCGCCGGCTCCGGCCGGCGCCGCGCCTTCTCCTGGACAAGACGATGGCAGTTGTGACGGAACAAGCGACTATGCGGGGGGGCCGGTGGCGTGGCCTTGTGGCCACGCCGCAGGTCGCATCGCTGATCATCCTGGCGGTCGTGCTGGTCGGCTTCTCGCTTGCCAACCCGAACTTCCTTTCGCCGCTCAACATCTCCAACATGATGGCCTTCCTGCCGGAGCTCGGCATCATGGCGCTGGCCATGACGCTGCTTCTCACGGCCGGCGAGTTCGACCTGTCGGTGGGCGCCGTCTTCGCGCTCGGACCGGTGATCGTCATGCTGCTGGCGCAGACGGCGGGCGTCGACATCGGCCTTGCCCTGCTGGTCGGGCTGGCGGTCTGCATCGCCATCGGCGCCATCAACGGCATCATCGTCACCAAGATCGGCATCTCGTCCTTCCTGGTGACGCTGTCGATGCTGCTGATCGCACGCGGTGCGGCACTCTACATCACCCAGGGATTCCCGCTGAAGTCGTGGGACCAGCCCGGCGTCTTCGTGACGCTGCTCGCCGGCAGCTTCGAGGTCGGCCCGTTCCGGCTCTACGTCTCGCTGTTCTGGTTCGTCGGCCTGACGCTGCTTGCCGCCTACATCCTCAATTGGTCGAAGCTCGGCAACTGGATCAGCGCCATCGGCTCCAACCGCAGCGCCGCGGTGGCGCGCGGCGTCCCCGCCGACGCGGTCAAGATCGGGCTGTTCATCGCCACCTCGGTGCTGGCCGGGCTTGCCGGCATGATCAGCGCCTTCCGCATCTCGGCGGCGTCGCCGGTCGCCGGCACCGGCTACGAGTTGGAGGTGATCGCCATGGTGGTGGTCGGCGGCACGGCGCTCACCGGCGGCTACGGCACCATCCTCGGCACGGTGGTCGGCGCCGTCATGCTGCGCGTCATCCGCAACGGAATCGTGCTGATCGGCGTGCCCGGCCTCGCCTTCAACATCTTCGTCGGGGCGATCATCCTCGTGATGCTGATCATGCACGCCATGATCCAGAAACGGAGTGCCCGGCGATGACCGCGGAAGTCCTGCGCCTGGAATCCGTCCGCAAATCCTTCGGCAGCGTCACGGCGCTGCGCGGGGCCTCGCTCAGCCTGCGCGAGGGCGAGGTGGTGGCGCTGCTCGGCGACAACGGCGCCGGCAAGTCGACGTTGATCAAGGCGGTGTCGGGAGTCCATCCGATCGACGGCGGCGCCATCTATGTGCGCGGCGAGAAGGCGTCGATCCGCTCGGCGCGCGACGCCATCGACCTCGGCATCGAGACCATCCACCAGGACACCTCGCTGGCGCCCGACCTGTCGATCGCCCGCAACCTCTTCCTCGGCCGCGAGCCGGTGAAGCTGCCCTTCCTCGGCGTGTTCGCGCCGATCGATTTCCCGGCGCTGCGGGGAGCCGCCTCGGCGCTGCTCAAGCGCGTCGGCATCTCCAAGAAGCTCGACGCCGACGCGGCGGTGAACACCCTGTCGGGCGGCGAGCGCCAGTCGATCGCCATCTCGCGGGCCATGCAGTTCGCTGCCAAGGTGATCATCCTCGACGAGCCGACCAACAATCTCGGCGTCGAGGAGACGCATGGCGTGCTGCGTTTCGTCAAGGAGGTGCGCGACGCCGGGCACACGGTGCTGTTCATCACCCACAACATCCACCACGTGTTCCAGGTCGCCGACCGCATCGTCGTCATGCGCCGCGGCGAAATCGTTGCCGAGCGCGCTGTCGCCGACACCAACCTGCTGGAGGTCGAGGCGCTGATCATGGGTGTCGACGTCTCGACGCTGGCCGAGCAGGCGAAGGTGCATTGAGATGAATGCTCTCTTGCACACACCCCTCTGGCCTGCCGGCCATCTCCCGCTCGAGGAAGGGGCAGTCGGATATGCGTTTACCCCCACCCCTAACCCCTCCCCTCAAGGGGGAGGGGGATTTTGCTGCGCCGCTTCCAGACGCCAATCGATGGCGATTTGGCTTGGCATAGCGGCCGCAAAGTCCCCCTCCCCCTTGAGGGGAGGGGTCAGGGGTGGGGGTAAATGGGAAGGCCGACGCGCATGGTGACCCTCTACGGCCAGACGCTCACCCGCAGGCAGGTCGCCGAACGCTCCGGCATGCTGTCGCAATTCGCCGGGGTGCGCCTGATGACGCTCGGCGACGGCGTCGAGCGCGGCATCCGCATGCTGGAGTTCCGCACCGGCAGCGGGCTGCGCTTCACCGCGCTGGTCGACCGGGCGCTGGACATCGCCGACTGCGACTACAAGGGCCAGGCGATCGGCTGGCATTCGCCGAGCGGGTTCAGGCATCCCGGGCTGCACGAATACGAGGGCGAGGACGGCCTTGCTTGGGCGCGCTCCTTCTCCGGCCTGCTGCTCACCTGCGGCCTCGACCATATCCTGGGCGGGCAGGAGGTTGCGGCCGACAGCTACAACTATCCCGGCAAGACGAGCGTGCGGCATTCGCTGCATGGCCGCATCAGCACCATTCCCGCGCGGCTGACCGGCTATGGCGAGCGCTGGGACGGCGACCGCTGCGTGCTGTGGGCTGAAGGCGTCGTCCAGCAGTCGGCGGTGTTCGGCGAGGATCTGCATCTTCATCGCCGCATCGAAGCCGATGTCGGCGGCAGCGAGATCCGCATTTCCGACCGGGTGGTGAACCACGGCTTCCTGCGCACGCCGCACATGTATTTCTACCACGTCAATGTCAGCCATCCGCTGGTCGACGAGGGCGCGCGCTATGTCGCCCCGGTGAAGGAGGTGCTGTGGGCCGCGCATGCCGGTGACGCCTATCGCGCCCAGGGCGTCGGCTACCGAACGCTGCCCGCGCCGAAGCTCGGGTTTCGCGAGCAGGTCTGGCAGCACGAGCTTGGTGCGGATGCCGGCGGCCTCGTACCGGTCGCCGTCGTCAACGACCGCATCGGCCTCGGTTTCGAGGTCGTCACCCGCAAGGACCAGCTTCCCTGCATGTACCAGTGGCAGAATTTCCAGGCGGGCCAATATGCGATGGGGATCGAACCGTCGACGCATCATGTGCTGGGCAACAACGCGGCCCGCGAGCGCGGCGAGATGATCTGGCTGGAGCACGACGAGCAGCGCTCCTACGAGGCGACGTTTCGGGTGCTGGATGGCGGCGCCGAGATCGCGGCAGCGGAAAAACGGATCGCGGCGATCGCGCGCCAGCCGGAGGAGGATTTTCCGGCGCCGTCGGGACGGTTCCCGGCACTGGCGCGAGGGTCGCGGGCATGAGCGGGGGAAAGGACTGCGGGGAGGAGATCGGGAGGAACGAACGGACGAAAGGCGGCTTCCGGAGAAGACGATGACTAGCATGGAAAAGACGAAGCGCGATTACAGCCTGGTCGGCGAGAGCACGAAGCGGGCGATCGAGACCGGCCTGGCCTCGGCGGAGTGGTACCACACCGAGGTGCCGCGCAAGGTGATGAAGGAATTGATGCAGCGCTCGGACGGCCCCGCCATCCGCGACACCATCGTCTGGGCGGGCGTGCAGATCGTCTCGGCCGCCGGCGCCATCTATTTCTGGGGCACCTGGTGGTGCGTGCCGTTCTTCCTCGTCTACGGCGTCTTCTATGCCTCGGCGAGCGACTCGCGCTGGCACGAATGCGGCCACGGCACGGCCTTCCGCACCCGCTGGATGAACGACGTCGTCTACCAGATCGCCTCCTTCCAGCTCATGCGCAACCCGGTCGCCTGGCGCTGGAGCCATGCACGCCACCACACCGACACGATCATCGTTGGCCGCGACGCCGAGATCGCGGTCATGCGCCCGCCGGACCTGCTGAAGGCGGGGCTGGCCTTCACCGGCCTGCTCGACTTCCGCTATTCGCTGCCGGCGCTGTTCCGCCAGGCCCTTGTCGGGCTGAACGCGGAGGAGAAAAGCTACGTCCCCGAGATGGAGCATCACAAGGCGGTGGTCGCGGCGCGCTGGCACGTCGCCATCTATGCCGCCACCGTGGCGCTGGCGATCGCGCTCGGCTCCTGGCTGCCGCTGATGCTGATCGGCCTGCCGCGCCTCTACGGCACCTGGCACATGGTGTTGACGGGGCTGCTCCAGCACATCGGCCTCGCCGACAACGTCACCGACCACCGGCTGAACACGCGCACCGTCTACATGAACCCGGTCAGCCGCTTCATCTACTGGAACATGAACTACCACGTCGAGCATCACATGTTCCCGATGGTGCCGTATCACGCGCTGCCCAGGCTGCACGAACTCATCAAGCACGACCTGCCGGAGGCGAACCCGTCGATGTGGCACGCCTACAGGGAGGTATGGCCGGTGCTGCTGAAGCAGCTGAAATACGAGGATTTCTACCTCAAGCGCGACCTGCCGCCGACGGCCAAGCCGTATCGCGACGAGTTCCACAACATGACCGTGCCTTCCGCGGCGGAATAGGCGCTCCAAGCATCCGGCGCCGCCCGGTCGCGGCGTCCCGACAAACATCCGAGAGAAGACGAAGCAGACATGGCTGAATGGATCGAGGCGTGCGCCGCCGAAGACGTGGACGAGGAAGATGTGATCCGCTTCGACCACGGCGGGAAGACCTTCGCGATCTACCGCTCGCCGGACGACGAGTATTTCGCGACGGACGGGCTGTGCACGCATGAGAAGGTGCATCTGGCCGATGGGCTGGTGATGGACGACGTCATCGAATGCCCGAAGCACAATGGCCGCTTCAACTACAAGACCGGCGCGGCCAAGGGTGCACCCGTCTGCGTCAACCTCCAGACCTATCCGGTGAAGGTGGAGGCCGGAAAGGTCTTCATCCAGCTTGGCTGATGCCGAAACCACACTGAAGACGCCGCCCGCCGCCTGAGGAGAACGACCATGAGCCGCACCAGACCGACCGTCGCCGACCTGCGCGCGATCAAGGGCAAGCGCCAGCTTACCATGCTGCGCGTGATGACGCTGGAGGAGGCGGAAGCAGCCGAGCGGGCCGGCGTCGACATCGTGTCGATCCCGCCTGACCTGCTGCTCGATCCGCGCTACCGCGACGCAGCGCCCAGCCTGTTCTCGATGCCGGGCGACAATTTCTACGAGATCGGCACGGCCGACGATTTCGTGCGCTGGGCATTCCGCATGTACAAGGCGGGCGCCGACGCGGTCTATTGCAGCGCCAGCTTCGCCACCATCAAGCGTATGGCCGACGAGGCGATCCCGGTGATCGGCCATGTCGGGCTGATCCCGTCGCGCCGGACCTGGACCGGCGGCTGGAAGGCGGTCGGCAAGACCGCCGAGGGCGCGCTCGAAATTCTGTCGGCCGTGCGCCAGCTCGAGGAGGCAGGCGCCTTCGGCGCCGAGATCGAGGTGGTGCCGGTGGAGGTGGCGGCCGCGATCTCGCAGCGCACATCGCTGTTCCTGATCTCGATGGGCGCCGGCACCGGATGCGACGCTCAGTATCTTTTCGCCGAGGACGTGCTCGGCCAGAACCGCAGCCACGTGCCCCGCCACTCCAAGGTCTACCGCAACTTCGCCGCCGAATACGACCGGCTGCAGGCCGAGCGTGTGGCCGCCTTCAGCGAGTTCGTGGAAGACTGCAACAGCCGTGCCTATCCCGAGGAGCGGCACATCGTGCACATGGACCCGGCCGAGCTGGCAAAGTTCATGGACGCGATCGACGGGTAACGCCGCGGCTGCCACGCGCATCCAGCCTCCATCCTCGCCACGCCCTGCCTTCGCAGTCTGGCCATTGTTCAAAGAGCGCTCCCTGCCGCGGAGGGAGAAGTCGGGAAGCGGGGCGCTGGGCCGAGCCTCTTTAGTAAAAACATGGCGCGGCCTTCGCGCCCCGCCGGCGATTTCGGGCACCATCCCGTTCCGCTTCGCTATAGCTCCGGCTCCGGCTTCTTGCGTCGCCTCGGCTGGCCATGCCGCAGCACTCGTCCAGTGCGCCCCGCACATAGTTGCGGAGGAGGAACCTTCGGACGGGCCTCCCCGGGCGCGGGCTACGTCTTCCCGCACCGGAGGCGCCGGTCCCTCCCCACCAAACCACCGTCGCGACCGGTGTTCCCGCGGGAGGAACTGCCGGGATTATGGGAGAGACGGAGAGGGAGGGGATAAGGACGACGGGATTCTCGGGCGTGCGCGTGCCAAGGGACTGGAAAGGCAGGAAAATATTCCCGGCGGGGCGATTTTTTGTCTCCCCTTGCTGGCTGCGCTCGCACCGGTTCGGGTCGGTCGCAATCAAGCCTCGATCGACACGAGGTAGGGCGGCAGCGCATCCTGCGACAGCGGCTTCAGGCGGCGGATCAGCTCGAGGTTCGATCCGAGCGACCGCCGCAGATGCGCTTCGAGCGCGACGGCTGCCTGCTTGCGGCGGCCCGACCGCAGGCGGTCGAGTATCTCGAGATGCTCGCCGATCATGGTGGAGATTTCTTCGCGGCTGCGGTGCTCGTAGGTGGAATGGGTGGCGATGATCGGCAACTGGCTGCGCCGGATCGTCTCGCGCAGCTGCTGGTTGGGGCAGCGCAGCACGATATCGACATGGAGGTCGTTCTCCAGGCCCTCCAGAACCGACGGCGGCCGCGGCCCGTCGCGCGCCTCGGCGGCGCGCCGGCGCTTGGCGTCGAGCTCGGCGGGGTCGAGATCGGCCGCGACCTGGTCGAGCGCAATCGGCTCCAGCAGCCAGCGCATCTCGAAATGCTCGCGCAGCAGCCGTTCCGTCAGCGGCCCGGCATACCAGCGCTGGTTGGAATCGCGGGCGATCAGGCCGGTCCGGTCGAGCTTGGTCAGCACCTCGTGGGCGACCGTGCGGCTGACCTTGTGATGCTCGGCCAGCGCGCTCTCGTTGAGCAGGAAGCGGCCATAGGCGAGGCAGGCGGCGACCTCGTGCTCGACCAGGGGGTAGAGGAGCTCGTGGCGGTTGCGCGCCTTGGTCTCGCCGGCGAAATCGGGCGGCAGCGTCAGTCCGGCGGCGAACAGGTCCAGCCGCACCGGCTTGCCGTTGCGCCGGCTGGCCGTCACATAGCCGCGGCCCTCGAACGCCTCGACCAGACCTTCCTCCTGCAGGCGCCTCAGCGCCGCCGCGGCCGGCACCCGGCTGGCGCTGAAGGCGCGGGCGACGCCGGTCTCGCCGAGCACCAGGCCGGGCGGGAAGACGCCCTCGACGATATGGTCGCGCAGCACGCCGTGGATGAGCTCGTAGAGCGGCGAGGCGCCGAGTTGTGCTCGGGGTGAGGCCTTTTTTCGCACGTCGTGCCGCCCCTCACCTGCCTGCCGGCATCCTCTCCCCGCAGGCGAGGAGAGGGACACGTTCATCAATGATTTCGCCAATCGTCAGCGTCGCAGAACGAGTCTCGTCGAAGCGGCCTGCGTCCTTCTTCCCGCAAGCGGCGGGGCGATCGTATATGGCAGGCGGCGGGAAATTCGGCGGCCTCGTACCCCCACCCCCAACCCCTCCCCACAAGGGGGAGGGGGACTTTGCGGCCGCCATGCCACGCGAAACTATTGACGATCGGCGTATGGCGGAAGTGCAAGCCGGTCCCCCTCCTCCTTGTGGGGAGCGGCCAGAAGTGGGGGTAATTCCACATGCGATTGCCCGGCCGCTTGCCTGGGGAAGTGCCCGGCAGGGCGAGGAGGGGTGATGCCTGCGGCTGGAAGTCATTGCCTACTCCGCCGCCGCGGGACGCTCTTCCTCGACCGCGTGGATGCGGTTCATGATCGCCCGGCTCACCGTCTCGTAGCGGCGGTCGTTGGCGACCTCGCCGACCAGGCGCTTGCCGTGCATGACCAGGATGCGGTCGGCGAGCGCCACCATTTCCGGCATGTCGCTGGAGATCAGCAGCACCGACGTGCCTGCCTCGGCGATCTCGTGGATAAGCTCGTGCAGATAGGCCTTGGTCTTGATGTCGATGCCGACCGTGGGCTCGTCTATGATCAGGATCTCGACATTGGCGGCGAGCCACTTCGCCACGCTCACCTTCTGCTGGTTGCCGCCCGAGAGATTGCCTACCATCTGCTCGATCGACGGGGTGCGGATCTCCAGCCGCTCGACATAGGGCTGCACGGCGCGGCGCTCCGCCGCCGGCGCGATCAGCCCGAGCGCTCCGGCGAGCCGGCGCCAGATCGTCACCGCGATGTTCTCGCGGATGGAATGGGCGAGGATCAGCCCTTCCTGCTTGCGGTCCTCGCTGATGTAGCCGATGCGGTGGCGGTTGAGTGCCTCGTGCATGTCGCGGATGCGCGCCGCCTTGCCCTTGAGGCGCAGCGCGCCGCCGGTGACGGCAATGTCGCCGACGATGGCGCGGGCAAGCTCGCTGCGGCCGGCGCCGACCAGGCCGTAGAGGCCGAGGATCTCGCCGCGCCTGAGCGCGAAGGAGATGTCGCGATGGCCGAAGGCGGTATCGATCCCGCAGGCCTCCAGCACCACGTCGGTCTCGACCGTGCGCTGCGGCCGCTCGACGATGCGCTCCTCGCGGCCGACCATCAAGGATATCAGGCGCTGGCGCGTCATCGCGCTCATCGGCTCGCCGATCGCGGCGTTGCGGCCGTCGCGCAGCACGGTCACCCGGTCGGCGATGGCAAAGACCTCCTCCAGCTTGTGGCTGACGAAGACGATCGCCGCGCCCTCGTCGCGCAGCCGCCTGAGCAGCGAGAACAGCGCCACCGTCTCGTGCTCGGTGATCGAAGCGGTCGGCTCGTCCATCAGCAGGCATTTCGTCTCGAGCGACAGCGCCTTGGCGATCTCGACGATCTGCATCTGCGCCACCGACAGCGTGCGCACCTCGGCGCGGGTGTCGATGCCGCGGTCGAGCAGGTCGAGATAGCGGCGGGCCTCGCGGTGGATGGCCTCGCGGTCGAGCAGGCCGCGATGCGTCGGCAGGCGTTCCAGCAGGATGTTCTCGCCGACCGAGAAACGCGGGATCAGGTTGCGCTCCTGGTGCACGGCGCTGATGCCGGCGGCGATGGCGTCGCGCGGCGACTGGAAGGACACTTCGCGGCCGTCGACCAGCAGGCGGCCGCCGTCCGGCCGGTAGAGGCCGGTGATGATCTTGATGAGGGTCGACTTGCCGGCGCCGTTCTCGCCCATCAGGGCGTGGATCTCGCCGGGCCTCAATTCCAGCGAGACATTGTCCAGCGCCTGGACCCCGGGAAAGGCCTTGCTGGCGGATTCGATGGCGAGATGCATCAGCCCATCCCCGTCCTGACCGCGCGCCAGCGGTTCAGCCAGACCGCGGCGAGGATCAGCGCGCCGAGCACGAACTGCACCCAGTAGGGATCTACCTTGGCGAGCACCATGCCGTTCTCGATGAGCGCGATCAGGACCACCGCCAGCGTGGTGCCGAGCACCGACACGTGGCCGCCGGTGAGTGCGGCGCCGCCGATGATCGGCGCGGCGAAGGAGAGCAGCAGCCAGTCGGCCCCGATGGTCGGTTGCGCCGAGCCGAGCTGTGCGACCGCCAGCACCGCGGCGGCGCCGGCGAGAGCGCCCGACAGCGCATGGGCGAGCATGGTGATGCCGTCGCGCGAGATGCCGGAAAGCTCCGCAGCCTGCGGGTTGCCGCCGACGGCGAGCAGGTGCCGCCCCGGCACGGTGCGGGCCAGGAACAGGCCGAGCAGCGCTGCCACCACGATCGGCGCGATCAGCAGGTAGGGGAAGCCGAAGAAGCGGTTCGAGCCGAAGGCGACCAGGGAAGGCGGCATGTCGTAAAAGGGGATCGACTCGGTGATGCCGAGATTGATGCCGGTGAAGGCCGACGCGGTGGCCAGCGTTATGATGAAGCCGTTGATGCCGGTGCGAACCGTGAGCACGCCGTTCAGCAGACCCGCGAGCCCTCCGATGCCGATGGCAAGCGGCACGGCGACGGCGACCGGGAAGCCGAGCTTTTCCATCATGCCGCCGGCGAGCACGGCGACGAGCCCGCCCAGCGCGCCGACCGAGATGTTGAGCTGGCCGACGGCCAGCGTCACCATCTGGGCGAAGCCGACCAGCAGCGCCACGCAGAAGCTGCGCAGCATGACGTAGATGTTGAACTCGGTGAGGAAGGCGGGTGACAGCCAGGCAAGCACTGCGGCGCCGAGGATGATCGCGGCCAGCAGGCCGGACCATTCGACCATGAGGAGGCGGCGGAGGATGGCGTTCATCGGCGCCCCATGGAGCGGCGCTCGACGAAGATGCCGCGATAGCGGTCGGCCATGACCGCGGCGAGCAGGATCAGTCCGAGGAAGAGCTGCAGCCAGAAATTGCCGATCTGCAGCACCAGCAGGCCGCTGCGGATGGTGGTCACCAGCGCCGCGCCGATGATCGTGCCGACCACCGCCACCGAGCCGCCGGCCAGCAGAGTGCCGCCGAGCACCGGGCCGAGAAAGGAGGGCAGCAGCCATTCCTCGCCGCCGACCGACGGCATCGCCGCACCGAGCCGCGCCACGATCATCAGGCCGGCGGTGGCGGCGAGCAGCCCCGACAGCGTGTGGCTGATGACGATGACGCGGTCGACCGGGACCCCGGACATCGCGGCGGCACGCGGATTGGCGCCGGCGGCGAGAATCTGCCGGCCCAGCGCCGAATGGCGGTAGAGCACGTAGAGCACCGCGCCGATGACCAGCGCGATGATCAGCAGCGGCGACACGTAGCCGCCGATGCGCATGCGGCCGAAGGCGCCGATCTCCGGCGGCAGGCCGTTGTAGGGCACGGCCTTGGTGAGGATCAGCATCGCGCCGAGGAACAGGCTGGCGCTGGCCAGGGTGATGATGAAGGCGTTGACACCGGTCCTGACGATGGCGACGCCGTTCAGCCAGCCGAGCCCGCCTCCGAGCGCCAGCGCGCCGGCGAGCGCCAGCGGGATGGGCAGGCCGAGATCCTGCAGCAGGAAGCCGGCCGCCATCACCGCGCAGACGCCGATCGAGCCGACCGCGAGGTTCATGCCGCCGGTCGCCAGCACCACCATCTGCGAGAAGCCGATGACGATGTCGACGGCGAGCGACCGGCCGATCGAGAACAGGTTGATCGGCGAGGTGAAGCCCGGCGCGAGCGCCGAGAACACGACCCACAGCAGAGCGACGATGGCGAACAGGCCGACTTGCGCGGAGGCGCCGAAGAGGGCCGGTCGTCGCGGTGCGGCTGCGGGGATGGCGTCGTCTGTCATCTTGTCCTGGTCATTTGTGCTGGCGGCTTCGAACGCAGGCGCTGCTCCTGGCTGCTGGCGCCCGCTCTCCGCAGCCGTTTGTTGTGTTCACACGTCTCCGACTTGGCTGAACTCGCCTATCGTTCGGACGCCAACCGTCTGCATCGGCTTTGGCTTCATCGAGTCCGAGGCTTGGATTCCCGACACTCTCCGCTCGCTGCGCTCGCTCACGAGGTCGGGAATGACGACAGGCAAGGAAGCCTGCGACAGTCGCCAACGTCGGTGTTTGGCCGAAGCTAACCATAATTGTCGTCATTCCCGACCTCGTGAGCGAGCGCAGCGAGCGGAGAGTGTCGGGAATCTATGCCTCGGACTCCGCGAAGCCAAAGCCGATGCAGAAAATCCCTACAGTTACGCGGCTGAAGTCCGCCTTGAAATATGTGAAGCCGAAGCCGTAGGCCCCGCAGAGAGGCGGTCGCCTCGAAGCCTGGCCTTGTCGATCCGACACCTACGGACAATTCATGTACTTGTCCTTGAACGAGGCCTGGATCGACGTGGTGATCTTCTTCAGGTCGTCCCTGTAGCTCTCGAGATTGTCGGCATTGATCACCATGGTGCCGGAATCGATGAAGCGCTTGGTCTGCGGCGTTTCGATCCACGGCGCGTCGTCCTTCATGGTGCAGCCGCCGCCGGCGAGCAGGTCGAGCGCGAAGGCGCCGACATAGCCCTGGCCGTATGGGTTCTGCGCCATGGTGCCGGACACGAAGCCGTCCTTGATGGCGTCGAGCACGATCTGGTCGTCGTCGATGCCGACGAATTTTATGCGCTTGTCGCCGAGCGTGCGCAGCGATTTCGCGGCGACCACCGAAGGGATGTATCCGGTGGCGATCATGCCGCCGATCTCGTCCTTCTGGGCGGCGAGCAGCGCGTTGATCTTCTGGTCGGCGGCTTCCTGGGCGTCGGTGTCGGCGACGGTCTGCAGCAGCGTCACCTCGCCGTTGGTTTCGGCCACGGCGGTTTCGACTGCCTTGACGCGGAGCGTCGTATTGGGGTCGACTAGCAGGCCGGCGAGGTGCACGATGGCGCCCTTGCCGCCCATCGCCTTGATCAGCTCCTTGGTGCCGAGATAGGCGGAATTGTAGACGTCGGTGCCGAGGCAGAAGGCGACGCCGGTCGGATCCTGGGCGCAGCCGGCGAGCGCCGCCGACGGGATGCTCGATGCCTTCAGTTCCTCGACGGTCGAATTGATGCCGACGGCGTCGCCGGGGAAGATGCCGAAGGCGGTGTAGCCCTGCGCGGCCAGGCTCTCCACCAGCTCGGTCTGCAGGCTGAGCTTCCACTCGGTCGGCACCTTGAAGTCGACGGCGGCTATGCCGAAATCCTTCTGGGCATCGGCGGCAGCCTGCTCCCACGGCTTGAAATAGGGGTGCGGGCCGCCTGGTATCAGCGCGATCTTGTTATCGGATGCATATGCCGAGCCGCCGAGCGACATCGCCAGGCCGGCGGCAATCATCGACGCGGCCAAGCCGCGACGGGAATCGCAGAACAATTTCATCGGATCCTCCCTGGTGCGAAGCTGTCACGACCCGATCGGGCCGCCGCTCCACATGGGGAAGCTAGCGGAAGCGCATATCGCATGCAATATACGTTTTGACATGCGACGACCGCGCTGTCGGGGACGCGGCGTTGCCGCCGTTTGGCCTCGTGGATAGACCGGCCGTCCCCGTCGTCTCGGTTTACTCGTCGACCTCGCCAGCCTGCCCGCGCCGCCAGTAGGCGGCGGCAAGAAAGCGTTTCTTCGGCAGGCCGCGCTCCGCTTTCAGGAAAGCGCGGATAGCGCGGGCGGCGGCGTGCTCGCAGGCCGCCCAGACGTACGTGTCGTCCTGCCAATGCGAGCCATCGAGCGACCGCAGCGCGTCGATCAGCAGCGTCGTGGAGCCGGCCGGACGCCCCTCGCGCGACAGCCAGTGCACATCGATGCCGGGCTTTGCCGCAAGGTCCTGCCGTTCGGCATCGTCTGCGATCTCGATCAGCACGGTGGCGCGTGTCCCGGCCGGAAATTCCTCCAGCATACGCGCGATGGCGGGCAGCGCCGTCTCGTCGCCGGCAAGGATACGGCGCGAGGCCGGCGGCAGGCTCCCGCCGCCGCCCGGTCCGGTCATGCCGACCAGCGCGCCGGGGCAGGCGTCACGAGCGAAGTGCGCGCCGGGCATGCCGTCGCCCTCGTGCAGGACGAAATCGATGTCGATCTCGCCGGCTTCGACGTCGATCCTGCGGATCGTGTAGACCCGGGCGACCGGCCGTTCCCCCTCGGGCCAGGCCTGCCGCCCGTCCGCCGCCATCACCGGCCATACCGGGGCCACGCCCGGCCGGGGCGCGAACAGCAGCCGCACATGCAGCCCGTCATGAGCGAAGCGAGCCAGATTTTCGCCGGCAAGCGTGAGGCGCCGCATCGCCGGCGTCACGTCGACGGCGCGGACCACCCGCATCTCGCGGAAATAGGGCAGCGGTGCGCCGGGCGTCGTGCCGCCCTGCCAGACGATGTCCGGCTCTTCGCCGGGCGCGAATTCGTTGACATGCTCGGCCACGCTCCATTGCAGGAACGACAGCGAGGTGTCGTCGCCGGCCTCGACACGGAAGGCGAGCGCCCCATCGCGCAGGGCGACCGACGCCGTGCCGATCTCGAACTCCACCGACCAGCCGCCGGACTCGCCCGAGACGATACCGTGCTCGCCGAAATGTTCGTGCAGATGCGCCATCACCGTCTCGGGGGAGCGCACGCGGACCAGCGTTTCGGCCTTGAGCGGCAGGATTGCGTTCATCGCTCGAAAACTCCGGAGGGTTTTGCGCCCGGCGCCGCGACTTCGCCGCCGGACGGTTTTCCGTCGGCGACCAGCGCGATCGCCGGAATGGCGGCGAGCGCGCCGGCAGCCGCGCCGGCATAGAAGGCCGTGTAGCCGAAATGCTCTGCCGCGTAGCCGGCGAGCACGCCGCAGGCCATGCTGACCAGCGCGTCCATCGACTGGAACAGGGTGAAGTCGACGCCGCCCTGGCGCGGATCGGACCAGCCCATGAACTGCGCATAGAGCGCGACGAAGCCCAGCGCCATGACGCCCGACGAACTGGCGACCGCCACCGCCATCAGCAGCGTCTTGGATATGCCCGGAAACAGACCGTAGCCGGCGAAGAACAGCAGCGCGGCGCCCTGCAGCACGAGCGCGAGCACCAGCACGGTTCTCGCGCCCCAAGCCCTGACCAGAGCGCCGCCGGCGAGCGCCGCTGCGAAGCCGACGAACAGGCTGCCCACGCCGTTCAGCAGGCCGATCTCGGCGAGGCCGAAGCCCGCATCGATCAGGAAGGGGCCGAGCATCATCATGCTGCCCTTCTGCGCGACCACGTAAATCGCGGCGGCGAGAAGGCCCCTGCGCACTTCCCTGCGCCGCAGGGCGGAGGCGAGCGACGGAGTGTGCGGTCGGGTCTCAGCGGCAGCGTGGGAGCGGGCGTGCAGCAGGAAGGGTGCGCCGAGCAGCACCAGCAGCAGCACCATGGCCAAAACCGCAACCTGCCAGCCGCCGGCGGCTACGAGGACCAGGAACAGGCCGCCGCCGATGGCCGAGCCGAGATAGGCGCCGCCGACCTGGGCGGCGTTGCCCCAGCCGTGGAATTTCTTCGCCAGCGTTTCGACCGCATAACCGTCGCAGGCGATATCGACCGTCGACGCCGCGAAGGCCACAACCGTCAGGCAGGCCAGCACCGGAAACAGCGCCTGCGGCCCGAGCATGCCGGCGAGCGCCAGGCCGAGAATGCTGATCAGGCCGCCGACGAGCACGATCGTGCCGGAGCGGTTGCGCCCGCTGCGGGGCAGGCGGAAGCGCTCGACCTGCGGCGACCACAGGAACTTCAGCGCCCAGGGCAGCGCGATCAGCGACAGCAGGCCGACATCATCCAGCGCCAGCCCGCCGTCGCGCAACACCGCCGGCAGGCCGGTCCAGGTTATGCCGCCGATCACGCTCTGCGCGACATAGAGGCCGCCGATGGCGAACACCACGCCGGCAGGGGCAATTGGATGGGAGTTTACCCCCACCCCTGACCCCTCCCCACAAGGGGGAGGGGAACTTGCGTGCGCTTCCGCCGGGTGCCAATCGTCGATGGTTTTCTGCGGCATGGCGGCCGCAAAGTCCCCCTCTCCCTTGTCGGGAGGGGTCAGGGGTGGGGGTACCAGGTGGCGGAAGCTCTCGTCTTTTGTCATGTCCCGCTGCCCTGCACGGTCGGATCGGCTCGGCCAGCCGAATCCATCAGAACCGGTAACGCAGGCTGCCGAACACCGAGCGGCCCTCGTCCTTGTAGCAATAGCCGGCCGAGCAGATCGGCTTCTGCTCGTCGAACAGGTTTTTCGCGTTGACCTGCAGCATCACGCCGTCCCAGGCCGGGTTCTTCGCGCCGAAATCGTAGGAGACGGCGGCGTCGACGAAGGTGCGGGCCTCGTTCTTGAAGGTGTTGGTGTCATCGCCGTAGCTGCTGCCGACATAGCGGATGCCGGCCCCGAGGCCGAGCCCGGCCAACGTGCCGTCCTCGAAGAGATAGTGGCCCCACAGCGAGAAGATGTCGTTGGGCGTGGCCGAGAGCTCTTTGCCGTCGGTTCCTTCCGCGCCGTTCAGAATCTTCATGCGCAGGTGGGTGTAGGAGGCGATGATGCTGAAGCCGTTGTCGAGCGAAGCGTTGGCCTCGATCTCGAAGCCGCGCGAATTGAGGTCGAGTTGGCGCTGCTTGTTGATGCCGGTGGAGGCGTCGAAGACCACGCCGTCCTCCTGGTCGATGTCGAACAGCGCGGCCGTGATGACGGCGTTGTAGTCTGGCACCTCGTATTTGACGCCGATCTCGCGCTGCGTGCCGATGGTCGGGCGCGCGACCCGACCCACCGTGCTGGTGACGTCGTCGTAGACGAGGCCGATATTGGGCGAAAAGGAGGTGGAATAGTTGACGTAGGGGATGATGCCCCACTCGGTCCGGTAGGAGAGGCCGAGCCGGTAGGAGAAGGCCTCATCCTTCTGCGTGCTCTCCGTTTCGTCGACCGCGGTCGACTTGGTGTCGACCCAGTCGTAGCGGCCGCTGGCGAACAGGGTGAAGTCGTTCCACTCCACCTGGTCGTGCAGGTAGATGCCGATATTGTGCATGCGCTGCCCGCCGGCATAAGGAACCGGCGCGTCCGCCGTGTCCTCCGCCGAGACGTAGCCTACGCCGCTATGGGCGTCGTAGTCGGACCAGCCATAGTCGACGCCGGCCACCGCAGTATGGCTGGCCGCGCCGGTGTCGAACTCGAACTGCGCCATGTTGTCGACGACGAAGTTCTTCATGTCCTCGGTATAGTGGCCCCAGTAGCGGGCGAGGCCCGAGCCGCTCGGATAATGGCCGCTGTATTCGAGGTCGGCGTCGACGGCGTTGAAGCGCAGGTTCTGGCGCAGCGTCAGCAGGTCGTTGACGCGGTGCTCGAACTCGTAGCCGATGCGCCCCTGCGTCTGAGTGAAGTCGTTGTGGTTGGGGTCGCCCTCGTAGATGTCGGAGACCACGCCGTAGGCGGGATTGTAGAAGGCCGCCGTGCCGCCGGTCACCGAATGGGATATCTCGCCGAGGATGGTGAGTTTCGTGTCCTCGTCCGGCTTGAAGGTTATCGCCGGGGCGAAATAGGCCTTGTCGTCGGGATAGCCGGGCAGCTCGGTGTTGCTCAGCCGGCCGAGGCCGGTCAGCCGGTAGAGCAGGGCGCCGTTCTCGGTGGCGGGGCCGGAGAAGTCGAAGCCGATCTGGCCGCGGTCATAGGTGCCGCCCAAAAGCTCGATCTCGCGGAACTGCTCGTCCTTCGGCCGCTTGGTGACGACGTTGACGATGCCGCCGGGGCCGCTGATGCCGTAGAGCGAGGAGGCAGGACCTTTCAGGATCGTGACGCCCTCGATGCCGTAGGGCTCCGCCTTGAACCAGGCCGAAGGGCTGTTGTACTGGCGCAGCCCGTCGCGGAACATGCCGTTGTAATGGGCCGGGAAGCCGCGCAGGAAGAACGCGTCATAGCGCGTGTCGAAGCCGAAGCTGTTGGGGTTGGCGCTTGCCGTATAGCTCAGCGATTCGTTGAGGGTGCGGGGTTTCTGGTCCTCCATCTGGTCCTGGGTGACGGTCGAGATCGCCTGCGGGATCTCGACGATCGGCGTGTCCACCTTGGTGCCGATGCGGTCCTGCTTGGCGACATAGCCATCCTGCACCAGGATGTCGTTGCTTTCCGATTCCACCGTGATCTGCTGGAGAACCGTGGGGGCCTCCTGCGCGATGACGGCCGCCGTCGTCAACGGCAGCGACAATGCGGCAAACAGCCCTGCGCGGCCGGTGCGGTACCCGAAAAAGCTCACTTCAAAACCCCTGGTCTCACTCATGAAACCTGGCGGCCCGCCGCACGCGGCGGACCTCCAGACGGGGCGCTCCTAAATATCTGGATAAGTTCAGTCAAGTTAAAGGCGACCCCTGCCGCGAGGGCAGGTGCAATTTCGCCGCGAGGTGTTGCTCATCGGTCGATGCCGCGTGTCGGCATGACAGAGTTCGGCGGAAATAACCGGCATCCGCGGATAACGCGGCGGGTCGACCGGGCACAGAGTCACGCCGAGTTCAGGGCTTGGGCGCAGGTACGTCTCAGTCGACGGTGAACTGCTCGTGCGTGCGCAGGAAGCGCAGAAAGTCCTCGCCGCCCAGGATAAGGTCGCGTTCCATCGCCGTGCGTGCCTTGGCCGTATTCTTCTCGCGGAGCGCGACGATCAGGTTGTCGTGCTCGGCCGCGCCGACGTAGCGGTGGTCGCCCTCGTTGAAGAAGACCGTCAGCATCGGTCCCATCGATACCCAGAGGCTCTCGATGTGGGTGACCAGCATCTCCATTCCGGACAATCGATAGACGGTGAAATGGAAGTCGCGATTGTAGCGGAAGGCCCGTTCCGAATCGCCGCCATTGTCCACTTCGACGAAGGCCGCCTGGAGATCTGTGAGCCTGGCGATGTCGTCTTCGGTGGCGTTCGGTGCGGCGAGGCCCGCCGCCAGCCCCTCCAGGGCGAGCCGGATGGTGCGCACCTCCATGTAGCGGGCCATGGTCATGGCAGGCACCGTGACGAACCGGCCGGAGCGCAGCTCGAGGCCGCACTCGCTGACCAGCCGAAGGCAGGCTTCGCGTACGGGTGTCACGCTCGTGCCCAGCTGGTCGGCGAGATCGTGCATGACCAGCCGCTGGCCGGGCCGGAACTGGCCGGCGATCAGGCCTTCGCGTAGCGCCTGATAGGCGCGGGCGGAAAGATTGCCCTGTTCAAGTGGCTGAATGTTCACGACGCTGTCCTCCTCAGCCTTCGTTGCCCAGCATCATCCGTCTGAGTCTGATCCTACAAAGTATAGGCCCGCCATGCACCTCGTTATTTGGAACAAGGCGACGCATCGCGGATCGGCATGTCGGACGGCCGCGAGGGTGTCTTTATGCTTCTTCGGAACGATCTGGCTTCCGGTTCCGCGGGCATGGCCCATTCGCTGGCCGTCTCTATTCGATCGACGACTTATATGATATAAGTTATTAGGTAAGCTGCAAGGATCATTTTCGCGGGTCCTCGGAATGCCCGGACGTTGCGCGCCATCAACATGAGGCTGCATCTGCGTTTCGTAGAATTTGAAGCGGGGTGAGCAGGACGGTGCCCTGATCGTCGCGGCGGCGACGGCGTCCGCGTCTAAGACGACGCTGGCAAGTGCTATATCGAGGCATGGCCGGGCTGAGCACGGCCTCGTTCAACGACGGAGGACGCCATGAACGACAAGCACTATGATCCGGCTGACGGCATCGCTTTCGTGAACGGGACCTATATGCCGCTCGCCGAGGCCAGCGTGCCGCTCACCGACCGCGGCTTCGTCCGCTCCGACGCGACCTATGACGTCGCCCATGTGTGGAAAGGCAGCTTCTTCCGCCTCGACGACCATATCGAGCGCTTCGAGGCGTCGATGCGTGGCCTGCGCATGAGCTTGCCTTATTCGCGGGCGGAGATCGCCGCAATCCTGGTGGAATGCGTGCGCCGCAGCGGCCTGCGCGACGCCTACGTTCAGATGACCTGCACGCGCGGCGTGCCGCCGCGCGGCACGCGCGACCCGCGGCTCTGCCAGAATCGCTTCTATGCCTTCGCCCAGCCCTTCGTGTGGATCGCCAACGAGGAACAGCGACGTGATGGGCTCAAGATGGTGGTGAGCTCCGTGCAGCGCATCCCGCCGGAGGCCATCGACCCGCGCATCAAGAATTTTCACTGGCTCGACCTGACCATGGGCATCTTGGAGGCCTACGACCGCGACGCGATCGTGGCGCTGCTCAACGACGGCCACGGCAACGTGACCGAAGGCGCCGGCTTCAACGTCTTTGCCGTCAAGGGCAGCACGATCGCGACGCCGGATCGCGGCGTGTTCGAGGGCATGACGCGGCGCACCGTCATCGAACTCGCGGGCGAGGCGGAGCTGCGTTGCGAGGTCCGCCCGGTCGCGATCGAGGAACTGCGCGATGCCGACGAGATATTCATTACCAGCACGGCGGGCGGCATCATGCCGGTGACGGTGCTGGACGGCCGCATCTACGGCAACGGCAGGCCCGGCCCGGTGACCGGACGTATCCACGACCTCTATTGGGCGAAGAAGCAGGCCGGCTGGCTGAGCACGCCGGTCGATTACGGGACGGCGTGACGGGCGCCAGGCCGCTTTACCGGCTTCCTCGGCGCCTTTCGGTCAGCGCCGCACCGCCAGCCGCAGGGCGACCTCTTCGGCGATTGCAAGGCAGGAGGTCAAGCCGGGGCTTTCGATGCCGAACAGATTGACCAGGTTTTCAAGGCCGTGGACCTCGCCGCCCTGGATGACGAAGTCCGCCGCGGCTTCGCCAGGACCGGAGAGCTTCGGGCGGATGCCGCTATAGGCCGGCTGCAGGCTGCCGTCGGCGAGGCCCGGCCAGTAGCGGCGAACTTCTTCGTAGAAGCGCAGGCTGCGATCGGGATCGACACGATAGTCGAGCGTATCCGTCCATTCCACGTCGGGGCCGAAGCGGGCGACGCCGTTGAGATCGAGCGTCATGTGGACGCCGAGCCCGCCCGGTTCGGGCACGGGGTAGACGAGCCGCGAGAACGGCGCTCGCCCTGTGACGGAGAAATAATTGCCCTTGGCATAGTGGAGCTGCGGCACCACCACGGGATCGAGACCAGCGAGCGAACGGGCAAGGGCGTGAGCGCCGAGGCCGGCCGCGTTGACCACATGGCGGGCGGCGATGGAAAAGGCGCCGCCGCCTGCCGCGTCCTGCGTGTCGAGCGCGATCCGTCCGTCTTCGACACGGCCCGCGACCACCCGTGTGTTGAGGACGGGCACCGCCCCGTCCTGCTCGGCGTCGCCCAGCAGCGTCAGCATCAGCGTATGGCTGTCGATGATGCCGGTCATCGGCGACAACAGGGCGGCGGTGCAGCTCAGCGCCGGCTCCAGCGCCTGCGCCTCGGCTGCGTCGAGCAGCGTCAGCTCGCCGGCGCCGCAGGCGCGGGCGCCGGCGGCGATCCGCGCCAGCATAGGCTCCTGCTCGGCGCCGGTCGCCACGATCAGCTTGCCGCAGCGGGCGTGCGGAACGCCGCGCTCGGCGCAGTAGCGGTAGAGCCGCTCGCGGCCCTGGATGCATAGCCGGGCCTTCAGCGACCCGGCGGGGTAATAGATGCCGGCATGGATGACCTCGGAATTGCGCGAGCTCGTCCCCGTGCCGATCGTGTCGGCCGCCTCCAGGACGAGCACTTCGAGACCGCGTCCAGACAATTCGCGGGCGATCGCCAGCCCGACGACGCCGGCGCCGACGACGACGCACTCGACTTCCTCCATGCTCAGGCCGCCGCGCTGCGGGCGACAAGCCGGTCGAGGATGATCTGGCCGGCTTCGCTGATGTCGTCGACGATCGCCTGCTCGGCCGCGTCCGGGTCCCTCGCTTCGATGGCTCGAAGCACGGAATGATGGTGCTCGATCATGAGGCGTCCTCCGGCCTGGTAGGATTCGGCGATCAGTGGTCCCATCTGCAGCCAGAGCCGGTTCAGGATGCCGCGCAGCACCGCCATGTCGGCGATCTCGGCAAGCGCGAAATGAAAGGTCTGGTTGAGATCGAGTGCCTCGAACCAGTTTTTCCCGGCGATCTCCCTCTCGTTGCTGGCGATCAGGCCGGCGAGCCGTGCGACATCGGCCGGGGTGGCCTTGAGGGCGGCCTCGCGCGCTGCCAATCCCTCGAGCTTCAGACGGATCTGGCGGATTTCGCGATAGCGCGCTGGCGTCATGATGGGCACGCGCACCTCCCGCGCCGAGCGCTGCACGAGCCCCTCGTCCTGGATGAGGCGCAGGATGGCGTCGCGCACCGGCGTCACGCTGGTGCCCAGCGACTGGGCGAGATCGCGGATGGTCAGCCGCTGGTCCGGGGCGAACCGCCCCTTGATGAGGGCCTCGGCGAGCCGGGTGTAGACGGTGTCGCCCAAGCTCTCGCGCGCCAGGGTCTCCAGAGTGAAATCCGACTGCACCTCATCCCCCGCCATGTGACCGATACTTGTTCTTGACATCATATCTTATAAGAAAGATGATGCATCAAACAGCAAATAGCAAGAGGCGACCCGGCACGGTGTGGCGGCTCGTGGTATGAGCCTCCTGCGTCGAGGAAGCGTCATGGATGCCCAGCCCAACTCCCCCGAAGCCCGCGACATCCGCTATCACCTCCATGCCTACACCAATGCGCGCAAGCATCAGGAAACCGGCCCGCTGGTGATCGAGAAGGGCGACGGCATCTATGTCGAGGATGCCGCCGGCAACCGCTACATCGAGGCGATGGCGGGTCTGTGGAGCGTGGCCGTCGGCTTCTCGGAGCCGCGGCTGGTCGAGGCGGCCGCCCGGCAGATGGCGAAGCTGCCCTTCTACCACAACTTCAGCTCCAGATCGCATTCGCCGCTGATCGACCTTGCCGAGAAGCTGGTGCTGATGGCGCCGGTGCCGATGAGCAAGGCGTTCTTCACCAATTCCGGCTCAGAGGCCAACGACACGGCCATCAAGATGATCTGGTACCGGTCGAACGCGCTGGGCCAGCCGCAGCGCAAGAAGATCATCGCCCGCAAGCGCGGCTATCACGGCGTCACCATCGCCGCGGCCAGCCTGACCGGCCTTCCCAGCAACCAGACCTCCTTCGATCTGCCGATCGCCAACGTGCTGCATACGGCATCGCCGCATTACTGGCGCGAGGCGTTGCCGGGCGAGAGCGAGGAGCAATTCTCGACCCGACTGGCCGGCGAGCTGGAACAGCTGATCCTCGCGGAAGGGCCGGAGACGGTCGCCGCCTTCTTCGGCGAGCCGGTGATGGGGGCGGGCGGCGTCGTCGTGCCGCCGGCCGGCTATTGGGAGAAGATCCAGGCGGTGCTGGCGAAGTACGACATCCTGCTCGTCGCTGACGAGGTGATCTGCGGCTTCGGCCGCACCGGTGCGATGTTCGGCTGCCAGACCTACGGCATCAAGCCCGACATCATCGTCATGTCGAAGCAGATCTCGTCCTCCTACCTGCCGATCTCGGCGCTGCTGATCAATGACAGGGTGTTCGAGCCGATCGCAGACGAGAGCAATCGCATCGGCACCTTCGGGCACGGCTTCACTGGCGGCGGCCATCCGGTCGCGGCGGCGGTGGCGCTGGAGAACCTCAACCTGATCGAGGAGCGGGATCTGGTCGGCAACGCCCGTAGGGTGGGAACCCATATGCAGGAACGCCTGCGCCGCCTCGCCGTGCACCCGCTGGTTGGCGAGGTGCGCGGCGTCGGTCTCATCGCGGCGATCGAGCTCGTTGCCGACAAGGCTGCCAAGGCGCCCTGGGGGTCGGTCGGCGCGCTGGGCGGGCTGGTCAACGGCCTGCTCCAGGACAACGGCGTGATCACGCGCAACATGGGCGACGCGCTGGCCTTCTGCCCGCCGCTCATCATCACGGAGAAGCAGGTCGATCTCCTTATGCAGGCGGTCGAGCAGGCGCTCGACGCGGCGGCGAAGCAGATCGGAAATGACTCGGGTGCGTAGCGGACGAAAAGAGCGAAGGATGTGACGCGAGCATCCGTCGCCAGGTAAAGTCGGGAAAACGACAATAGAAGAGTGGTGCAACGGAAGGGTGATGCCCTTCGACCGGCCTGAAGCGCCCGGAGGGGGCGTCTGGCCAAAAGAGATGGGAGAATTTTCATGCGCAAGTTTGGAAGAACGCTGGCCTTCGCCCTGTCGGCCACGATGGTTTCTGTCGCTGCGGCCGAGGCTGCCGACTGGTGGCCGTTCAAGATTGCCTCCGCCAAGGATGGCGATCTCAACACCATCCAGCAGATCGAATACGCGCCTTTGGAGAAGGCCGAGAAGCCGTGGAACCTCTGCGTGCTGTTCCCGCATCTGCAGGACAGCTATTGGGTGTCGGTGAACTACGGAATCGTCGAGGAGGCCAAGCGCCTCGGCGTCAAGGTGACGGTCTTCCAGGCCGGCGGCTACACCGCGCTGCCCAAGCAGATTTCGCAATATGACGACTGCGTCGCTTCCGGCGCCGACGCCATCCTGATCTCGGCGATCTCCGAGGCCGGCGTTGCCGCCAAGATCGGCGAGGGCATGGGCAAGGGCATCGTCAACGTCGCCGTCGCCAATCCGATCCTGGAGACGCCGATCACCGCCCGCATCACCCCGGACTTCTACCAGAAAGGTTTTCAGACCGGCGAATACGTGAAGAAGTTCCTGGGGGACAAGCAGGGCCAGGCGGTCGCCTTCCCTGGTCCGCAGGGCAGCGGCTGGGCCGAGACCTACATGGGCGGTTTCCGCGACAGCACCAAGACCGGCAACGTCAAGCTGCTGGCCGAGATGTTCGGCGAGGCCAGCGTGCCGGCCCAGCTCCGGCTGGTCGAGGACGCACTGCAGACCTATCCCGACGTGAACGTCATCTGGGGCGGCGCGCCGACCGCCGAGGCTGCCATTGGCGCCGTGCAGGATGCCGGGCTCGAAAACGTAACCATCATGTCCTCCTATGAGAACCAGACCATGCTGAAGGCGGTCAAGGACGGCGCGGTGCTCGGCTTTGCCACCGAATATCCGGTGATCATGGGCCGCATCGGCGTGGACCTCGCGGTCCGCGCGCTGGAAAAGAAGGAGCACGAGAGGATTCTGCTGGTTGCTCCGGGCATCGTGACCAGCGAGAATGTCGACAAGATCGACACGACCCAGATTTTCGCGCCCGACGGCTGGCGCCCCGAATTCTCGGTGAAATAGAAGGCGGGCCAGAGCTCGCGTCCTCGCACGCCGCCATGCGTTCGCGATCCTCCCGGGGCTTGCCGCGCATCCGTCGTGGTCGGGCCTTGCCGCCGCCAATTTGGGCATTTTGACGGGATGCTGGAAGTTACAGGATTCACCAAGGCGTTTCAGGGCGTCGTCGCGCTCGACAATGTCGATTTCTCGCTCGAGCGCGGCGAGGTTCACGCGCTGCTCGGCGAGAACGGTGCCGGCAAGTCGACGCTGATCAACCTGATCGCCGGCACGTTTCCTTGGACCGAGGGCTCCTGCCGCATCGGCGGCCGGCCGGTGGCCAGCCTGACGCCGCAGGCGGCGCGCGAGAACGGCATCGCCGCCGTGTTCCAGGAATTCAGCCTGGTGCCGGACCTGACGGTGCTCGACAACCTGTTTCTCGGCCGCGAGCAATCAGGCGGCTTCTTCCTCAAACGCCGGCAGATGCGCCAGGCGGCCGTCGATCTGCTCGACGACCTCGGCTTCCATGTGCCGCTCGACGAGAAGGTCGCCTTCCTCTCGCGCGCCCAGAAGCAGATGGTCGAGATCGCCAAGGCGCTGCGCACCCGGCCCGAAGTGCTCATCCTCGACGAGCCGACGGCCTCGCTCACCGACGGCGAGGCGGAAAAGCTGTTCAGCGCCATGGCCGTGCTGAAGGGGCGCGGCGTCGGCATCATCTATGTCTCGCACCGCATGGCCGAGATACGGAAGCTTTCCGACCGCGTCACCGTGCTGCGCGGCGGCAAGAAGATCGGCACCGTGGCGACCGCGGACGTTTCCGACGACGGGCTCATCGAGATGATGGTCGGCCGTCCGGTCGAGCAGCTCTTTCCCAAGATCGAGCAGAAGCCCGGCGAGGTCCGGCTCGAGGTCCGCAATCTCACCACCGCCGACGGCTCCGTGATCGACGCTTCCTTCGTCGCCCGGGCGGGGGAGGTGGTCGGGCTGGCCGGGCTGGTCGGCTGCGGCCGCAGCGAGTTGTGCCGCGCCGTCTTCGGCCTGGAGGCGATCGAGTCCGGCATGATCCGGCTCGGCGACAAGGTCGTGGAGCGCCCGTCGCCGCCGGCCATGCTGGCCGCCAATCTCTGCTATTTCCCTGCCGACCGCGGCTCGGAGGGCCTGGCGGTGATGCGCCCGGCGCGCGAGAACGCCACCATGAGTGCGCTCAGGCTGCCGTCGCTGGCCGCCGGGCCGGTGCTGAAATTCTGGCGCGAGAACGAGGTGATCCGCGCGCCGCTGACCGAGCTCGCGCTCCGGCCGATGGCGCCCGAGCGCCGGGTCTCTGCCTTTTCCGGCGGCAACCAGCAGAAGGTGATGCTGGCGCGCGGGCTGATGAAACCCTTCGACGTCTATCTCTTCGACGAGCCGACGGTCGGCATCGACGTCGGCGCCAAGGCCGATGTCTACAACCTGATCAAGCGGCTGGTCGAAGGCGGCGCCTGCGTCGTCGTCTCGACGTCGGAGCTGCCTGAGCTCGTCAATCTCGCCTCGCGCATCTACGTCATGCACGAGGGCCGCATGGTGGCCGAGCTCGGCGAGAACGAACGCTCCGAGCAGCAGATTCTCTCCCACTATTTTGGGGGCCAGGCATGAGTTCGGTGACCGCGACCTCGGCCGGCACGGAGCGGACACCGCACCGCGTCGGCCTGCTCGACCGCTTCCTCATGCAGGGCGGCATCGTCATCACATTCCTCGTCATCGCCGTCGTCGCCACCGCGCTGATCGAGCCGCGTTTCCTGAACCGGCTCAACCTGATCAACATGATGCGCAATTTCTCCTTCCTGCTCATCCCCTCGCTGGCGCAGATGCTGGTGATGACCGCCGGCGGCTTCGACCTGTCGGTGGGCGCGGTGGTGGCGATCGCCTCGGTGGTGACGGCCACCGTCATGCTGGTCGGCAGCGGCTACTTCCCGGACATGGGCGTGCTGCTGATCCTGCTGTCGCTGGCCGCCGTCGTCGGCGTCGGCGTGCTGGTCGGCTCGGTCAATGCCTGGCTGGTCGCCTCCTTCTCGCTGTCGCCCTTCATGGTGACGCTCGCCATGATGTCGGTGCTGGTGGGCATCGCGCTCTATTTCACCCAGGGCATCCCGATCTACGGCGTCACCGATGCCTTCGTCAGCGGTGTCGGCCGCGGCCAGCTTCTCGGCCTGCCGGTCGTTCTCTGGGTGGCGCTCGCCGTGCTCGCCGCCTGCATCGTGCTGCAGCGCTTCACCGCGCTCGGCCGTCACATCTATGCCGTCGGCAGCGACGAGCGCTCGGCCCGCCTTTCCGGCGTGCGCACCGGCCGCACCCTGATGGCGGCCTATGTGCTGGCGGGTGTGCTGGCCGCGCTCACCGGCTTCCTGATGACGTCGCGGCTGGGCGCCGGCCACGCGACCATCGGCACGACTTTGGCGCTGGAGACCATCGCGGCGGCGGTGATCGGCGGCGTGTCGCTGCGCGGCGGCGTCGGCCGCGCCGAGCATGTGGCGCTTGCCGCCCTGTTTCTGGCGGTGGTCGCCAACGCCATGAACCTGGTCCAGGTCGACAGCAAGTACCAGACGCTGGTGCTCGGCGCCGTGCTGATCGTGGCGCTCGCCATCGAGCGGCTGCTTCTGCGGAGGCGGCAGGCATGAGCACTCCTTCGGGCACGCAAGCGGCAGCGGTGCGGGCCTCCGCCACGTCTTTTCTCGCCGGCCTGCGCGCCGCCCGCCTGCCGATCGCCATCCTCTGCACGCTGGTGCTGTTCGGCCTGATCGAGCCGCGCGTGCTGTCCTTCGGCAATTTCCGCAACATCGCCATCCAGGCGAGCTATCTCGCCATCTTCGCCATGGCGCAGACCATGGTCATCCTGACCCGCGGCTTCGACCTGTCGCTCGGCTACACCGTGTCGCTGGTCAGCGTGGCGGCGTCGATGGCGATGGTCGCGATGGGCGGCGGCGATGCCGCGATCCTCTGGGGCCTCGGCGCCGGTATCCTCGTCGCGGCGCTGATCGGCCTTGCCAACGGGCTGCTGATCGCTGGCATCGGCATCAATCCGCTGGTCACCACGCTGGGCATGGCCAATGTGGTGATGGCCTTCGCCTCGACCGTCAGCGGCGGTTTTCCCGTCACCGGCCTGCCGCCGGGCTTCACCGCCATTTTCGCCCAGGCGAGCGTCCTGTCGATCCCGGTTCCGATCCTGGTCGCCGCGCTGGTCTTCGCGCTGCTCTTCCTGACCCTCAAGGCGACGCGTTTCGGCCGCAGCCTCTACATCATCGGTGCCAATCCGAGGGCGGCCGTTGCCGCCGGCATCCGCACCATGCCGGTGCTGGTGGTCGCCTACATGCTCTGCTCCGTGCTGATCGGCCTCGGCGCCTTGCTACTCACCGCCCGCACGGGTTCCGGTGAGCCCAATCTCGGCGGCAACCTGACGCTGGAGGCGATCGCCGCTGCCGTGGTCGGCGGCGTGCGGCTCTCCGGCGGCGAGGGCGGCGTCGGCGCGGCGGTGCTCGGCGCGCTGTTCATCACCGTGCTCTCCAACGGCATGAACCTCGTCCAGATCGACGGCTATCTCCAGCAGATCTGCCTGGGCGTCATCATCATCGTCAGCCTGATCGTCAGCCGCGACGTCAGGCGCTGAGATCCCGCAAGATATCTTCGAGGACCCGTATGGCATATCAGGTTTGCATCGACATCGGCGGGACGTTCACCGACTGCCTGGTCTCCAACAGCAAGGGCGAGATCGCGATCTTCAAGTCGCCGACTACGCCGGGCGAGTTCGAGAAGGGCTTCATCGACGTCCTGCATGTCGCGGCCGAAGGCTACGGCCTGACGCCGGCGGATTTCATGAAGCAGGTCGACCTGATCGTGCACGGCTCGACGGTGTCGACCAACGCGCTGGTCGAGCGCAAGACCGTGAAGGTAGGGCTGATCCTGACGGAAGGCCACCAGGACATCCTCGTGCTGCGTGAGGGGCCGCGCAAGGGCGCCTTCCAGTGGCGCCTCGACTATCCCGATCCCTATGTGCCGCGCCATCTCACCAGGACCGTCGGCGGCCGCATCGATGCGCGCGGCCGCGAGCTGGTTGCGCTGTCGCTCGACGATATCGGCAAGGCGGCGGCCGACTTCCGCGCCCTCGGCGTCGAGGCGGTTGCAGTCGGCCTGCTCTGGTCGGTGGTCAACCCGGCGCATGAGCTTGCCGTGCGCGACCTGCTGGAGCGCGAGCTGCCGGGCATCCCGATCACGCTCAGCCACGAGATCAACCCGATGCCGCGCGAGTACAAGCGCATCATCGCCGCCGCGATCGACGCGTCGATCAACCCGATCGTGCGCACCTATATCGAGAAGCTGAAGACGGCGCTCGACGACGAGCGCTTCGGTGGCGAGCTGCTGCTCGCCAACTGCGTCGGCGGCATGATGCCGCTCGCTGACATGATCAGGAAGCCGATCTACAGCGTCATGTCCGGCCCGACGCTGGCACCGATGGCGGCGCTGGCGCTGTCGGACGAACCCGACATCATCGTCGGCGACATGGGCGGCACCACCTTTGACGTATCAGCCCTGCGCGACCACCAGATCATCGTCACGCCCGACAGCATGATCCACGACGATTCGCTCGGCATCCCGAAGGTCGACGTGCGCTCGGTCGGCGCCGGCGGCGGCTCCATCGCCTTCGTCGACGAGGGCGGGCTGCTGCGGGTCGGTCCGCGCAGCGCCGGCGCGCGGCCGGGCCCCGCCTGCTACGGCAAGGGCGGCACCGAGCCGACGGTGACCGACGCCAATGTCGTGCTCGGCATCGTCGATCCCGACTATTTCCTCGGCGGCAAGATGCAGCTCCGCCGCGACCTCGCCGAAGCTGCGGTCGGCAGGATCGCGGCGCGCCTCGGGGTGTCGCTGCACGAGGCGGCCTACGCCATCTACACCACCAGCAACCACAACATGGTCGCCGCCATCGAGGAGATCACGGTGCGCGAGGGCATCAACCCGCGCGACAGCTTCTTCGTCTGTGGCGGCGGCGCCACCGCCATCCACATCGCCGAGATGGCCGACATCCTCAGCCTCAAGCGCTACATGATCCCGCGCTTCATGGCTGGCCTCAGCGCCTTCGGCGGCCTGATCTCCGATATCCGCAACGAGGAGAGCGCGGTCTTCCTGACCTCCGGGGCGAATTTCGATGCCGCGGGCGCGACCGACACGCTGCAGCGCCTGCGCCGGGCCGGCGACGGTTTCCTTGCCGAGGCCGGCGTGGCGCCGGAGAACCGGCAGTTCGAATTCGCCTTCCTCGGTCGCTACGAATACCAGTCCTTCGAGATCGAGGTGCCGTTCGAGGCCGCGGGCGGCGTGCTGACGGACGACGACCTGCCGGGCCTGGTGGAGGCCTTCCACCGCATGCATGAGCGCATCTATTCGATTCGCGCCGACAACGACGTGGTCGAGTTCACCGCCTGGAAGCTGCGCGCCATCGGCAAGCGCTCCGGCCAGGACATCTGGCAGAGGAACACGCTAGCCGATCAGGCGGGCGATGTGGCGCCCAAGGCGAAGCGCGGCGTCTACCGGCAGGAGAGCGGCCGGGTGGACGAGCTGCCCGTCTACGAGATGGGCGATCTCGGCGCCGGCGTCCGTCTCGCCGGGCCGTGCCTGGTCGAGGCCGAGACTTTCACCGCCTACCTCAAGGACCGGCACCACGGCGAGATCGACCGCTACGGCAATCTCGTCGTCGCCGTCGCCTGATCCAATCGTCGAACGAGGAAGTGACCGTCATGGACGCCATCAACACATCTGACCTCGACATCGCCGACCGGCGCGTGGACCCCTTCCTGATGTCGGTGCTGAAGAGCCGCTTCGAGGCGATCGTGCGCGAGATGACGCTGGTGGTCATGCGCGCCAGCCGCTCGGCCGTCATCAAGAACGCGCGCGACTTCTCCTGCGCCATCCTCACCTTCGACCACAAGCTGGTCTCGGTCGAGGATGCCTTGCCCATCCACGTCATGTCGATGGACATGGCGACCAGGCCGCTCACCGAGCTCTTCGACGACATCGCCCGGGGCGACATCTTCCTCAACAACTGCCCCTATACCGGCGGCACTCATCATGCCGACCTGATCATGGCGATGCCGGTATTCCATGAGGGCGAGCCGCTGTTCTGGGTGGTGGCGCTGTCGCATCATGCCGACACCGGCGCGCCGGTGCCGTCGACCTATCTGCCCTTCGCCAAGAACATCTTCGAGGAGGGCCTGCATTTCCCCTGCGTGCGGGTGGCGCAGGACTACCGGGAGAAGCAGGACATCCTGCGCATCGGCACCATGCGCAACCGCGTGCCGGACATGTGGCTGGGCGACGTGCGCGCCCAGATCGGCGCCTGCCGCACCGGCGAGCGGCGCATCGGCGAGCTGTTCGCCCGCTACGGCCGCGATACCATCATGGGCTTCGTCGAGGACTGGTTCGATTACGGCGCGCGCTGCGCCAAGGCGGCCATCGCCAAGCTGCCGGCAGGCAGCTACACCTACGAGACCAGGCACGATCCGGTGCCAGGCGTGGCCGACGAGGGCATCCCGGTGCGCGTCACCATCCATGTCGATCCGGAGAAGGGCGAGATCGTCGTCGACGCCCGCGACAACATCGACAACGTGCCCGGCGGCCTAAACCTCTCCGAGAACACCGCCACCGGCTCCTGCCGCATCGGCGTCTTCAACAATCTCGACGAGAGCGTCCCGCACAATGAAGGCGCCAAGTCGCAGATCAAGGTGCTGCTGCGCGAGGGCAGCGTCGTCGGCAAGCCGAAATACCCGGTCGGCACCTCGGTCGCCACGACCAACGTCAACGACCGCCTGATGATCGCCGGCAACTGCGTGTTCGCCGAGATGGGCGCGCCGCACGGCCAGGCCGAGAGCGGCAACCACCTGCCGGCGGGTGTCGGCGTCATCTCCGGCCACGATCCGTTCAAGAACGGCAAGGCCTACGTCAACCAGGTCTTCGTCGGCTATGCCGGCGGCGGCGCGCGCCACGGCTTCGACGGCTGGCTCACCTATTGCGGCCCGGCCAACGCCGGCCTGATCCAGCTCGACTCCGTCGAAGTGGACGAGTCGATGTACCCGATCGTCATCGAGCGCCGCGGCGTGCTGCCCGGCTCGCAGGGTTTTGGCGAGTTCGAGGGCGCGCCGGCCATGGCCGGCGTCTTCTATCCGCTCGACCACGACATGACGATCGTCTACGCCGCCGACGGCACCAGCTTCCCGCCGCGCGGCGTGCTAGGCGGCGGCGACGGCAAGGAGAGCGAATCGATCAAGCTCACCGGCTCCGGACGCGTCGTGCTGCCGGCCTTCGCCGAGGAGACGATCGAGCAGGGCGCCAAGATCGCCTTCACCGCCTGCGGCGGCGGCGGCTATGGCGATCCGCTGAAGCGCGATCCGCGCCGCGTCGCGGCCACCGTCAATCGCGGCTGGCTGTCGCGCGAAGCCGCCGAGACGGTCTACCGCGTCGCGCTCGTCGAAGGCGGTGAACTCGGCGTGCTCGTCGTCGACGAGGCGCGCACCGGGGCACTGCGCGCGGCCTGATACCAGCGGGTGCTTGCGCTGACCGTTCCGTTGTTAACTCTTCGCGCCCCCTCCACCATGCTTCGCATGGTCCTCCTCCCAGGGTAACGGGCAGGACGATCGCATATGGAAGTTCTGGAAGCGTCGCGCGGCCGGCTACCCCCACCCCTAACCCCTCCCCTCAAGGGCAGGGCTGTCCGGGGAAAGTCATGCATAGTGGAAAGCCATCTGGTTTGG
>NZ_JCACER010000053.1:0-46094 GCF_059502445.1 Kumtagia sp.
ATACTTCCGAGCCATCGCCAAAGGTTGGGTTCTCAGAGATGTGTGCATGCCGTAGTGCGAAGCGGGGGAGAGGTGGCGAGCCCGAAGGGCGAGACGGAGAGGGGGTTCTCTGTCCGGCGTCAGGAAGGCTCAGAAGAGGCAGAGGGCTTTCTCACAACCCCATGCCGCTGCGCGGCAGCTTGATCAGGTCGCCGAAGGTGGCGCGCAGGCGGTCGTCCAGAAGCTTCGGCACATGGCGGGGGAAGCGCTCGGCGAGCACGCGCTTCTTCTCGGCGATGGCGCGCGCAAGAATGTCGGGCTTGCCCTTCTCGTTCCACTCCTTGGGCGAAAAACGGTCGCCGACGGCGGGATAGAAATATTCGGTCTGCATGAGGCGCAGCGTCTGCTCGTTGCCGAGATAATGGCCGGGGCCGTTGAGGCAGACTTCCGTGATGGTATCGATCGACAGCGCGGCGTCGGTGACCTCGATGCCGCGCACGCAGCGCTGGCAGTAGCCCAGCATGTCGTTGTCGATGATCAGGCTTTCCAGGCAGAAGCCGAGCAGCGAGGCATGCATGCCGGCCGATTCATAGACGAGGTTGAGGCCCGACAGGCCGGCCATCACGTCGGTGATGCCCTTTTCGAAGCCGGACTGGATGTCGGGCAGCTTCGAATCGGCCATGCCGGCGGCGGAACCGCCCGGCAGGTCGTAGAACTGCGCCATCTGCGCACAGGCGGCCGTCAGCAGCGCCTGCTCGGCCGAGCCGCCGGACATGGCGCCGGTCCGCAGATCCGACACGAACGGCCAGGTGCCGAAGATGGCGGGATGACCGGGCTTGAGCGCGTTGACGTAGACCAGCCCGATCAGCACCTCGGCCACTGCCTGCACCACCGCGCCCGCGATCGCCGCGGGGGCGGTGGCGCCGGCCTGGCCGGCCGACAGCAGCAGGATCGGGATGCCGCCCTCGACGCAGGCCTCCAGCACGCCGCAGGCATCCTCGGCGAACTTCATCGGCGGCACGACGAAGCAGTTGGAGTTCGACACGAAGGGTCTTGCGCGGAAATTCTCCTCGCCGCCGGCGATGGCGTAGAGCATCTCCAGCGCCGGCGCGACGTTCTCGCGCACGGTGAAGGACGTGCCGACATGCTTCGAGGTGCCCATCACGCAGGCGTAGAGCGTGTTGAAATCCATGGCGAGCGGGTCGGGCACGTCGCGCGGCACCATCGGGCGCTGGAAGAAATGGATGTTGTCGAGCCCGTCGACGAGGCGGGCGGCGTCGTAGATGTCCTGGAGTTGCGATTCGCGGTATTCGCGCTTCTCCACGTCGACCAGATGCACCGCCGCACCGGCCGTGCCGTAGTGGACGCGCGTGCCCTGGATCAGCATGTCGTGGCGGGGGTCCTGGCCGTGCAGCGTGAAGTTGCGAGCGGCCTTGCGGATGGTCGCCTCGATCAGGCCGCGCGGGAAGCGCAGGCGGCCGTCGGCGCCGAGGATCGCACCGGCCTTCACGCAGACATCGGCGCAACTCGGGATGGCATTGGCGAAGCCGACCGTCTCGAGCAGAGTCAGCACGGCCTCGTGGATGCGCTCCAGGTCGTTCTGGACCAAAGGCTTGTACCTGCCGCCTTCCAGCCCGGGGCGGACCGGGCGGACGTCGTCGGCAAGCGGCGCGGCCCTCAGCGCCCGGCGCGCCTCGCGCCCGCCGGAGCGGCGCGAGCGCGCTTCCGCCGCGGAATCCTGCACCACGGTCGCAATCTCCGCCGGAGCCGACATGCTCTTTCTCCCTTCGCGGAACGATCCGACCACTGTGAAACCGCGGGCCGGTGGCTCGTCCGAACAGTCCCCTTGACGCGGACTATGCTCCGCCGCCGTGACGGACGGATGGACCAGAGAATACGGCAAGATGGTCCAGAAAAAGCGCTGGTTAGCGGCCGTGCGGGAGCGTCGGGTGACGCCCGCGGCTTGCCGGGCACGATGAGCTCGCCGCGCAATAGGCCAGCCCTGCGCCGCCTCCGCGGTCGGGGCGGCGCGCAGCGGAGCACACTCCGCCGGGTCGCGAGCGGGCACGAACGCCGAGTGAAGCGATGGCTTGCCGTGCCCGCGGGGCTCGGCTACGGCTTCATCCATGACGACACATCGCTTCACCGCCACCCAATGGCACAACGTGCTCGGCACCTTGCCCGCAGCCCTCACTATCGCTTCGGGCGACACGGTGATCACCGAGACGCTCGACGCGCATGGCATCGACAGGGACGGCGTGCAGCGGGCCGCCGAGCCGAACCCGATGAACGGCCCGATCTTCGTGACCGGCGCGGAGCCGGGGGACGCACTGCGGGTCGAGATCGTGCGCATGACGCCGATCCGCGCCACCGGCTGGACCCGCGCGTCGCTGGCGGGCAACGTCGTCGATCCGGAATTCGTGCGCGGCCTGCCGCCGCGCGACAAGGTCAACTGGCGGGTCGACCGGCAGGGCTTGACGGTGACGCTCGACCCGCCGGTGCCGGGCCTCGAGCATCTCACGCTGCCGCTCGAGCCGATGATCGGCTGCTTCGGCGTTGCGCCGGCGCTGGGCCAGGCATTCTCGACCGCCACCAGCGCCGAAAACGGCGGCAACATGGACTATCGAGGATTTGGTCCCGGCGCGACCGTGTGGTTCCCCGTGGCCGTGCCCGGCGCGCTGTTCTTCCTCGGCGATTGCCACGCAACGCAGGGCGACGGCGAGATCGTCGGCACCGGCATCGAAACCTGCTTCGAGGTCGAGTTGCGGCTGACCGTCGAAAAGCGCCGCGCTCTGGTGTGGCCGCGTGGCGAGAACGCCACGGACATCTTTTCGGTCGGCAACGCCCGGCCGCTCGACCAGGCGCTGCAGCATGCGACGACCGACATGTTCAACTGGTTGACCAGCGAGCATGGCCTGAGCCCGGCGGCCGCCAGCCATCTCATGGGCCAGGTCGTACGCTACGACGTCGGCAACGTCTTCGATCCGGCCTATACGATGGTCTGCCGCATCGACAAGAAGTGGCTGCCGAAGCGCTAGAGTGGCCGTCATGCTCGGGACAAGCCCGAGGATGACGGAAGATCGTCGACCGGCGTTTATGCCGCCGCCGGCCGCCTTCCCGCCGCGGTCGCGAGTTCGCGGATGCCAGGCTCGATGTGCTGCAGCGCGATCGAGGAGATGCCGAGGCGCATGAAGCGTACCGGCTTCTGTGCGCCGTCGAAGAAGCGGTCGCCCGGCTCGATGATGACGCTGCGCGCCGCCGCCGCTTCCGCCAGGCCACGTGCATCGATGCCGCGCGGGCCTTCCAGCCAGAGCGAGGTGCCGCCGGCCGAGTCGGTCGAGCGCCATTCCGGCAGGAAGGCTGAGATCGCCTGGGAGAGCCGCTTGCGCCGCTCCTCGAAGGCGCTGGACAAGCGGCGCACCAGCGCCTCGTGGTGGCCGAGCGACAGGAACAGCGCGACCGCGCGCTGGTTGTTGGCCGGCGGATGGCGGAACATGAAGCGCCGCAGCGCCCGCAGCTCGGCGACCAGCGGCGCCGGCGCGACGATGTAGCCCATGCGCAGGCCGGGCGCGAGCGTCTTCGACATCGAGCCGACATAGATGACGCGCCCCGAACGGTCGAGGCTCTTCAGCGCCTGCTGTGGCGCCTCGTCGATCAGCTGGCTGTCATAGCCGTCCTCGATGACGATCTGGTCGTTGCGGCTGGCGCGCTCGAGCAGATCCTGCCGGCGCTCGGCAGACAGCGGCACCATGGTCGGGCAATGATGGCTCGGCGTGACGAAGACGAAATTGGCTGCGTCGGGGATCGCCGAGGTGACAATGCCGGAGCCGTCAACCGGCGTCGGCACAATTTCGGCGCCGGCCAGCCGGAAGATCGAGCGGGCGTCGGGATAGCCCGGATCCTCCATCGCCACCCTGGTGCCCTTGGCCATCAGCAGCGTCGCCAGCATGTAGAGCGCGTTCTGCGCGCCGAGCGTGACGATGATCTCGTCGGGATTGGCGAAGATGCCGCGCCGCGGCAAGAGCCGCGCCTGGATCTGCTCGATCAGCAGCGGATCGTCGCGGTCGACCATGTCGGCCGCCCAGTTGCGGATCTCGAGCACGGCCAGCGCCATGCGGTTGCACTCGCGCCATTCGGCGGTCGGGAACAGTGCCGGGTCGAACTGGCCGTATACGAACGGATAGGACGACTTGATCCAGTTCTCGTGCTTGGCCGGACGCGGCATCTCGCTCGGCGCGAACTGGCGCAGCGCCTTCCAGTCGACGTCGCTCGCCGTCTCCTGCTGCCTGTGGTGCGGCTTGGCGGGGGTGGCCAGCACCTCGGGGTTGACGAAGTGGCCGCGACGCTCGCGCGCCACGAGAAAACCCTGGTCCACCAGCTGCTGGAAGGCGAGCACCACCGTGCCGCGCGCCACGCCGAGTTTTTCCGCCAGGATGCGGCAGGACGGCAGCGGCATGGAGGCTGCGATCTGGCGGTCGAGAATGGCGGCGACGATCGCCTGACGGATCTGGGCCTGCAAGGTCTGGCCGGATTCGGCCGAGATGCGGAAGAGGCCGGACCATATGGCCGTGTCGTTTCTCTGGGGCATCGGCGTTTCCTCGAACAAGATTATTCTTCATACTTTTTGGACCAGTGAATGGTATTCTTGGTCCAACGGCTTGCGCCAATGAAAATTTCTGATCGCAAGGATTTGTACCAGTGATGCATCAAGGCCGGGCCAGCACGGCGCCAGCCGATGAGCGCGATGCGAAACGATTGAATTTCCCGCGCCGCTGTCCCCAGCGACGCAAAGCCGTGCTATTGGCCAGCCGGTTGGCCATCCAGCTTGCGGAGAAGAGCCGTGACGACAGCTTCCACCAAAGCGGCGCTCGACGCCCTGCGCGCGCATCGCGCCAAAACGCCTTCCGACATGCGCGCGGCGTTCGCCGCCGATCCCGGCCGATTCGCCGCCTTCTCGCTCGGCGACGGCGACCTCTTGCTCGACTGGTCGAAATGCGCCGTCGACGCCGAGACCATGCGGCTGCTGGGCGAGTTCGCCACGGCGACCGGGGTCGCGGCGCGGCGCGACGCGATGTTTTCCGGGCAGAAGATCAACATCACCGAAAACCGCGCCGTGCTGCACACCGCGTTGCGCAACCCGGCCGGCACCTCGGTCCTGCTCGACGGCATCGACGTGGTTCCCGAGGTGCATGCCGTGCTCGACGCCATGCGGCGCTTTTCCGACGCGGTGCGCGACGGCTCGGCGACGGGCGCGACCGGCAAGAAGATCACCGACGTCGTCAATATCGGCATCGGCGGCTCGGATCTCGGCCCGGTGATGGCGACGCTGGCGCTCGCGCCCTACCATGACGGGCCGCGCGCGCACTACGTCTCCAATATCGACGGCGCGCATATGCACGACACGCTGAAAGGCCTGTCACCGGAGACGACGCTGTTCATCGTCGCGTCCAAAACCTTCACCACGGTGGAGACGATGACCAATGCCGAGACGGCGCGGAACTGGATCGTGGCGGCGCTGAGCGCGGCGGCGACCGAAAAGCATTTCGCCGCGGTGTCGACCGCGCTCGACAAGGTCGCGGCGTTCGGCATCGCGCCGGAGCGCGTGTTCGGCTTCTGGGACTGGGTCGGCGGCCGCTATTCGCTGTGGTCGGCGATCGGCCTGCCGATCATGATCGCCATCGGCGCCGACAATTTCCGCGCCTTCCTGGCCGGCGCGCATGAGATGGACCGGCATTTCGCCACCAGGCCGCTGCTCGAAAACATTCCGGCGGTGATGGGTCTCGTCGGCTTCTGGCACCGCGTCGTCTGCGGCTACCCGGCCCGCGCCATCATTCCCTACGACCAGCGGCTGGCACGCCTGCCCGCCTATCTGCAGCAGCTCGACATGGAATCGAATGGCAAGGGCGTGACGCTCGACGGCAGGGCGGTGGCGACGCCCACCGGCCCGCTGGTGTGGGGCGAGCCGGGCACCAACGGCCAGCACGCCTTCTTCCAGCTGCTGCACCAGGGGACCGACATCATCCCGGTCGAGTTCCTGGCGGCGGCCCAGGGCCACGAGCCGGAGCTGAAGCACCATCACGACCTGCTGCTCGCCAACTGCCTGGCGCAATCGGAGGCGCTGATGAAGGGCCGCACGCTCGACGAGGCGAAGAGCCAGATGCTGGCCAAGGGCATGAAGGCGGACGAGGTCGACAGGATCGCGCCGCACCGCGTGTTCTCCGGCAACCGGCCGTCGGTGACGATCCTCTACGAAAAGCTCGACCCGCGCACGCTCGGCCGGCTGATCGCGCTCTACGAGCACCGCGTCTTCGTCGAGGGCACGCTGTTCGACATCAATTCCTTCGACCAGTGGGGCGTCGAGCTCGGCAAGGAGCTGGCGACGGCGCTGCTGCCGGTCGTGGAAGGCAAAAAGGATGCCGCAGGCAGCGACGCCTCGACGGCCGGCCTGGTGGCGCATATCCATCGGCTGAGGGAGAGCTGAGGACTATCGCGGGCTTGGCGCCCGTCCTACCCCCCTCTGTCCTGCCGGACATCTCCCCCGCAAGGGGGGAGATTGGCCTTCCGCTTGAGTTTCGCCAGTCGCCAGCGGCGCAGGTGAGGCGCGAAGGGCGAAGCCGCCAATCTCCCCCTTACGGGGAGATGTCCGGCAGGACAGAGGGGGGTGCGACGCGCGCAGAAAACGGAACCTGAGGGCAAAATCTTGCAAGACATCAAAGGCATCCTGTTCGACAAGGACGGGACACTGGTCGACTTCCAGGCGACGTGGTTCGCGATCGGCGACCTGCTCGCGCTGCAGGCGGCGGGCGGCGATCGCGACAAGGCGAACGCGCTGCTGGCGATCGCCGGCTACGATTTTTCCGCGCACCGCTTCAAGGCCGACTCGGTGTTCGCCGCCGGCACCAATGCCGACATCGTGGCCCTGTGGTATCCGCAGGTGCCGGCCGCCGAGCGGGCCGAAATGACGGTCGGTTTCGACCGCTTCACCGCGGAAGCGGGCGCGGCGCAGTCCGTGCCGCTGCCCGGCAGCCGCGACGCCATCGCCGCGCTGCATGCCGCCGGCTTCCGGCTGGGGGTGGCCACCAACGATTCCACCGGCGGTGCGGAGAAGACGCTGGCGGCGCTCGGCGTGGCGCAGATGTTCGACGCGGCCTACGGCTATGACGGCGTCGCCAAGCCAAAACCGGCGCCCGACACCATCTACGCCTTCTGCGACCTGACCGGCCTCAAGCCGTCGCAGATCGCCATGGTGGGCGACAACCGCCACGACCTCGAAATGGCGCGGGCGGGCGGCGCCGGCCTGGCGGTCGGCGTGCTGTCCGGCACCGGCACGCGCGACAGCCTTGCGCCGCTGGCCGACGTGGTGCTGGATTCGATCGCGGAGCTGCCGGCGTTTCTGCTTGGCGCGCGGTTGGACCAGTAGCCGCCGCGGACCAGCCAGCACTTTGGTGCGATGGACAGCGCCTTCCCCGTCGGCTAGGCCTTGCGCACCATCATCCGCGGAGGACGTTCCATGGCGCTCACCATCGAAGGCGAGGAAACGATCGCCGCCCCGATCGCAAAGGTCTGGGCCGGGCTGAACGATCCCGAGGTGCTGAAGGCCTGCATTCCCGGCTGCCAGAGCCTGGAAAAGACCTCCGACACGGAACTCGCCGCCACGGTGGTGCTGAAGATCGGCCCGATCAAGGCGACGTTCAACGGCGAGGTGACGCTCACCAAGCTCAACCCGCCGCATTCCTACACGATCTCCGGCGAGGGCAAGGGCGGCATCGCCGGCTTCGCCAAGGGCGGCGCCGACGTGACGCTGAGCGAGGCCGGCCCCAACGAGACGCTGCTGAAATACGCCGCCAAGGCCGATGTCGGCGGCAAGATCGCCCAGCTCGGCAGCCGGCTGGTCAGCTCGACCTCGAAAAAGCTCGCCGGCGAGTTCTTTTCGACGTTCGGGGAGAAGGTGAGCGCGTCGTAGGCTTCGCTCGTCAGGCGGTTCCTTTGCGGCCGAGCCTCGAAGGACGCAGCTGGGCAGCCCGATGACCCCGGCCAGGGATTTGGCTTTATGCCGCCTCGACCGCCGCAATGACGCCGGTCGCCAGCGCGTGCAGCTCGTCGCGGTAGCCGTTGCGTGCCGACGGATTGTCTTCCGCCGAGGTCATGACGATCGTCAGTTTGAGGCCGGGCACGATGTAGAGCATCTGCCCGCCATAGCCCCAGGCGTAGACGGCCTCGCGCCCGCCGAGCGGGCGCAGGAACCAGCCAAAGCCGTAGCCGTCGCCGTTGAAGCGCGAAATGGTGCGCGGCTGCCAGGATTGTGCGATCCAGTCGGCGGGCACGAGCTGCTCGCCATCCGGCGCGCGGCCCTGATTGCGGTAGAGTTCGCCGAAGGCGGCGAGCGAGCGGGCGCTCATCGCCATCTGGTTGCCGCCGACATAGATGCCCTGCGGGTCGCGGTCCCAGGAGGCGATGCGGAAACCGTCGAGCGGCCCGAGCCAGTCGCGGGCGAGCGCCAGCGTGGATTTTTTGCCCACCCGCGTCAGGATGGCCGAAAGCAGATGCGTCGAGCCGGTGGAATAGAGCATCGGCCCGCCCGGCTCTTCCTCAAACGGCATGGCGAGGGCGGCGCGCACCCAGTTAGAGCTGGAGACCCAGCGGCCGTAGTTCGGGCCGGAGGTGCGGCCCAGCCCCGACTGCATGGACAGCAGGTGGCCGATGGTGATCTCGCCCATGCGCGGATCGGGGTCGGCCGGCAGGTCGGCGCGCAGCAGCGGCGCGATCTTCTGGTCCGGCCCGTCCAGCAGTCCCTTGTCGATGGCGATGCCCACCAGTGCCGAGACGATCGATTTCGACGCCGACTTGATGTTGGTCGGGCCGGCAAGCCTATTGCCGCGATAGCCGCGCTCGGCGACGGTCTCGCCGTTGCGCAGCACCAGCACGGTCTTGAGCGCGGTGAGGCTTTCCGCCTCGTCGAGCAGGTCAGGGACCGTCGCGGGCGGGGTCTGGGCCCGGGCGACAGCGGGCCGCGCGAGCGCGGCGGAGGCGGCGAGGCAAAGGAGCACGCGTCTGTTCATGCCGGCGAGATAGGTGTCGCGCGCGGCGAAAGCTGGGCCGTCGGCCCAGCGCCGGCCGGCTTCACGCAGATGTGACGGCAAGGGCTCTGATCAGCGCCCGATGGTTTTGAAGGCGGTGCCGGCTCCTATCGCCCGAACGTTGCCCGATACCGATCCAGCGCGGTTTCCAGCCGCTCCAGGTTCTCGGCGGTGTAGGCGACGTAGTCGGCGCCGGGCGCGTCGAGGTGGAGTTCCGACACCAGGCTCCACATCGCCTCGCGCAGCAGCGAGGCGCATTGCATTGCCGCGAAGGCGCGGCGCAGCGAAGGGTCCGGCGTCTCGCCGAAATAGGCGGCGAGCAGGGCGTCCGCCTCGGGCTCGTCCATCCCGGCATTGGAGGCGATGCCGGCGACGTCGAACATGGCCGTGTTGAACCCTGCATATTCGAAATCGATCAGCCACAGCCGCTCGCCGTCGTCGAGGAAGTTGGCGGGCAGCAGGTCGTTGTGGCCGAACACGATCGGCAGCGGCTTCTGCGCCTGCTCCAGTTCCTCGGCGAGCGCCAGGAAGCGCGGCAGCTCCGCCCGCAGGCGGCTTCCGCCGGCGGCGAGCGTGCGCGCATAGTCGCGGACGACGTGGAACACCCAGAACATGAAGCCGGCGCCCGAGACATGGCGCGGCATCTCCTCGTGAAAACGCCGCACCAGCGCGGCGACGCGGCCGGCATTGGCGCGCACGTCGCCGCCCCCATAGGTGCGGGCGCCGAGGAAAGCGGTGACCATGACGCCCGGCTCGGCGAAATGCACGGCGGGGCCGAAGCCGGCCGCCTCGGCGGCGCGCGCCGCCATGATCTCGCGCTCGCGGTAGACGTGGTGGAAGGGAAAGTCGCGGCCGAGCCGCACGACGTGCCGTCCTCCGGGATCGGTGACCAGAAAGCTCTCATTGCTGAGGCCGCCCTTCAGCGGCTCGATCGTCACCGGTCCCTTCCACAGCGGCAGCGCGCGAATGCGGTCTTCCGTGGCCGTCATGCCGGTACCCTGCTCCTCACGGCCGGCACTGTCTTGCGGTCCTTTTGCCGTGTCAACAAAAGCTGTGGCTATTTCTGCGTTGTTGACCGGCGAAGCCGTGGATTCGTTGTGTTCTCTCGGCATTTCCCGTATCAACCGGGCAGAGAGAGGCGCCGGGACGGGACACCCTGATGAACCATTCCAAGCGGCATGGCGAGATCCTGCGCCTGGTGCAGGAGGCCGGCACCATCACCATCGCCGATCTTGCCACCAGGCTCAACGTCTCGCTGGAGACGGTGCGGCGCGACGTGAAGCCGCTCACCAGCGACGGCTCGGTGCTGAAGATGCACGGCGCCATCGGCCTGCCGGCGCTGGCCGGCGAAGCGCCGTTCGAGCGGCGCATGCGCGAGAACGCCGACGCCAAGCGTCTCATCGCCAGGACGGTGGCGGCGACCATCCGCGACGGCGACTCCGTCATGCTGGACACCGGCACGACGACGAGCTTCCTTGCCCGCGAGCTGCTCAGCCACCGGCGGCTGACCGTGATTACCAACTCCTCAGACATCGCCCGCACGCTCGCCACCGTCAACGGCAACAAGGTCTACATGGCCGGCGGCGAGCTGCGCAGCGATTCGGGCGCTGCCTTCGGCGGCTCGGCGGTGGAGTTCGTCAGCCGCTTCAGCGTCAACCACGCGGTGATCAGCACCGGAGCCGTCGATGCGGTCATGGGCGTGATGGACTATGATCTCGAGGAGGCGGAGTTCGCCCGCATGGTGCTGTCGCGCGGCGCCCGCCGACTGGTGGTGACCGACCACTCGAAATTCGGCCGGCAGGGCCTTGTCCAGGTCTGCGGCTTCGACGGCTTCGGCGAGCTGGTCACCGACCGCGCGCCGCCGCGCGACATCGCGCAGGCTTTGGACAAGGCCGCCGCGAAACTGACGATCGCAGCGGCGTAGCTCACGCTTCGAACACCAGCGAGCGGTGTGCGGCGGCGCCGGCCATGGCGCCGTCGGCGACGACGATGGCGACATTGGCGGCCTTGCGGTTGATGTCGCCGGCGGCAAACACGCCCGCGACGCTGGTCTGCTGAGTCCCGTCGACGCGCACATGCGGACCGAGCGGCCCGTCCTCCAGCGCGCAACCCAAAGCCTCGGCGATGCCGCCCGCGGGATGCGTCCTTGGCGCGGTGAAGAGCGCGGACAGCGCGACACGCCGCCCGTCGGCGAGGCGGACGGCAAGGCCGGCCGCGTCGTCTTCGATCGCCTCGACACGCTCCCGCTCCACCGTGATCGCGTGGCGCGGATGCGCGTGGGCGTCTTCCGGCTGGACGCCGTTGTGGAAGAAGACAACCGGAGCCCAGTCGGCGACCAGCTGTGCCTGATGCGAAGACATCGGCCCCGTCGCCAGCACGCCGATAGGCCCGGCGGGAATTTCGTAGCCGTGGCAATAGGGACAGTGGGCGACGGTCCTGCCCCATCGTTCGCGCAGGCCGGGAATGTCCGGCAGCGTGTCGGTCACGCCGCAAGCGAGGATGAGCCGCGCGGCCATGAGCGAGGAGCCGTTCGGCAGGTCGACGGCGAAGGCGCCTTTCGTGCCGCCGCATCGTTCGGCCCGGCCCTGCACGACCGACGCGGTGGGATAGGCGAGCAGCTGGCGCCGCGCCTCGTCGAGGATCTCCGCCGGCGCGCGCCCGTCCTGGCCGAGGAAGCCGTGCGAATGGGCGGCGAAGCGGTTGCGCGGCTGGCCGTCGTCGACGACGACGACCTTGCGCCGGGCACGGGCGAGCTGCATCGCCGCCGACAGGCCGGCAAAGCTTCCGCCGATGATGGCGACGTCATGATCCATGGTGTCTTGCTCCTTCGTTGGCGAAGCGGTGCCGGAAATCCGCCGCCAGGTCGGCGAGCGTGAATTTGGCCAGGCAGCCGCGCAAAAAATTCTCGGCCTGCCGGCGGCAGTCCTCCAGCAGTTCGTCGACGGCCGCCTCGACCAGGCAGCCGGGGCTTTCCGGCTCGCTGCGCACCGGCAGCAGCGATTCGCCCAGCGCCTCGCCGATCTCGGCGAGCGAGATGGCCGCGGGAGGACGCGTCAGGACCATGCCGCCGCCGCGGCCGCGCTCCGTCGACAGGATGCCGGCCTCGCGCAGCCCCGCGAAGACGCGGCGCACCACCACCGGATTGGTGTCGAGCCAGCGCGCCACCTCCTCGGAGGTGCGCGGCCGGTCGGGCTCCTGCGCCATGTGGACCAAGGCGTGCAGGGCTGCGGAAAGGCGGCTGTTGCGCTTCATGTAACTTACGTAGTTACAATATTACGGGAGGTCAACAGCCTTGCCCGCCCTTCCCATCGCGGCTGTCGCGGTGTCTATTCCGTGCATGGCCTTCACGCTGAGACAGCTTCAGTATTTCGTCGCCGTCGCCGAGCAGGGCTCGGTGTCGCGCGCCGCCCAGAACCTGTCGATCTCGCAGTCCTCGGTCACCGAGGCGGTGAAGGAACTCGAGGGCGACCTCGGCGTGGCGCTGTTCGAGCGCCATCCGCGCGGGCTGACCATCACCCACAAGGGCCACCAGTTCCTGCGCCACGCGACGAAGATTCTGACCGACGTCTCGGACGCGCGCCGCACCTTCTCCGCCGAGCAGGAGCGCGGCGGCGGCAGCCTGCAGCTGGGCGTCACCTCGCTGGTTGCCGGCTACGTGCTGTCCGATCTCCTGGCGCGTTATCGCCGCGCCTTTCCCGGCGTCGAGGTCGGCGCCATCGAGGACAATGGCGACTATCTCGAGCACCTGCTGGTCGGCGGCGAGCTCGACGTCGCGGTGATGGTCATCTCCAACCTGCGCGACCGCATGGCGCTGCAGGCGGAAATCCTCGAGGTCTCGCCCTACCGGTTGTGGCTGCCGCTCGGCCATCCGCTGTCGGCCGCCGAGATCATCGGCATCAACGACATCGTCGCCGAGCCGCTGATCATGCTGACCGTCGACGAGATCGAGGAGAACACCGGCAAGCTGCTGGCGGCGCTCGGCGCGCGGCCGCATGTCGCCTTCCGCACCCGCTCCGTCGAGGCGGTGCGCAGCCTGGTGGCCACCGGCGCCGGCATCGCGCTCCTGCCCGACCTCGTCTACCGCCCCTGGTCGCTGGAAGGCGACCGCATCGAGTCGCGCGACGTGTCAGGCGCGCTGCCGGTCGTCCAGGTCGGCATGGTGTGGCGGCGCGGCTCCAGCCTGCCGCAGTCGGCGCGCGACTTCATCGGAATTGCACAGGGCCAGCGTACGATCCGGCATCGGCTGTAGACCGCAGATCATCGAGTTGCACAGGACAAGAGGCGCAAAGATGCAGATCGGCATGATGGGACTGGGCAGGATGGGCGCCAACATGGTGCGCCGCCTGATGCGCGGCGGCCACGAATGCGTGGTGTACGACATCAATCCGGCGAGCGTGGCGGATCTGGTGAAGGACGGCGCGGTCGGCGCGGCCGCGCTGGAGGAATTCATAGGCAAGCTGGCCAGGCCGCGCACGGTCTGGCTGATGCTGCCCGCCGCCATCACCAACAGGGTCGTCGAGCAGGTCGCGGCGCTGCTGGAACCGGGCGACATCATCGTCGACGGCGGCAATTCGCACTATCACGACGCCGTCGACCAGGCGGTGCGGTTGCAGGCAAGGGGCCTGAGCTTCGTCGACGTCGGCACCAGCGGCGGCGTGTGGGGGCTGGAGCGCGGCTACTGCCTGATGATCGGCGGCCCCGACGCCGCGGTGAAACATCTCGAGCCGATCTTCGCCACGCTTGCACCCGGCGCCGGCGCGGGCTCGGCCGAAGGCGGCGACCTCGGCACCGCGCCTCTCGGCTACCTGCATTGCGGGCCGAGCGGCGCCGGCCATTTCGTCAAGATGGTGCACAACGGCATCGAATACGGCGTCATGGCGGCCTATGCGGAAGGCATGAACATCCTCAAGCAGGCGAACGCCGGCAGCGAGCACCGCGACGCCGATGCCGAGACCAGCCCGCTGGCGCAGCCGCAATATTATCGCTTCGACATCGACCTGCCCGCCGTCGCCGAGGTCTGGCGGCACGGCAGCGTCATCGGCTCGTGGCTGCTCGACCTGACGGCAGGGGCGCTGAAGGCCGATCCGGCGCTGGCGCAGTTCGGCGGCAGGGTTTCCGACTCCGGCGAGGGCCGCTGGACGCTCAAGGCGGCGATCGACACCGGCGTGCCCGCGCCGGTGCTGTCGTCGGCGCTGTTCAGCCGGCTCACCTCGCAGGGCGAATCGGAGTTCGCGGACAAGCTGCTGTCGGCCATGCGCTACGCCTTCGGCGGGCATGTCGAGAAGCCGAAGGCGTGAGCGGGGAGGCATGATCATGGCGACCGAGCGATCCGATGCGCTGGTGCTCTTCGGGGCGACCGGCGACCTCGCACACAAGAAGATTTTCCCGGCCCTCTATGACATGGTGGCGCGCGGGACGCTGGCCGAACCGGTGATCGGCGTGGCACTGGAGGACTGGGATGTCGGCAAGCTGCTGGAGCGCGCCCGCGACGGCATCGTCAAAGCCGCGGGCGGCATCGACGACGCGGTTTTCGCGAAGTTCGCGTCGCTCATCCGCTATGTCAGCGGCGACTATCGCGACCAGGCGACCTTCGACAAGCTCAGGGCGGCCATGGAGCCGGCCCGGCACCCGCTCTACTATCTTGCGGTACCGCCCAGCATGTTCGAGCCCGTGGTGCAGGGCCTGGAACAATCCGGCGGCGCGGCCGGCGCGCGCCTCATGGTCGAAAAGCCGTTCGGACGCGACCTGCAGTCGGCGCGCTGGCTGAACCGGGTGCTGCACATCGTCTTCGCGGAGGAGGCGATCTTCCGGATCGACCACTATCTCGGCAAGGAAGCGATCCAGAACCTGCTCTATTTCCGCTTCGCCAATTCCTTCCTCGAGCCGATCTGGAACCGCAACTTCGTCGACAGCGTGCAGATCACCATGGCCGAGGATTTCGGCGTCCAGGGCCGCGGCCGCTTCTACGACGAGGTGGGGGCGATCCGCGACGTGATCGAGAACCATCTGCTCAACGTCCTGCTGCTACTGGCGATGGAACCGCCGGTCACACGCTCGATCGAGGACCTCATCGACGAGAAGGTACAGGTGCTGAAGGCGGTGCGCACGCTGACCAGGGACGACGTGGTGCGCGGCCAGTTCAAGGGCTATCTCGACGAGCCGGGCGTCAGGCCGGAATCGCCGGTCGAGACCTTCGCGGCGGTGCGCTTCTTCGTCGACACATGGCGCTGGAAGGACGTGCCGTTCTTCATCCGCGCGGGAAAAATGCTGCCGGTCCGGGCGACCGAGGTTGTGGTGCGCCTGAAACCGCCGCCGCTCGGCGTGTTCGACGACATCGATGCCGCGCAGGCCAACTTCTTCCGCTTCCGCATCTCGCCGGAGATCGCGATCGGCCTCGGCGCGCGCCGCAAATCCCCCGGCGATGCCATGGTCGGCGAGCAGGTGGAACTGAGCGCGATGGACGACGCCGCCGGCGACATGGAGCCTTATGAGCGCCTGATCGGCGACGCCATGAACGGCAATGCCCAACTCTTCACCCGCCAGGACGCCAGCGAGATCGCATGGCGGATCGTCGGGCCGGTGCTGAACGACACCAAGCCGCCGCATCTCTACGAGCCGGGCACCTGGGGCCCGGCCGAGGCCATGGCCGGCTTCGGGCCGCCGAACGGCTGGGTGAACCCAGCGGCTTGAACGCGGTTCTCGAGAGGCAGGCGGAGAAAGGGCCTCGACGAATGGCTGCTCGAAGCCTCGCCTGCTTATGGATTGCGCTGGGAGGGGGTCATTCCGCCGGAACTCACGACGCGGAGGCTCCGAAAAGACGTCACCGGCGTCGTGCGGCGCCGGCGCGCTGTGAGGTTGCGGCGCGACCTGACGGGGCGACCTCCTCCGCCTTGAACACCAGCTTCGGCGGCTCGAAGGCGCCAGCGCCGGCGAGGCGCACCGCACGCCGGAAGGTGGGGCAATCCATCGGGTGCGGCGCCGGGCACGCCGCGGCATGGCGCAGCCCTTCGCGCATGGCGGTCAACCTCTGGATGGTGCGGTCGAGTTCTTCGGCCTTGGCCCGCAGCCGGTCCCGGTCGATGTGCGGCCGGCCGCTGGGCGGCAGCATCTCGGCGATCTCGTCCAGCGCGAATCCGGCGGCGCGGCCGAGCGCAATCAGCGCCAGGCGCTCGAATATCTCGGGGTCGAACAGCCGCCGAAGGCCGCGCCGGCCGACCGACGCGATCAGCCCCTTCTCCTCGTAGAAGCGCAGCGTGGATGCCGGAACGCCGGAGCCGCGCGCAACGGCGGCAATATCCAGATTTTTCACCCTTGACCTCAAGTTCACTTGAACTGGCATAGTGGCGCATGCCGTCGATGCAATCAATGCCAAGGGAGAAGCCAGATGTCGGACATGTCGCCCAATCGTGATCAGGCAGCGCTGTGGAACACCGCCAGCGGCACGGCCTGGGTCGAGATGCAGGCCGTGCTTGATCGTATGCTGGAGCCGTTCGGACGGCTCGTGGTCGATGCCGGGGATCCCGGCGAGGGCGGCCGGGTCCTCGACATCGGCTGCGGCGGCGGGGCGACCACCTTGGCGATGGCGCGGCGCGTCGGTGCCGGCGGCCGCTGCCTGGGGCTCGACATCTCCCGCCCGCTGGTCGCGGCGGCGAAGGCGCGTGCCGTCGCCGAAGGCGTGACCAATGCAAGCTTCGTCGAAGGCGACGCACAGACCCATCCGTTCGAACGGGACCGGTATGATGCCGTCATCTCGCGCTTCGGCGTCATGTTCTTCGACGATCCGGTGGCGGCGTTCGCCAATATACGTGGCAGCGCGCGGGCTGGTGCGAAGCTGGCCTTCGTCGCCTGGCGCAGCAGGGCCGAGAACGAGTTCATGACGACAGCGGCCCGCGCAGCGGCTCCGTTGCTGCCGCCGATGCCCGTTCCCGATCCGGACGCGCCCGGACAATTCGCCTTCGCCGACAAGGCCCGGGTGACGTCGATCCTGGAGGCGAGCGGCTGGTCCGAGGTCGATCTCCAGCGGGCGGACGTCGCATGCCGGGTGGATGAGGACGATTTGATGGCCTATGTCACCAAGCTCGGTCCGGTGGGCCTCGCCTTGCGGGAGGCGGACGACGCTACGGTGGAAAGGGTGACCGCGGCGCTGCGCCTGGCGTTTGCTCCGTTCGTGGAGGCCGGTTCCGCGCGGTTCGCCGCCGCCTGCTGGCTGGCGACGGCGCGGGCGTGATGCGCCTGACGCGCCAAGCACAACAGAAATCCGATGTCGCCTCAGCAACTACAACGCCGGGAACTCTGGGGCGGCCGACGCTCGCATGCTTGTTTGCACCTTGGTTTGTCGATGCTAGCCTGACCTTATGAACCAGCAGTTCCGATCTCCAGGGCTCTCACCCACGACGCAGGCCGCCGAGGGCCTGATGCGGCGGCGCTGGACCGTGGCCGAGATCGAGGCGGCAACGCGAGCCGGGATCATCGATGAGAACGAACGTTTCGAACTGATCGGTGGCGAACTCGTGCCGATAGATGTGAAAGGCATCCACCACGAGCTCCTGAAGAATGCGCTCAGCTATTATCTTGTAAGGAACACTCCGGAAGAGTTCCGTTTGGCTGTCGCGACGACCTTCCGTCTCGACGAGGGCAGCTTTATCGAACCGGACTTCATTTTTTTCCGCAAAGCCGACGGCTTGGCCAACCTCAATCCGCGCACCGCGCTGCTCGCCGTCGAGGTCGCGGATTCCAGCCTGAAATGGGACCTCGGCCGCAAGGCCAGGATTTACGCCAATTTCGGCGTTCCGGAACTCTGGGTCGTCGAAGCGGTGTCACGTGTCGTGCACGTCCACAGGCGCCCGGGTCTGGAAGGCTATGATGAGGTCGCCAAGGTTTCGGAAGATCAGCCGCTGGTTTCCACAGCCGTACCCGGTCTTTCGGTGACGCTCTCCACTCTGGAAGCCATATAGTCAGGCCAGTCCCAATCTATCGGAAAATCCGATATCGGCGTTCTGACAAATGAATTTGCGAAAGCGCAGCATTCGCGTCACCTTCATCCTTGAGGGATGACGTCGCCGCCGGAGAGCGACGCCCCGTAATGGGAGACGTTGCCATGAAAGCATTCCTGAAATCCTGTACGGCGCTTGCCGCCGCACTTGCCATGAGCGGCCAGGCCATGGCGCAGCTGAAGGAAGTCGGTGCCGGCGAAGGGCAGGTGACGATCATCGCCTGGCCGGGCTACATCGAGCGCGGCGAGACCGACAAGAAGTTCGACTGGGTCACCAAATTCGAGGAGGCGTCGGGCTGCAAGGTCAACGTCAAGACCGCCAACACCTCGGACGAGATGGTGGCGCTGATGAACGAGGGCGGCTTCGACCTCGTCACCGCCTCGGGCGACGCCTCGCTGCGCCTCGTCGCCGGCAAGCGGGTGCAACCGATCAATGTCGACCTGGTGAAGAGCTGGTCGACCGTCGACGACCGCCTCAAGAGCGCGCCGTGGCACACGGTCGACGGCGTCCACTACGGCGTCCCCTACATGTGGGGCCCGAACGTGCTGATGTACAACACCAACGTCTTCAAGGAAGCGCCGAAGAGCTGGAGCGTCGTCTTCGAGGAGACGACGCTGCCCGACGGCAAGACCAACGCCGGGCGAGTGCAGGCCTATGACGGCCCGATCCATGTGGCCGACGCCGCGCAGTACCTGATGGCCCACAAGCCGGAACTCGGCATCAAGAGCCCCTACGAACTCAACGAGGACCAGTACAAGGCGGCGCTGGATCTGCTCAGGACGCAGCGCAAGCTGGTCGGCCGCTACTGGCACGACGCCTTCATCCAGATCGACGACTTTAAGAACGAGGGCGTGGTCGCCTCCGGCTCATGGCCGTTCCAGGTCAACCTTCTGAAGGGCGAGAAGCAGCCCGTCGCCTCGGTCATTCCCGAGGAAGGGGCGACCGGCTGGGCCGACACCACCATGATGCATGTCGACGCGCCCAACCCCAACTGCGCCTATATGTGGATGGAGCACACGCTGTCCTCCAACCTGCAGAGCGACCTGTCTGTGTGGTTCGGCGCCAACCCCTCGGTGCCGGCCGCCTGCACCGACGGCCGCGGCATGCAGACCAAGGAAGGCTGCACCGCCAACGGCATGGACGATTTCGAGAAGATCCGCTTCTGGACGACGCCGACCTCGAAATGCGCCAGCCAGAACGACCAGTGCGTGCCTTACTACCGCTGGGTGTCGGACTATATCGGCGTGATCGGCGGGCGGTGAGTGATAGCGTCGGCGCGGGAAATCCAGCGCCGCGGCACCCCCTCACCGGCCCTTCGGGCCACCTCTCCCTCTGCCCGGGGGAGAGGTGCCGCAGCCGCCATGCCGGCGCTTCTCCAGCCTGGGTTCCTCTCCCCCGAGCAGGGGGGGAGAAGTGGCCCGAAGGGCCGGTGAAGGGGTGCTTTTTATCTGATCGAGCCCATAGCGGTCCCATGACCCCAGCCGTCTCCTTTGAAAAAGTCTCCCGCCATTTCGGCAGCGTGCGCGCCGTCGACGCGGTCGACCTCGACATCGCGCCGGGCGAATTTTTCGCCATGCTCGGCCCCTCCGGCTCGGGCAAGACCACCTGCCTCCGGCTGATCGCCGGCTTCGAGCAGCCGACGAGCGGGGCGATAAAGATCTTCGGCGAGCGCGCGGACGGCGTGCCGCCCTACCGGCGCAACGTCAATACCGTCTTCCAGGATTATGCGCTGTTCCCGCACCTCAACGTGATCGACAACGTCGCCTACGGGCTGATGGTGAAAGGCATCGGCAAGGCGGAACGCCACAAGGCGGCGGAGGAAGCGCTGTCGCTGGTGCGCCTGCCCGGCTACGGCGCACGAAAACCCAGCCAGCTCTCCGGCGGCCAGCGCCAGCGCGTGGCGCTGGCACGCGCTTTGGTGAACCGCCCGAAGGTGCTGCTGCTCGACGAGCCGCTCGGCGCGCTTGACCTGAAGCTGCGCGAGAACATGCAGGAAGAATTGAAGACGCTGCAGCAGGCGCTCGGCATCACTTTCGTGTTCGTCACCCATGACCAGGGCGAGGCGCTGTCGATGGCCGACCGCGTCGCCGTCTTCAACGACGGCCGCATCATGCAGATAGGCACGCCGCAGGACATCTACCAAAAGCCCCGCTCGCGTTTCGTCGCCGACTTCGTCGGCTCCTCCAACGTGCTGCCGCCGGATTTCGTCCAGCGCTGGTCGGGCCAGCATCGCTGGGGCAGCCTGCGGCCGGAGGCGATCCGCGTCCTGCGCGGCACCGGTGACGGCGTGCCGGCGCGGGTCGTCGCCATGAACTATCTGGGGTCGGCAACACGGCTGGCGCTGGATGCGGACGGGCTGCGCCTGCACGCGACGGTTCCGGCCGGCACGGCGCTGCCGGAGGCCGGTGACGCGGTGATGCTCACCTTCAACCGCGAGCAGCTGCATCTGATGGAGGAGGGCGCATGATGGACCGGCTCCTGCCCGGCGCGCCGGCTCACTCAGGCGGCGTCCTTCAAACGCCTCCGTACCGCCTCGGCGAGAAAAGCCGAGCGCGATTGTCCGGCCGCGGAGGCTGCGCGATCGACCGCCTCAAGCAGGGTCTCGTCCATCGAAATGTTGAGCCGGACCGCGCGTCCGGGCGGATCGAATGGCACAAGCGCCAGGATCGCTCCGGCAGAATCGTCGCTGAAACTGTTATCGGCGCGCAGTTCGGACAGATTTCTTGCGATCGGGAGCGGATCGCCGTCTTCGATCATTCCCGCGACATGGAAGGCGAGTGCTTCCGCACCCTTGCGAAGTACCTCTTCTTCCGTCCTGCCGGTAGAGACGCAGCCGGGGAAATCGGGGAAGGAGATACCGAACACTCCATCTTCCTCATGGATCAGCGCATAGGCGAGAGGCATCGCCAAATCTCCTCTTCGTTCTCACCATTGCCAGCCGGCCTGCCTGTAGATCGAGCGCAGCGTGCCCGTCGGAATCGGATCGGCCCCCATGTCGAGCGTGACTTTGCCGGGTCTCGCTGGATGAACGTACTGGACGTGGTCGCCCGGGCCGTGCCGCTTGATCGTCCATCCCTCCTTGCGGAGCCGCGCTGCGATTTCTCGCGGGGTCCGATTGCGCCTGCCCGCCATGGGAATCCGCCATTTTTCTATACACAAAGATACACAAGTGCGGATATCGGTTCAAGGGCGGGGGCAGTTGCTTGCAATTTTGCCGCTTCTTGTGGCGAGGCAGCCAGATGAGCCTGGACGCCGCGCTTCCCGCCGCCCAGCCCGCCTCCGCAATCCTGCCGCGCCGCGGCGGCACGGCTGGCGCGCTGTCGGACGTGCTGTGGCGTAATCCGCGCTTCCTGCTCATGCTGATGCTCGCCCCGCCGCTGCTGTGGCTCGGCATCGTCTATCTCGGCTCGCTGTTCGCGCTGCTCCTGCAGAGCTTCTTCTCGATCGACGAGTTCTCCGGGATGATCGACCGGCAGTTCACGCTGAAGACCTATGGCGAGTTGCTGCTGCCGGCCAACCTCGACATCATCCTGCGCACCGTGACCATGGCGGCGCTGGTGACGCTGGCTTCTGCCGTTATCGCCTTCCCGATCGCCTATTATGCGGCCCGCTACGCCCGCGGCACATGGAAGGCGCTGTTCTATCTCGGCATCATGCTGCCGCTGTGGTCGAGCTATCTGGTCAAGGTCTACGCCTGGAAACTGATCCTGGCCAAGGAAGGCATTTTGGGCTGGCTGTTCGCCAAGCTGCATCTGACCTGGCTGCTCGACGCCTGGCTGGCGCTGCCGACCGTCGGCGGCAACTCGCTGTCGGTCAGCGCCACCGGCACCTTCATCGTCTTCGTCTATGTCTGGCTGCCCTTCATGATCCTGCCGGTGCAGGCGGCGCTGGAGCGGGTGCCCGTCAGCCTCACCGAGGCGTCCTCCGACCTCGGCGCCTCGCCCGGCCAGACCTTCCGCAACGTTATCTTCCCGCTGGCGCTGCCGGGCATCGTCGCCGGCTCGATCTTCACCTTCTCGCTCACGCTGGGCGACTACATCATCCCACAGATCATCGGCACATCGCGGCTGTTCATCGGCCAGGCCGTCTACGCGCACCAAGGCACCGCCGGCAACATCCCGCTCGCCGCCGCCTTCACCGTGGTGCCCGTGGTCATCATGGGGTTCTATCTCTGGGGCGCCAAGCGTTTGGGGGCCTTCGATGCGCTGTGAGACGCTTTGCGCGCTGCCAACCCCCACCCCTAACCCCTCCCCTCAAGGGGGAGGGGGACAAGATTGCATTTCCGCCAGACGCCGCTCTTCGACAGTTTTGCATTGCATAGCGGCCGCAAAGTCCCCCTCCCCCTTGAGGGGAGGGGTTAGGGGTGGGGGTAATCTTGGTCGAATAGCGCAAGGAAACCCCCATGCGCTCTGACCGCTCGTCCCCCGCCCCTCTTGCCCTGAAGATCGCCGCGGCGGCGGGGCTCTTGTTCCTGCACCTGCCGATCCTGCTGATCTTCGTCTATGCCTTCACCACCGAGGAGAAGAGCTACCAGTGGCCGCCGCCGGGCTTCACCACGCAGTGGTTCGCCGTCACCTGGAGCCGGCCGGACGTCTGGCAGGCGCTGTGGCTGTCGGTGAAGGTCGCCGCCATCTCCACCGCCATCGCCATCATCCTCGGCACGCTCTGCGCCGCCGCCGTCAGCCGCACCAAATTCTTCGGCCGCGAGGCGATCTCGCTGCTGGTCATCCTGCCGATCGCGCTGCCCGGCATCATCACCGGCATTTCGCTGCGCTCGGCCTTCAGCCTGATGGAGATACCGTTCTCCACCTGGACCATCGTGCTCGGTCACGCCACCTTCTGCGTGGTGGTGGTCTACAACAACGCCGTGGCCCGCTTCCGCCGCACCTCCGGATCGATGATCGAGGCGTCGATGGATCTCGGCGCCGACGGCTTCCAGACTTTTCGGTACGTGGTGCTGCCCAACATCGGCACGGCGCTGCTGGCCGGCGGCATGCTCGCCTTCGCGCTCAGCTTCGACGAGGTGATCGTGACGACCTTCACCGCCGGCCAGCAGCAGACGCTGCCGATCTGGATGCTGGAGGAATTGGTGCGTCCGCGCCAGCGGCCGGTCACCAATGTGGTAGCCATGGTCGTAGTGCTGGTGACGGCGCTGCCCATCCTGCTTGCCTACTACCTCACCCGTGACGGCGATCAGGTCGCGGGGGCGGGGAAATGAAAGAGAGCGAATAGCGAATAGGGAGTAGCGAATAGGAAGATCGCGGGTCGGCAGCGGGCGCCTTAGCTGGGGAGACCGCTATTCGCTATTCCCTAATCGCTATTCGCTCAGCAAAGGGAGAAAAAACCATGCTGACCGACATGCTGATCGGAGCACGCTTCGAAAAGGGCACCGAGACCGAGGAAGCCATCCTCAACCCGCGCACCGGCGAGACGGTGCTCAACCTGCCGGAAGCCAGTCAGGCGCAGATCGACGCGGCGGTGGCCGCCGCGGAGAAAGCCTTTGCGACCTGGTCGCGGACCACGCCCGGGCAGCGTTCTGGTTACCTCCTGAAGATCGCGGAACGCATCGAGGCCGAGGCGCAAGAATTCGCAAAACTCGAGGCGCTGAACTGCGGCAAGCCTATCAATGCGGTGCTCAACGACGAGATCCCGGCGATCGTCGACTGCTACCGCTTCTTCGCCGGCGCGGTGCGCACCATGCCGGGCGTGGTGGCCGGCGAATATCTGCCGGGCTTCACCTCGATGGTGCGGCGCGACCCGATCGGCATCGTCGCCTCGATCGCGCCGTGGAACTACCCGCTGATGATGATGGCCTGGAAGCTGGCGCCAGCCATCGGCGGCGGCAACACGGTGGTGTTCAAGCCTTCCGAGCAGACACCGCTGACGGCGCTGAAGCTGGCTACAATTCTTGCCGACGTGCTGCCGGAAGGCGTTGTCAACGTCGTGCTCGGCCGCGGCGAGAGCGTCGGCAATGCGCTGATCAATCATCCGAAAATCAACATGATCTCGATCACCGGCGACGTCGCCACCGGCAAGAAAGTGCTTCAGGCTGCGGCGAAATCGGTCAAGCGCACGCATCTGGAGCTCGGCGGCAAGGCCCCGGTCATCGTCTTCGACGATGCCGACCTCGAGGCGGTGGTTTCGGGCCTGCGCGCCTTCGGCTACTACAATGCCGGCCAGGACTGCACCGCCGCCTGCCGCATCTATGCAGGTGGAAAAATCTACGAAAAACTGGTCGCCGACCTTTCCTCCGCCGTTTCGACCATCCGCTATGACAAGCCTGACGATACCGACAACGAGATCGGCCCGCTGATCTCCAGGCGCCAGCGCGACCGCGTCGCCTCCTTCGTCGAACGCGCCTCCGAACTCAAGCACATCGACATCACGACCGGCGGCAAGCCGGGCGAGGGCGGCGGCTTCTACTATCAGCCGACCGTGGTCGCCGGCGCGCTGCAGGAGGACGAGATCGTGCGCCGCGAGGTGTTCGGCCCTGTCGTCTCGGTCACCCGTTTCTCGGATGTCGACGAGGCGGTCGCCTGGGCCAACGACAGCGACTACGGCCTCGCCTCCTCGGTGTGGACGAAGGACGTGTCGCGCGCCATGGCGACGGCGGCCAGGCTGCAATATGGCTGCACCTGGATCAACACCCACTTCATGCTGACCAACGAGATGCCGCATGGCGGCGTAAAGCAGTCCGGCTACGGCAAGGACATGTCGCTCTACGCGCTCGAGGACTACACCGCCGTGCGCCACGTCATGGTCGCGCACGGATGAGAACCTGAACGGCAAGGCAGCCGCCCGCATCCGCACTCGCGCGGCGGCTGCCCGCCGGATTTCCGGTGCAGTCCACCACGTTGCCGGCGCCCCTGCGGCCGCCCCTTTGTATCCTCCCTTGTTGCCGTCCGTCCTGCCTGCCGACATCGTGCCGTCGCAACGCCGCGCGAGGATGCCGTCCTGCTGCGTCGAAGCGGCCCTTTCCGGTGCCGCGGTGACGCCAAGGAGGTGAGGACGTATGGCGGTGCAACGGGCTGACATCTTTGCAGTGAAGTGCAGGTGGCTTGCTCGTTGTAGGTTTTTAAGCAATAAGTAGATCGCTTAGAAGTACGTGGGCCTCATTGAGGCAGTTCATCCGGCCTAAGCTCTAACGCCGCGACCGTGGTCTGCGGAAGAGAGCTTTGCTATTTTCTGGATGACGACCATGATCGCAAAATATCATTGCCTGTATTCTTCTTTCTGCATATCGCGGATCCGTGAGGGATTCCTACACTGATCTTGGCGGCGGCCGCCCTCCCGCGGCTGTCATTGGGCGGAGCACGATTGCTTCGCGTCGGGGGGAATGCAGCGCGCAAAGGTGAGGACTGAGAGATGCCCGTTTATACTGGAAATGAAAGTGCCAACACGATCACCGGTTCAGGTATCGGCGACTACATCTATGGTCATGGCGCCGCGGACAATCTGAGCGGCGGCGACGGCGACGACGTCATCTATGGCGGCTATGGAAACAGCACCACCGAGAACAGCGACGACACGCTGAGCGGCGGCGACGGCAACGACTATCTCTATGGCGAGGCGGGAAACGATACCATCGCCGGCGGCGACGGCGATGACAATCTGCAGGGCGGGGACGGAAACGATACGCTGAACGGCGGTGTCGGGGCGGACTACATCTACACCGGCATAGGAACGGACAGTGTGGTAGGCGGCAGCGGCGATGACCGCATCTATGCTCTTGTCGGCAAGAAGACCATCAACGGCGGCACCGGCTTCGACTATCTCGATGTCGATCTGACGACGAACATTACCGATCGGGTCTTCGTGCTGAACGGCACCAGCAGCGACGGCACCAAGACGAGCAGCATCGAGCAGCTCTACTACCGGGGCGGCAGCGGCGATGACGATGTCACGGCCGGCTCCGGAGACGACACCTTGCTCGGAAACGAAGGCAACGACTTCCTCAAGGGCAATGACGGCAACGACAACCTTCAGGGTCACCTCGGCGACGACAAGCTCTACGGCGGGGGAAGCAACGATTATCTCTACGGCGGAGCGGGTGCCGACACGGCGCTCGGCGGCGATGGGAACGATGTGATCCACGGCGGGTTCGGCAACTCGACCGTCGAGACCAGCAACGACAGCCTCTATGGCGGCGAAGGCAACGACTATGTCTATGGCGAGGAGGGCAACGACCGGGTCGACGGCGGAGGCGGCGACGACGTGCTTTATGGCGAATCCGGCAACGACAACATGACCGGCGGCACCGGCAATGACTACGTCTACGGCGACATCGGGACCGACATACTCGACGGCGGCGTCGGCGATGACCGCATCTATGGGACTCTTGGCAAGAAGACCATCCTCGGTGGCGATGGGTACGACTATCTCGACCTCGATCGCAGCGGTACCTCGACGGCCCAGAAGTTCTATCTGAACGGTGCGACCGGCAGCGACGGCTCGACGTCGACCGGCATCGAGCAGATGATCTATCGCGCCGGCGCCGGCGCCGATACGATCGCCGGAAGCTTTGGCCCAGACACGATCTATGGCAATGCCGGCGACGATTATCTGCTGGGCGGCGAAGGCGCCGACTCTCTCTACGGAGAGGTCGGTGTCGACAAGCTGAACGGCGGCGAAGGCAACGACTATCTCTATGGCGGCGTCGAAGCCGACACGATCTATGGCGGCGAAGGCCACGACTCGCTCCACGGCGGCCTCGGCAATTCGACCGTCGAGTTCAGCAACGACACGCTTCACGGCGGTGCCGGCAACGATTATCTCTATGGCGAGGAAGGTGACGACACTCTCAATGGCGACAGCGGCAATGACGTCGTCTACGGCGAATCCGGCAAGGACCTGATGACCGGCGGCGGCGGCAGCGATTATCTCGACGGCGGCACGGAGAACGACAATTTGGCCGGCAACGCCGGCAACGACACGCTGCTGGGAGGGGATGGCGACGATATCCTGAGCGGCGGCGCCGGCAACGACGCGCTGACCGGCGGGAGCGGCGCCGACCGGTATTACTTCAACTCGGTTCTGCACAACGAGGCCAATGTCGACACCGTCAACGGCTTCGTAGTGAACGAGGACGAGATACGCCTCAGCGACGCCATCTTCACGGCGCTGGCGCCCGGCGCCCTGTCGGCGGCGGCATTCCGCGCCAACACTACCGGCGCGGCCGAAGATGCCAGCGACCGCATCATTTACGAGACGGACACCGGCAGGCTGCTCTACGACGCCGACGGAACCGGCGGAACGGCAGCCATCCAGTTCGCGACGCTGGCAACCGGGCTGGCTCTGACCAACAACGACTTCCTGGTCTACTAGACCGGACGCGGCCGGCGCATCGCGCCGGCCGCGCCTTGCCGGCACTCGCCCCCTCGGCTTGGCAACTCCATCTGGTCCTACCAGATTTTTCGCGCTAGGGTCCCACCGAGACCGGAGGGGGAGCGCATGAAGATCGGGTTCTGCATGTTCCTGTGGACGACCAACGTCACGGGAAAGCACGAGAAATTGCTGAGGGACATCAAGGCGACCGGCTATGACGGGGTGGAGATCCCGATCTTCGAGGGGACGCCGGACGACTACAGACGGTTGGGCGATCTGCTCGACCGCATCGGGCTGGAGCGCACCGCCGTTTCCGCCATGGGCGACCCGGCGATGAACCTGATCGGCAACGCCGGCGAGCGCAAGGCCGGCGTCGCCTACATGAAATGGGCGATCGATTGCGCCGCCGCCCTCGGCGCCGACAGGCTTTCCGGGCCGCTGCATTCCACCCTCGGCCGCTTTTCCGGCACCGGCCCGACCGCGACCGAAAAGAAGCGCTCCGTCTCCTCGCAGCGCGCCATCGGCGACCATGCCGCCGGGAAAGGCGTCATCATCGGGCTGGAGGCGCTCAACCGCTTCGAGTGCTATCTGGTGAACACGATGGACGATCTTTGCGCCCATCTCGACGAGATCGATCATCCCAACGTCAAGGCGATGTACGACACGTTCCACTGCAACATCGAGGAGCAGGACCCGATCGGCGCCTTCACCAGAAGTTTTCGCCACATCGTCCACGTCCATATCTCCGAGAACGACCGCGGCGTGCCGGGGCGCGGCAACATCCCGTGGAAGAAGACCTTTTCGGCGATCCGGGAGAGCGGCTACGACGGCTGGCTCACCATCGAATCCTTCGGTCGCGGCCTGAAGGATCTGGCCGCCGCGACAAAAGTCTGGCGCGACTTCGCCGAGAGCCCGGAAGCCGTCTACCGGGAGGGTTTCAAGCACATCAAGGATCATTGGAAGAGGGCGGGGCGGTAACGCCTACCGGACGGTTCCAAATCGGAACTGTAGACGTTGCCGCGCCCGCTCGCACTTTCAAGCAGGGCAATCGCGAGCAAATTGGCCGCCTTGTACCCCCACTCCTAACCCCTCCTCACAAGGGGAGGGGGGCTTTGCGGCCGCCATGCCGCGCGAAACCGTTGACGATTGGCGACTGGCGGAGATGCCAGCTTGTTCCCCTCCCCCTTGTGGGAGGGGCTAGGGGGTGGGGGTATTTTTGCGATTGCCCGGCGCCTGCAACGGCGTGAAGAGGGCTCAACCGCTCACGTCGGCATTGGCCTCGGCCTCGTGCTCCGCCGTCAGCGGCGCGCTGGGCCGGCGGATTTGCTGGGCGGCCTCCAGCACGATCGGCTTCAGACCTTCGCCGCCGGCGTCGACCACCTCGAAGAAATGCCGCCGCATGCGCGGCTCCCAGAACTTGTTGATGTGCTCGGCGACGCCATGCACGCCCTCGTCGTGCTTCTTCGATTCGAAGAAGGTGCCTATCTGGTTGGCCATGCGCACGATCTTGGCGATGCCGGAGGCGGCCGGGTTTTCTTCGTCATGCGACATTCTTGGCGGCTCCGTCAGTCACGCGGTCGGGGTGGGTGAAGATGTCGAACTCGTCGCCGCGCACCAACGCGACCAGCGTCATCCCGGCCCCTTCCGCCGTGCGGATGGCGAGCGCGGTGGGCGCGGAAACGGCGATGATGAATGAGGCGCCGATGGCCGCCGTCTTCTGCACCATCTCGACCGAGACGCGGGAGGTGACGACCACCGCGCCGGACGCGCCGTCGACGCCCGCCCTGGCGAGCGCCCCGGCCAGCTTGTCCAGCGCATTGTGGCGGCCGACATCCTCGCGCGCGGCGACGACACCTTTTCCCGGCACGTAGAAGCCGGCGGCATGCACCGCGCCGGTCTCGGCATGCAGCGGCTGGTGCTTTGACAGCAGTTTTACCGAGCGGACGATGTCGGAAGGTGAGAGCGTAAGCGTCGACTGACTGACGTCATCGACCAAGCGCATCGCCTCCTCGATCGATTCGATGCCGCACAGCCCGCAGCCGACCGGCCCGGCAAGCCGACGTCGGCGCGCCTGGAAGCGGGTGTTGGCGGTGTCCTTCAGCTTGATCTGGATGTCGATACCGGCGCCGAGGTCTTCCACCTCGATGGATTCGATCTCCTCCGGCGAGGATATGATGCCTTCCGTCAGCGAGAAGCCCAGCGCGAAATCCTCGAAATCCGCGGGCGAGCCCATCATCACGGCGTGCGTGGTGCCGGCGTAACTCAGCGCGATCGGCGTTTCCTCGGGCACCATGCGCGCAGCCGCCGATGTGCCGGCGGCACGGCGGGCGATGCGGGTTGTGGAGGTGATGGGAGGGCGCCGGCCTTCCCCTCCCCCTTGCGGGGAGGGTGGCTCGCGAAGCGAGCCGGGTGGGGTAGTTGCGGCAGTGCTCGGCCTGTCGGCGGTGCCTTCTGAGATTACCCCCTCTGTCGGCTTCGCCGACATCTCCCCCGCAAGGGGGGAGAGGAGTTTGCGCGAACTTCCCCCTCCCCCTTGCGGGGAGGGGCCGGCCGAAGGCCGGGGGTGGGGTAGTCTCGGCAGTGCGCCAGCCTTGCTCTTCACGTCCTGTGCGACATGCCACGCCCGGTCGAGCGCATCGGAGGCGTCGTAGCGCAGCACGAGAAACCCTGATTCTTTCAAATACGCGTCGCGATTGGCATCGTGACGCCTGCCCTTGCCGGTTTCATGATGGTCACCGTCCACCTCCACGACGACCTTTGGGTCGAAGCAGACAAAGTCGGCGACATAAGGCCCGATTGGCGATTGCCGACGGAACTTGAGGCCTTCGGGCCTGAGATCGCGCAGTTCGTACCAGAGCAAAGTCTCCCCCTTGGTCGCGAACCTGCGCTGCGTCGTTGCCTTCGCGCGCATTTCCGGGGTCACGAGTGTACGGGGCACGACCAAACTCCTAGCAAAATGACGCCGGCGCACTGCCGAGGCTACCCCACCCGGCTCGCTTCGCGAGCCACCCTCCCCGCAAGGGGGAGGGAAAAGCCGGCGTCCCCTACTCCGCCGCCTCGAGCCTTCCCTCGATGCGGCGCGAGCGGCGGGAAAGCTCGTCATAGTCCTGCTGCCAGGTGCTCGGGCCGTTCGAAGGCGAGACCTGCACCGCCGTCACCTTGTATTCCGGGCAGTTGGTGGCCCAGTCGGAGAAGTCGGTGGTGATGACGTTGGCCTGCGTGTCCGGGTGATGGAAGGTCGTGTAGACCACGCCCGGCGCGACGCGCTCGGTGATGAGCGCCCGCAGCGTCGTCTCGCCGGCGCGGCTTGCCAGCCGCACCCAGTCGCCGTCGCGGATGCCCCGCTGCTCGGCGTCGTGCGGGTGGATCTCCAGCCGGTCCTCCGAATGCCACAGGACATTGTCGGTGCGCCGCGTCTGCGCGCCGACATTGTACTGCGACAGGATGCGGCCGGTCGTCAGCAGCAGCGGGAACCGTGGCCCGGTCTTCTCGTCGGTCGCCACATATTCGGTGCGGATGAATTTTCCCTTGCCGCGCACGAAGCCGCCGATATGCATGATCGGCGTGCCGTCCGGCGCCTTCTCGTTGCAGGGCCACTGCACCGAGCCCTTTTCGTCGAGCAGGCCGTAGGAGACATAGGCGAAGGACGGCGTCGTCCGGGCGATCTCGTCCATGATCTCCGAGGGATGCGTATAGTTCCAGCTCAGGCCCATCGCCTGGGCGAGGATCTGCGTGACCTCCCAGTCGGCATAGCCGTTCTTCGGCGCCATCACTTTTCGCACACGATTGATCCGGCGCTCGGCGTTGGTGAAGGTGCCGTCCTTCTCCAGGAAGGTGGAGCCGGGCAGGAAGACGTGGGCGTAGTTGGCCGTCTCGTTGAGGAATAGGTCCTGCACGACGACGCATTCCATGGCGGCCAGGCCAGCCGACACATGTTTTGTGTCGGGGTCGGACTGCAGAATATCCTCGCCCTGGATGTAGATGCCCTTGAACGTGCCCTCGACGGCGGCGTCGAGCATGTTGGGGATGCGCAGGCCCGGCTCGTTGTCGATCTTTACGCCCCACAGGCTCTCGTAGATGTCGCGGACAGCGTCGCCCGACACGTGCCGGTAGCCCGGCAGCTCGTGCGGGAACGAGCCCATGTCGCAGGAACCCTGCACGTTGTTCTGGCCGCGCAGCGGGTTCACGCCGACGCCGCGCCGGCCGATATTGCCGGTGGCCATGGCGAGGTTGGCGATGGCGATGACGGTCGTCGAGCCCTGGCTGTGCTCGGTGACGCCGAGGCCGTAATAGATCGCGCCGTTGCCGCCGGTGGCGTAGAGGCGCGCCGCACCCCGGATGAGCTCGGCCGGCACGCCGGAGAGCTTTTCGACCTCTTCCGGGCTGTTGCGGTCTTCGGCGACGAAGGCGGCCCAGTCCTCGAATTCCGACCAGTCGCAGCGCTCGCGAATGAATTTTTCGTCGAACAGGCCCTCGGTGACGATGACATGCGCCAGCGCGGTGATCACCGCGACGTTGGTGCCGGGCTTCAGCGGCAGGTGATAGTCGGCCTTGGCATGCACCGAATCCACGGTCTCGGTGATGCGCGGATCGAGCACGATCAGCTTCGCGCCCTGGCGGATGCGCTTCTTCATGCGCGACGCGAAGACCGGGTGCGCGGCCGACGGATTGGCGCCGATCACCACGATCACGTCCGACTCCTCGACGGAGTCGAAGTCCTGGGTGCCGGCAGAGGTGCCGTAGGTCTGGCCGAGGCCGTAGCCGGTCGGCGAATGGCAGACCCGGGCGCAGGTGTCGACATTGTTGTTGCCAAAACCCTGGCGGATCAGCTTCTGGACGAGATAGGTCTCCTCGTTGGTGCAGCGCGACGAGGTGATGCCGCCGATGGCGCCGCGCCCGTACTGATACTGGATGCGCCGGAACTCCTTCGCCGTATGGGCCAGCGCCTCTTCCCAGCTCACCTCGCGCCACGGATCCGAGATTTTTTCGCGGATCATCGGGTTGAGGATGCGCTCCTTGTGGGTGGCGTAGCCATAGGCGAAGCGGCCCTTGACGCAGGAATGGCCGCGATTGGCCTTGCCGTCCTTCCACGGCACCATGCGCACCAGCTCGTCGCCGCGCATTTCCGCCTTGAACGAGCAGCCGACGCCGCAATAGGCGCAGGTGGTGACCACCGAATGCTCCGGCTGACCGATCTTGATGACGGACTTCTCCGTCAGCGTCGCAGTCGGGCAGGCCTGCACGCAGGCGCCGCAGGACACACATTCCGACTCCAGGAAGGGCTGGTGCATACCCGGCGAGACGCGGCTTTCGAAGCCACGGCCCTCGATGGTCAGCGCGAAGGTGCCCTGCACTTCCTCGCAGGCGCGCACGCAGCGCGAGCAGACGATGCATTTCGACGGGTCGTAGGTGAAATACGGGTTCGACTCGTCCTTCGGCATCCAGCGGAAATTTTCCGCGCCGTCTTGTCTCTTGAAGACGTGGTTGTCGCCCTCATAACCGTAGCGCACGTCGCGCAGGCCGACGACGCCGGCCTGGGTCTGCAATTCGCAATCGCCATTGGCCGCGCAGGTCAGGCAGTCGAGCGGATGGTCGGAGATGTAGAGCTCCATCACGCCCTTGCGGATGGTCTTGAGCCGCTCGGTCTGCGTCTTCACCACCATGCCCGGCATCACCGGCGTGGTGCAGGAGGACGGCGTGCCGGCGCGGCCCTCGATCTCCACCAGGCAGAGCCGGCAGGAGCCGAAGGCGTCGACCATGTCGGTGGCGCACAGTTTCGGGATGGCGATGCCCGCCTCCATCGAGGCGCGCATGATCGAGGTGCCTTCGGGGACCGTGACGGTGAAGCCGTCGACGGTCAGCGTCACCTGCTTCTCGGACTTCGAGGCGGGCGTGCCGTAGTCGATTTCCTGGATGAGACCCATGGTGAGGCTCCTAATGCGAAAACATAGGGCGCGAAGGCGGTGCGGCCAAGCGCTGCGTCCCCCTCCCCATCGAGGGGAGGGTGGCCGCGAAGCGGCCGGGTGGGGTACGTGCGGCAGTGCTCGACGTTCCGGCGGTGCCTTCTGAGGTTACCCCCTCTGTCGCCTTTGGCGACATCTCCCCCGCGAGGGGGGAGAGGGCGTCGGCGCGCGTCATCACTCCGCCGCCTCCCTGACCGGATGCGGCTTGAAGTCCTCCGGGAAATGGTTGATCGCGCTCATCACCGGATAGGGCGTGAAGCCGCCGAGCGCGCAGAGCGAGCCGAACTTCATCGTGTTGCAGAGGTCGGTGACCAGAGCGAGGTTCTTCTCCGGCTCGATATTCGCAGCGATCCTGTCGATGGTCTCCACCCCGCGCGTCGAGCCGATGCGGCAGGGCGTGCATTTTCCACAGCTCTCGATGGCGCAGAATTCCATGGCGAAGCGCGCCATCTTCAGCATGTCGGCCGTGTCGTCGAATACGGTGATGCCGGCATGGCCGATCAGGCCGTCCTTGGCGGCGAACGCCTCGTAGTCGAACGGCGTGTCGAAAAGCGCCCGCGGGAAATAGGCGCCGAGCGGGCCGCCGACTTGGCACGCCTTGACCGGCCGGCCGGTGGCCGTCCCGCCGCCGACGTCGTCGACGATCTCACCGAGCGTCATGCCGAACGCCGCCTCGAACAGCCCGCCATGCTTGACGTTGCCGGCGATCTGGATCGGGATCGTGCCGCGCGAGCGGCCCATGCCGAAGTTCTTGTAGTGCTCTGCCCCCTTGTCGAGGATGACCGGCACGGACGCCAGCGAGATGACGTTGTTGATGACCGTCGGCTTGCCGAACAGGCCCTGGATGGCCGGCAGCGGCGGCTTTGCCCGCACCACGCCGCGCTTGCCTTCGAGGCTGTTGAGTAGCGAGGTCTCCTCGCCGCAGACATAGGCGCCGGCGCCGACGCGGATTTCGATGTCGAAAGCATTGGGCGAGCCCAGCACTGTGGCGCCGAGTACGCCGCCCTGCCGGGCGATGTCGACGGCGCGCCGCATCTTGTCCACGGCATGCGGATATTCGGAGCGGATATAGACGAAGCCTTTCGTGGCGCCGGTGGCGATGCCGGCGATCGCCATGCCTTCGATGAGCACGAAGGGATCGCCCTCCATGATCATGCGGTCAGCGAAGGTGGCGCTGTCGCCCTCGTCGGCATTGCAGACGATGTATTTGCGCTCAGATACCGCGTTCAGCACCGTGTTCCACTTGATGCCGGTCGGAAACCCGGCGCCGCCGCGGCCGCGCAGGCCGGAGTCGGTGACGGTCTTGACGATGTCGGCCGGCGCCATCGCCACCGCCTTCTCCAAGCCGGCAAGGCCGCCATGCTTGCGGTAGTCGTCGAGCGACAGCGGGTCGGTGATGCCGCAGCGCGCGAAGGTGAGGCGAGTCTGTTTGGCGAGGAACGGGATCTTGTGGGTCGGCCCCAGCGCCAACTTGTGTTCGCCACCGGCGAGGAAATTTGCGTCGAACAGAGCCGGCACGTCCTTGGCCGAGACCGGACCGTAGGCGACACGGCTCTCCGCCGTCTCCACCTCGACCATCGGCTCGAGGAAATAGGCGCCCCGCGAGCCGTTGCGCACGATCTTCGCCTCGATGCCGCGCGCGGAAAGTTCGGCGTGAACCGCCTTCGCGACCTTCTCGGCGCCAAGCGCCAGCGCGCCGGAATCGTCGGGGATGTAGATGACGGGGGTCATGGGCGGAGGTCCCATGCTTGGGCACCCCCACCCCTTACCCCTCCCCTCAAGGGGGAGGGGGATTCTGCAGCGCTTACGTACCCCTCCCCCTTGAGGGGAGGGGTAAGGGGTGGGGGTACGATCAAAAACCTCACGACCGCACCTCCGCGACGATCTCGTCGAGCTTGTCGGGGTCGAGCCGGCCGATCACCTCGCCGTCGAGCATGGCCGACGGGGCGCAGGCGCAGAGCCCGAGGCAGTAGACCGGCTCCAGCGTCACCGAGCCGTCGGCCGCCGTCTCGTGAAAGCCGATGCCGAGAAGCTGCTGAATTTTTGCCGCGATCGCGTCCGAGCCCATAGACTGGCAGGCCTCGGCGCGGCAGATCTTCAGCACGTGCCGGCCGGCCGGCGCGCGCCGGTAGTCGTGGTAGAAGGTGACGACACCGTGGACTTCCGCCCTGGAAATGTTGAGCGCCTCGGCGATCACCGGCAGGGATTCATTGGGCACGAAGCCGAATTCTTCCTGGATGCCGTGCAGGATCGGCAGCAGCGGACCTTCCAGTCCGTCCGAGTCCGCAATGACCGCCGCCGTCCTGGCGACGACGTCCTCCGGAGCCTGGGTACTTGCTGGCTGCATCATGATGCAGCGCCCTCCCTGATCGGCATTTCACGTCAAGGCGACGTTAAGCCCTTAAGAAATCAGACGAAACACGCGGAATCAATAAAGCGGTCTCGTTGTTCGATAGGGATTTTCTATCAACGCCGTCTTGAACGTCTCTACGCCGGAACACCGCGGCAAGGGTGCCTGCAAGCGTCATTGCCTTGTTCATCCGCGAATGGAAGCCGCCGGCTTGCGCTTCGGAGTGAAGGGGGAGTGTCGCGGTCCAGGGGCTGTTCAACTCAGCCGGTCTCGTCGGCCTTGCCGTCGCCGTTCCCCTTGCGCGCGACCACACCGAAATCCCGGGACTTTGTCCGCGGTTGCGCCGTGACGAAGCCCTCGGCGGCGAGCCCCCGCCGCAGCAGTTCACGGACCGCCGCGGCGCGGCTGGGCATGCGCTTTTCGAAGCGCCAGTTTTCGACGGCCTCGAGCTCTTCGGCGCTCAGCATGATTTGCAGCCGTTCGCCCCGCTCAAGATCGTTCACCGTCGCACCTCCGGTCATGCAGAATGAGTAAGTGCCTATAATGAGTAACCGGCTGTTTGGTTGCATATGCAGCAAGTGCCTGAAATGCGGCAGTGGCTGCAAATAGGCCGGTGAGGGAGAAATGCCCAGCGGATGTCTCTGGGGCCTTGTACTATTTGACTAACTCATTGATTTAAAGAATGAATTTTGACTCTTCTCTTGCGCGCGATGACTGCAGGCTATAGGATTTCCGAACTGGGTGGCCGACACTGGACATGGTGGCGCTATGAAACCCGTTCTATCAGCAGAATTGAGATCGATCGTCCGCCACGCGGCGCATTCGGCCATCACAAGGTCCGGCATCATCAACATCCCGGTTCTTGCCGAAGAGATCAGGCGCCGCAATACGCGGGAAAACGCCGCGCTCGAGGACATCGAATATGAGTTGCTGCGGCTGGCGCAGCGGCTCAATGCGGCGATCGAGTTCGACCGCCGGGCAGCGGGCGTCGTGATGCCCACCGGGATCGGCGACGGCATGTCGACCTTGCCGATGGTTCCTGCCGCGCCGGCGCGGGACTGAGCACGACCGGATCCAGGCCGTTGTCAGCGCGCGGCGGCGAAATCGCCCGCCAGCGTCATCACCTCGCTTAGCAGCGCCGCCACCAGCGGCGTGTGCGGCTCACGCCTGGTCGCCACCAGGCCGACCAGATGGCTGGCGTCGGGCTCGACGATCGGGATCGCCCGGATCGGCTCGGAAAAACCGAAGGTCTCGGCGAGGTTGAGCGGCATGATCGACGACCACTTTCCGGTGCGGATGTGGGAGAACAGCACGATCATCGAATTGGATTCGAGCGTCGGCCGCGCCACGCCGCCGGCCTCGCCGACATGGTGGTCGATGATGCGGCGGTTCTGCATGTCGGGCGTGAGCAGGCAAAGCGGCAGGTTGGCGACCTCCGCCCACGTCACCTTCTGCCGGTCCGAATGTGGGTTTCCGGCGGCGGTGATCAGATGGTAGCGCTCGGAATAGAGCGGCACGCTGACGACGTTTCCGAGCGGCTCGTTGTCGAGATAGGTGATGCCGGCGTCGATGTCGAAATTGCCGAGCAGCGACAGCACCTCGATCGAGGTGCGCGACAGCACCGAGAAGCTGACGCCCGGATGCTTTTCCCGGAACGGCGTGGTCAGCCGCGGCACCATGGCGAGCGCGGTCGGGATTGCGGCGATGCGGATGCGGCCTGACAGGCCGTGGCGGGCGGCGCGCATCTCCTCGCGCATGGCGCGGGCGTCGCCGGCGATGCGGCGCGCCCACACCAGCACCTGCTCGCCCTCCGGCGTCAGCCCCTGGAAGCGCGAGCCGCGCTTGACCAGCATGACGCCGAGCTGGTCCTCCAGCTGCTTGATCGCAGCCGAAAGCGTCGGCTGGGTGATGCCGAGATCCTCGGCGGCCCTGCCGAAATGCTGCGCCTTGGCGAGCGCGATGAAGAATTCGAGCTTGTCGATCATGAAGGCATCATTTCAACATTGAGCCATACCCGCTTGCTTGTGGGCGACAGCGGGCCTATAGCTCGGCGGTCCAGGCCGTAACAATCGCCACAAAGTCTCCAAAGCTCATCTCGTCAACATGCAGATGTCGCGCAGCCAGGATTTCGGGTAGTTTCTCGCGGAATTGCTCGAACTCTCCGGCGATCCGCCGTCCTCCCGGAACAGTGGTGGAGTGGGACTGAATTCTCAGCAACGTCGCTACAGCCTCGATCGCACGCGCGGGTTCGCCGCCATGCGCCCTGATGTCCTGCCCGGCGATGTCTGAGATGAACGCTGATATCGATACTGTTCGACATCGAGAATCAGGACGCTTTTTCGCTTTTGCTCCTCGTTCCCATAGCGCCGCGCGCCGATGAAGAGACCAAGTTCCAGCGGCATGTTGAAGCGCGGCAAGGGAGGATTGCCGTCCGACTCAGTCCGCGAAAGATCGTGTATTCCGTAGCGGCACTGCTCGACTATGGCCTGAATTTTCGCGAAGCGATTCTCCGCGCCGTCGTCGGTCTCCATTGCGCATCTGGCCCGGAAGCCTGATCGGATGATCGCAAAGACCATCGCCTGGAAAACTGGTCGGAACTGCGCGTCGAAGGCACAGTTTATAAACACGTTTCGCGCGAACGATCGCGGCACTATTGTTGTGCGCTACGCTTCGGGCGGACGCCGCCATCCTGTTGAGCGGGCTCTTGCTCCGCAAGGCGTGCTCTGTCCTTCACGAAATCGATCGTCTTCTTGATTTCTCGATAGGTGAAGCTGCGGGGAGGAACCGCCGGCATCAAAATGACGACGCCGTCCGACGTCTTGCCTGCGGCCGCGTTCCTGACCCGCTTTGTTGTCTTTGGTGCTGCCGCCTTCGCCATGTACAAAATATGGATGAATGCGCCTTCGAGCGCAAGCAGTGCGGCGATATTCGTCCTGCGCCGGACCCCCGGTCACAGGACGAAATGAGACTCCTCAGCCCCTCGCCGCTTCCTCGAGCGCCGCCACGTCGAGCTTGACCATTTTCATCATCGCCGCGGTGACGCGCTTCGCGGCCTCACGGTCCGGACCGAACGTCAGGCGCGGCAGCACCTCGGGCACGATCTGCCAGGCGAAGCCATATCTGTCCTTCACCCAGCCGCACTGGACTTCCTTGCCGCCATCGGCGGCGAGCTTATCCCAATATTCGTCGACCTCCGCCTGGTCCTTGCACAGGATCTGGAAAGAGACAGCGTCGTTCGGCTTGCCTTCCGGGTGCACCCCGCCGTTGAGGCAGACGAAGGTCTGGCCCTCGATGGTGACCTCCGCGGTCAGCACCTGCCCCTCGGTGGTGTAGGGCTCGGCGCCGCCGGGCGCCTTGACGACCTCGCCGAGCTGGGTATTGCGGAACACCGACGCGTAATATCTGGCGGCTTCCTCGGCCTGGGTCTCGAACCACAGCCATGTCGTGATCTTGTTCATCGTCCTGCCTTCGCCTCGCTATTTCTGCCCGTCGGCGCAGTTGATCATCCAGGACGTGCCGTAGCGGTCCTTCACCATGCCGAATTTTTTGGCCCAGAACGTCTGCTCCAGCGGCATGGTCACGGTGCCGCCGTCGGCGAAGGCGTTGAAGATGCGCTCGGCGCGCGCCTCGTCGTCGATCTGGATGGAGATCGACACGCCCTGCATCGCGGCATCGCCGAATTCCGGCGGCGAGTCGGCGCCCATCAGCTCGGCCTCGCCGACCTTGAGATAGGCGTTGATGATCTTGTCCTGCCAGTCCTTCGACACATGCTCGCCGGCCGGCGTGTCGCCATGGGCGATCATGTCGACGATCTTGCCGTCGAGGACCTTTGCATAGAACTCGAACGCCTCGCGGCAGCGGCCGTCGAACGAGAGATAGGCTATGAAACGCATTGCGGTTCCTCCATGCGGGTTTCGGGCGCTCCTGCCGGGCGGGCAGCTTGCACTCGTTGTGAAGACGGATGAGCAGCGTCCGTTCCGACAGGGACGCGCGAATTATTTACGCCGCTGCCCGAAACCGGCCCTCGGCTTGGTGTTCGGCCGAAACTGCATTATCTGGTGCCCAACAAGCAGCCGGAACAAGCAGAAGAACGAGCCATGTCCGTCACCCGCGAAATCGTCATCGACAAGCTGAAGACCATCAAGGGGCCGGACTTCGAGGGCGACATCGTCTCGCTCGGTCTGGTCTCGGAGATTTTCATCGCCGACGGAAAAGTGTTCTTCTCGATCACCGTGCCGGCCGCCCGCGCCCAGGAGTTGGAGCCGCTGCGCGCCGCCGCCGAGCGGGCGGTGAAGTCCATTCCAGGCGTCGTCGGGGCGGTCGTGGCGCTGACCGCGGAGAAGAAGGGCGGTGGCATGGAGCAGCCGGTCAAGCGGCCGCCGCCCGCCGCACCTGCGCCCCGCCCCGCCGCACCGCAAAGGCCGCCGCAGGCGCCGGCCTCGCACGCTTCGGGAAAGCGCGGCGTGCCGGGCATAGACGCCATCATCGCCGTCGCCTCGGGCAAGGGCGGCGTCGGCAAGTCGACCACCGCCGTCAACCTGTCGCTCGGGCTCGCCGCCAACGGCCTGAAGGTCGGCCTGCTCGACGCCGACATCTACGGCCCCTCCATCCCGCGCCTCATGAACGTCCACGGCCGGCCGCAGACGGTCGACGGCAAGGTGCTGAAGCCGATGGAGAATTTTGGCCTCAAGCTGATGTCCATGGGATTCCTGGTCGACGAGGAGACGCCGATGATCTGGCGCGGCCCGATGGTGATGTCGGCGCTGACGCAGATGTTGCGCGAGGTCGAATGGGGCAAGCTGGACGTGCTGGTGGTCGACATGCCCCCCGGCACCGGCGACGCGCAGCTCACCATGGCTCAGCAGGTGCCGCTGGCGGGCGCCGTCATCGTCTCGACGCCGCAGGATCTTGCTCTGATCGACGCCCGCAAGGGCCTGAACATGTTCAAGAAAGTCGACGTGCCGCTGCTCGGCATCGTCGAGAACATGAGCTATTTCCTCGCTCCCGACACCGGCAAGCGCTACGACATCTTCGGCCATGGCGGCGCCAGGAAGGAGGCGGAGCGCCTGGGCGTGGCCTTCCTCGGCGAGGTGCCGCTGGAGATGGTCATCCGCGAGACCTCCGACGCCGGCGCGCCGGTCGTCGCCTCCGATCCCGACGGCCCGCAGGCGAAGATCTATCGCGACATCGCCGCAAAAGTTCTGGAGCGTCTGAGGGAGGAGCAAGGTCGCTCCGCCGCTGCGACGCCGGCGATCGTGTTCGAGTGACAGAGGGTTGCGAAGCCGCGGCTTCAGCCCAATGACATGCCAGCAGTTCAAGCCGTCAGTCTGATTTCATCTGGCAGTTCGGACCGAACCAGTTTCCCGTCGTGGTGTCGAGATCGTTGTCCATATCCGCGGCGCCGCAGACGGGATAGCGGTCGTCTCCCCGGCGCTGAATGCTGAGCGCCTTGTTGCGCTCCCGTTGGTACTGGTCGTCGTCCGCCTTCTGGTCCCGCTGCTCGGACAGGTTCATCATGCAGCTCGCGAACGCGTCCGTGCCCTGCTGGAAGCCGAAGCCGCTGCATTTGTCGCGATCGGCGGTTTGCTGATCCTCCGCGCTGACGCAGCCGCTCGCTGCCAGCAAGACAAGCCCGAACGCATATGAGACAAGCTTCCGCACCTGTGGTCTCCTGAAAAAGCGAATGACATCAACAGCCGCATCGGCGTTTCGCTGTCAAGATCGCCCCGGCAATCCGGCTGAGCGAAGTCGGGACGGCTCGGCCGTTGGCCAGCGGTTGTCGGATCACGCTGTCACACGCTCGGCGGCTGGAAAGCGCGTCGAGGCTCGCCGCCGATGATTTCGCATGATCATCTTTGCGGAGTCGCATCTCGGAGCATCGGTGACGTGAACGAAAAATCGTCGGCGGCAAGCCTCGACGCACGGCGCCCGTCGGCGCAGTCGATCACGGCGTGGCCAGGATCGGCCGGTAAACGACGACCGGGCGGTCCCAGGTATCGAGGTCGCGCCGGTTCTCGGCACGGCGGAACAGGTCGAGCCGCTGCAGGCACTCGGCGAACGCGTCGGTGCGTCCCCGGAACCCGTAGGACCGGCATTGTGCCTCGTCGGCGGCGCGGCGTTCCTCCGCCGTCATGCATCCCGAAACCAGAAAAGCGAGACCGGCCACCGCCACAATGCCTGCCCAGCGCATGGTCCGCTCCTAAGTTGAAACTTTTTCTCTACTTATCGCAGTTCGCAGCGATCTCCAATATGGCAGCGCGGCATGGCCAGCGCTTGGTGCGAACAGGCCCAAGGCTCAACCCGCGCTCCTGGCTCCGTTGAGACGCGCGGCGACGGCTTTGCCTGCGACTTGGCCCGCCCGGCCTGGGCTGCCATGTATTTGGCCGTGCCGGAAATACCGGCGGCGAGGCCCGCTACGGTAAAATCGACGTCGAGCCTCTCCCAATGCAGGCCGATGCCGTCGCCGACGATCTCCACCTCTGCCAAATCCTCGTCCCGGGCATTCGCCAGATCCTGCACCTTGTCGACAGGGAACGAAACCGAGGCGCCGCTCCTGAGCTCAACCAGCATTTTCCGATCGCGATGGGTTATTCAATGACCGGCAGGATCGTGTCGCCGCTCCACCGCCGCCGGCCGCCCGGCGATCGACAGTCTCGTCGCCCGCTTCTCCCGCTCGGCGACCACCTTGCCGCGGGCGATCACACAGAGCCGCTCGGCGCGCAGGCGCAGCGCCTCGACCGGGCTTCCGGCGTCGAGCACTACCAGGCTGGCGCGCTTGCCCACTTCCAGGCCGAGATGATCGAGGCCCATGATCGCGGCGTTGACATTGGTCACCATGTCGAAGCAGCGGGTCATGTCGGCGGGGCTCGACATCTGCGCCACATGCAGCCCCATGAAGGCGACGTCGAGCATGTCGGCTGTGCCGAGCGAATACCAGGGGTCGAGCACGCAGTCCTGGCCCCAGCCGACGCGGATGCCATGCTTCAGCATCTCCGGCACGCGGGTCAGGCCGCGGCGCTTCGGATAGGTGTCGTGCCGGCCCTGCAGCATGATGTTGATCAGCGGGTTGGGGATCGCCGAAACCTGCGCCTCGGCGATCAGCGGCAGCAGTTTTGAGACGTAATAATTGTCCATGGAGTGCATCGAGGAGAGGTGCGAGCCGGTCACCCTGCCCTGCAGGCCGAGGCGCTGCGTCTCGCAGGCGAGCTGCTCGATGTGGCGCGACAGCGGGTCGTCGGTCTCGTCGCAATGCAGGTCGACCGGCAGGCCGCGCTCCGCCGCGATCTCGCAGAGCTCGGTCACCGAGCGGCGGCCGTCGTCCATGGTGCGCTCGAAATGCGGAATGCCGCCGACCACGTCAACGCCCATGTCGAGCGCCCGGATGGTGTTTTCGCGCGCCGCCGGGTCGCGGTAAAACCCGTCCTGCGGGAAGGCGACGAGTTGCAGGTCGATATAGGGAGACACCTCCTTCCTCACGTCCAGCAGCGCCTCGACCGCCAGCAGCCGGTCGTCGCAGGTGTCGACATGGGTGCGGATGGCGAGCAGGCCCATCGACACCGCCCAGTCGCAATAGCGCAGCGCCCGCTCCTTCACCGCCTCGTGCGTGAGCAGCGGCTTCAGCTCGCCCCACAGCGAAATCCCTTCCAGCAGCGTGCCCGAGGCGTTGATGCGCGGAATGCCGTAGGAGAGCGTCGCATCCATGTGGAAATGCGGGTCGACGAAGGGCGGCGAGACGAGGTTTCCGGTCGCGTCGACGACGTGGCCGGCGGCGACATCCAGCTTCGGCTCGATCGCGCGAATGATTTCGCCGGAAATGCCGATGTCGGCGACGCGGCCATCGGGAAGCGTGCCGCCCTTGACGATCAGGTCAAAACTCATCTTTCGCCTTTCGTGGCTTGCCAATCAACGATTTTGCCCGGCCCTTGAATGTGTTAGCGTGAAAGCATGAAAAGCTCCACGCCTCGCAAGCCGCGCCCCGCAGAGAGCAGCCGCTTCGTACTCGGCCGCGGCCGCGGCGAAAAGATCAGCGCGGTCGAAGGCTTGACGTTGAGTGAACGCATGGCGCGCCTGCTCGACCGGAGCGCCGGCCTGAGCGGCGACGAGCGTCGTGCGCTCATTAAGGAACAGGTCCGAAGGAAGTAGCGGCCGCTATCAACGGCACGAAGGTCTATTCCATTCTTGCTAACACGTTCGTTCGACCCGTTCTTGTTCTACGCGCCTGGTTCGCCCTGCAACGTTGAGCCTAAAGACGGGACACTAAATCGGCAAAAGCCTTTTTATAGCGATCCAGCGAATCTTTTGGAACTTGCGTGTCCTTGTTGTGAATCTTATACTTTCCGAGTTTTATTAGGTGAAGCGGCAAACCAAGATGAGATGTAACCACACTTACACTATGCGCATCCGGCAAATTTAAAAACACTTTTGAGGCGGAAAAGATGGAATTATCCTGTTTATAAAGTATCGCTGTACGACTTTTAATTTCATCGTACATTGCAGAAAAAGCCTTTGAAGCTTTCATCTCATATTGCGTGCTGCGGTTAAGCGGAACGATATGAATAGTAGGAAGAGGCAAACTGTTGTTTTTCGCCCTCTTGGAAAAACTGACCGACGCATAGGCTGCCGGGACGTTAATCCCGTAGATCAATTGTCCGATATTGGAAATAGCTCGAGCCGATGAGCCATCGGCAGTACACGGAACAATAAGGCGGTCAGAAGCAATAATCGCTAGTTCAGTGTAAGCTGAGAAGCTGGGATTGCAATCTATGAAGAATACGGCGTTTTCATGCTTTCGTAAGATGGCAGAAAGTAAATCCTTAAGCCATCTGTGAACGTTTGCCCACGAATCGCTTGGAAGCGTCTGGGCAGCAATCTGGTTGATGGCTTCCGCTTGGATTTCCAGAGACGGATCGCCGGCGACGAGATAAACGTTCTCAGGGAGGTTCGAATTGATCCCCGAGGCCTTAAGCAGATAGCTGGTTTCGTTGCCTGTTATCTTGTGAGGGCTAGAAATTCGCTCATCGAAGTAGCCGCCGACAGTGCGACGGGGCGCGCCAGATAGAAGCTTGTCCAGTTCCTTCGCCCCTTTGCCATTGCCGCCGAGGACAACCTCACTGACATTGGCCTAGGGACACATGTCAACTATGACTGCCAGCTTGTCGGGGTGCTCTCGAGCATATTCACAGGCCGTTATGAACGTGACGAAGGATTTGCCGACACCGCCCTTGTTATTCCAAACCGCATACTTCATTGGCCCGCCCTTCCAAAAACCGACTTTACCCTCTGGCTTAGCGGGCAAAGCGAGATGATACAAATAACTTCGTGAGCCCCTGCTACTGCTCTCAATGGCCCGAAGCGCAAGCTCACCTCTCCCCCTTCTGGTACGGGATCATCAGCGCCTTCGGATAAGTCGCGCGGCGGGCGACGAGCACCAGCGCCAGGATCGACAGGACATAAGGCATCATCAGGAAGATCTGGTAGGGCACCACCCCGCCGGTAATCTGCTGCAGGCGCACCTGGTAGGCGTCGAAGGCGGCGAACAGGATGGCGCCGATCAGCGCCTTGCCCGGCCGCCACGAGCCGAACACCACCAGCGCGATGCAGATCCAGCCGCGGCCGTTGATCATCTCGAAGAAGAAGGAGTTGAAGGCCGACATGGTCAGGAAGGCGCCGCCCACCGCCATCAGCGCGCTGCCCGCCATGACGGCGCCGATGCGCATGCCGCTGACGGAAATGCCCTGCGCCTCGACGGCCGACGGGTTCTCGCCGGCGGCGCGCAGGGCCAGGCCGAGCGGCGTGCGGTAGAGCACCCAGGCGACGACCGCGACGGTGAGGAAGGCGAGATAGGTCAGCGGCGTCTGCGAGAACAGCGCCTGGCCGAGGATCGGTATCTCAGACAGGACGGGGATCGGCAGCGGCTGGAACGGCTCGATCTTCGGCGGCGAGGTGACCTCCGGCAGGGCGAGGCGGTAGGTGAAGTAGGTCAGGCTGGTGGCGAGCAGCGTGATGCCGATGCCGACCACATGCTGCGACAGGCCGAGCGGCACGGTCAGCGTCGCATGCAGCAGGCCGAAGGCCGCCCCCGCAAGCGCTGCGACGGCGACGCCGGTCCACAAATCGCCGCCTGAATAGACGGTGAACCAGCCGGCGAAGGCGCCGACCGTCATGATGCCCTCGATGCCGAGGTTGAGCACGCCGGCGCGCTCGCAGATCAGCTCGCCCATGGTGGCGAAGATCAGCGGCGAGGCGATGCGGATGGCAGCGACCCAGAAGGAGGCTGTGAGGAGGATGTCGAGGGCTTCCATCACATGCCTCGCGATGTCGACGGGGAGGCCTGATGGTGGCGCCGGTGTTCCTTCGCACCCCCCTCTGTCCTGCCGGACATCTCCCCCGCAAGGGGGGAGATCGGCCG
>NZ_JCACER010000054.1:0-44857 GCF_059502445.1 Kumtagia sp.
TGCGGGGGAGATGTCCGGCCCATTCGACAAGCTCAGGACAGAGGGGGGTGCGAAGGAGCGAAAACATCCTCACCCCCGCATCATCAGCTCGACGACGTCGGCGCGGTGCAGCGCGCCGGCGGTGCGGCCCTCGCCGTCCTCGACGCGCAGCAGCTCGGCGCCGGCGGAAAAGCGCGGCGCGGCCTCGGCAACCGTCGCGCGGACCGGCACGGCGGCGCCGTTCAGGCCGGCCGGCGCCGGCTTCATGATCGAACCGACCTTGACCACCTTTGCCTTCGGCACGGCCCGGGTGAATTCGGCGACATAGGGCGTGGCAGGGTTGAGCACGAGGTCCTCCGGCGTGCCGGCCTGGACGATGGCGCCATCCTTCATGATGGCGATACGGTCGGCCAGCCGGATCGCCTCGTCGAAATCATGGGTGATGAAGACGATCGTCTTCTTGAGCACCGCCTGCAGCCGCAAGAACTCGTCCTGCATCTCGCGGCGGATCAGCGGGTCGAGCGCCGAGAACGGCTCGTCGAGGAACCACAGCTCTGGCTCCACCGCCAGCGAGCGGGCAATGCCGACGCGCTGCTGCTGGCCGCCGGAGAGCTCGCGCGGGAAGAAGCTTTCCTTGCCGGCGAGCCCGACCAACTCGATCATCTTCTTCGCCCGCGCCTCCCGGGCCGGTCGCTCGAGGCCCTGCACCTCCAGCGGGAAGGCGACGTTGGCAAGCACGCTGAGATGCGGCAGAAGGGCGAAATTCTGGAACACCATGCCCATCTGGTGGCGCCGGATCTCGATCATGCGCTTTTCGCCGGCGGCGAGCAGGTTCTCGCCGTTGAACAGGATTTCGCCCGCGGTCGGCTCGACCAGCCGCGACAGGCAGCGCACCAGCGTCGACTTGCCCGACCCGGACAGCCCCATGATGACGAAAATCTCGCCCTCGTTGACCGCGAGATCGACGGCGCGGACGGCGGCGATCAGCTTGGCCGCGGCGATCTCCTCAGGTGTCGCCGATGTCCTGCCGCCGGCAAAAAACTCCACGGCCCCGGAGCCGAACAGCTTCCAGACGTTGCGGCAGACGAGCTTGGGTTGATTCTTGCTCATTGGTAGGAGCGCCGGCGTTCCTTCGCACCCCCCTCTGGCCTTCCGGCCATCTCCCCCGCAAGGGGGGAGATTGGCAGTTGCATCCTAGGCGCTCCTTCTGCCTCCTCGGTGATTGGCAGGCACCAGGCGGCCGGCTGATCTCCCCCCTTGCGGGGGAGATGGCCGGAAGGCCAGAGGGGGGTGCGAAGGATCACGGCTTCTGCCACGCTAGCGACCGAACCTCGATCTGACGGACAACCACCCTACTTCTTGATCCACTCCGACCAGCGCGGCTCGTTCTTGCCCATCCACTCGGCCACGACGTGGCTCACCTTCTTGCCGTTGAGGTCGACCTCGGTGATCATGGCGCCCATCTCGTCATTGTCGATGGAGAAGGCCTTGATCACCTTGTAGGCGCCGGGCCATTTTTCCTTCACGCCGGCCCAGCCGACCTTCCAGATCTCGCCATGCGGCTTGCCGCAGTCATAGGCCATGTCGGGATTGGAGCCCCATTTGGGATCGCCGTAGCATTCCTTGGTGTATTCGGGGAACGCCACCCACTCGCCCTTGTATTTGGCCGGCGCCCAGTGCGGCGCGTAGATCCACAGAAGGATCGGCGCCTTGCGCTGATAGGCCGATTCCAGCTCGGCGAAGAGAGCGGCGTCGGTGCCGGCATGCACCACCTCGAAAGGCAGGTCCAGCGCCTCGACACGCTCGTCGTCGAAGCCGCCCCAGGTCACCGGTCCGCCGAGATAGCGGCCTTTCGGCGCGGTCTCGGCGGTGGAGAAGGCCTCGGCGCAAGCCTCGTCCTTCAGGGCCTCCCAATTCGGCAGCCCCGGGCATTTCTCCTTCATGTATTCGGGATACCACCACTCTTCCTTGGCTTTCATGCCGGTCGGGCCGAAAACCTCGGTCTTGCCGGTGGCGGTGGAGGCGTCCATGGCGTCGCGGCCCGTGGTCTCCCACATCTCCATCGCCACATGCAGGTCGCCCGTCTCGAGCCCGGCGAACTGGGCGAGATAGTCGGCCTGCACGTATTCGACGCTGTAGCCCGCCTTCTTCAGCACCTCGCCCATGATCTCGGTGGTGATGAGCTGGCCTGTCCAGTCGTGCAGCGCCAGCTTGATCGGATCGGTGGATTCCTGGCCGGCCGACGGTCCGGCGGAGGCGAGGAAGGCGGTCGCGCAAAGCGCAAGGGCGCTTGCCGCCCACCTGGTCATGCGTATGTCGTGAGGCATCTGAAGTCTCCTGCTCACCCTCTGGCTTGTTCTTTTTGATGCGGAGGCGCGAAATCGCGGCTTTCAGCGAGATGCCGGCGCCGTCCTGCGCAGCACTTTCCGTCACGGCATGTCGGATTGTCAATGAAGCGCTGTGGCTTTTTCTGCCGTTTTGCCCGGATTGCTCCGTGCATCATCGACAGGTGAGGAAAATACGGTCACGGCCTTCCAGGCTGGTTGTCTGTCCCACAGGAGTTGCAAATCGGCTCCGCCTGCGCTCCAATGAGCTGGGGAGGAAAATGCACGGCTGCGCGGCCGTAACGGTCGAGCGGGTGCCTCGGTGAGGCCGGTGCGAAAGGATAGGGGTGCATTGCGACCCGTTTCGCCCTATAAGATGGAACTGTGATTTGCGACGCTGCCGACGAGCGGCGACGGTGTCTTGTCGGGCTTGCGCTTGTACTGTCGAGATTTTGACAAACTCGACAGGCATTTGCGGCGGGTCGAAGGGGAGGTTCCCTGTGGTCAACAACCGGACGGCTCACACGTGAACGAAACCGACACCATAGACGCGATTGTCGAAGCCCTGCGCTCCGACCCCACCTTCGGCGATGCATTCGCCCAACCTAAGGCCGCAGCCGGCGATTCAGCCGGCCGGGCCGTCGGCACCGAACAGCCGGACGCCCGACCGGTGCCGCCAGCCCAAGCGGCAGCCGCGGCGCCGAGCGCGCTGGAGATGCTCCGATCGACCCTGTCCGAGCGCAGGCCGGCACCGCAGCCGGCGCCGCCGGTCGTGGCGGCGACGCCTCAACCGGCGCCGCCTGCCGACAGAACCGTTGCGGCGCCCGCCATCGCGACGGATGCGCGGTCGCTGCAATCGCTGCAGAAGCCGCTTTTCGGCCTGGCCACGCCCACGCTGCCGGAGCCGAGCCGGGGCACGGCGTCTCCCGCCGTTGCACCCGTGGCCGCAAATATCCGCCCCGCCGCGCCCGTGACGGCGGCGCTTTCGGCCTCAACCGCCGTCAGGCCGGTAACGCCCATGCCGGCAAAGCCGCTGCCGGGGCTTTCGCCCGTGCCGGCGGCAAGCCTGCCAGCCGCCCGTCCGGTCACGGCTCCCCCGCCATCTCCTCCCATCGCCGGCGGTCCCGCTCCTGCGCCCAGGCCCGTGACGCAGGCGCCGCCCATCCCGGCCGCTCCGCGCGCCGATGCGGCCGCGCCGAATGCCGGCACGGCTGGCAGTCCGGCGCCGTCCCCGCAGGCGGCCAGGCCGGCGATGCCGGTGGCCAAGCTGGAAGTGGTGGCCCGCAACGACAGTGCTCCGGCGCCGAGGCCGGTCGCTCCGAGCAGCCCGGCTCAACAGTCGGAGAAGCGCGAGGCCGCGCCGGCTCCGTCCACCGCCGTTCGTCCCTCGGGGGATGCGATTTCCAAGCCGGCCGAGGCGAAACCATCGCAGGCGCAAGACGGCGCGCCGGCGAAAGCCGCCGAGGCTGCCGGCCCCGTTCGGGCCGTCGCGCCGGACAGCGCGCCGGCGCAGAAGGTTGAACCCGCCAAGCCGCAGCAGGCGCCGGCCGCAGTCACGCCTGCCCCGCCGAGGCTGCAGGTGGTCAAGCCGGCTGACGCCGCCGCGCCGGCCGAAGTGAAGCCTACCCCGCCCGGCAACGATGGCAAGGCGGCAACGGCAGCGCCGGCTGTGGTGCCGGCCAAGGCGGCAGCCGCCGCACCGGCCGCCGAAGCCAAGCCTGCCGCCCCCGTAGCGCCGGAAAATCCGGTGGAGACGAAGTTCAAGGGTGCGGAAGCCGCATGGCGGCGGGCCGGAAACGATGCCGCCCGTGTGCTGTCGGCCAGGAGCGACGGGGACTCGGCAGACCCGACCGATCGTCTGGCGCAGGAGAACCTCGAAGCCGCTCTGATCAAAGCCGAAGAAGGCTGGAAAAAGGCCGAGATCCATCAGGCGGCCGCGGAAAGGGCGCTGGAGGCGGCTGGAGCCAAGCCGGCACCCCAGGCGCAGGCGCGAATGGTGGCCGCGCGAAAGAAGACGGAACTCGCCTTCAAGAAGGCCGGTATGGATATGATGCCGGCGCCGGTGGTTGCGAAAGCGCCGGCTGTCGGGAAAGCACCCGTCGCGCCCAAGCCCGTCACTCCGGCGGAGGCGCCGCCGCTTCAACCCGCGCTCGACAAGCTGTTGCCGGTCGCCGGGTCGAAGAAGGCCAGGCGCAGCCTGAGCCCCACCCGTCTGTCCTTCCTGCTCGCGGTGATCCTGCCTGTCTTCCTGGTCGGTCTCTACTATCTTTTCATGTCGTCCGATCAGTACCGTTCCGAGATGCGTTTCGCCGTGCGCGGCACCGAAACGTCGTCGCTCGAGAATCTGGGGCTCAACGCTCTGACCGGCTCCACCACGCAGGCGGCGGACGCCTATATCGTCATCGACTACATCCACTCCAAGCAGGTGCTGCTCGACATCCAGCAGAAGCTCGGAATCGATGTGCGAAAGTTCTTTGCCAGGCCGGAGATCGACTTCGCCTATCGCATCGATCCGAACATGCCTCTGGAGGAGTTCATAAAATACTGGCGGTGGATGGTCGATGCCAGCTACAACTCGACCACGGCCATCACCACGTTTCAGGTTACGGCTTTCAACGGCGACGACGCTGCCGAGATCGCCCAGGCCGTGCTCAAAGTGTCCGACGAGTTGGTCAATGAGCTGTCCACCAAGGCTCGCCTCAAGCTGATCTCGAATGCCCAGGCGGAGGTGACGCGGACTGAAGATCGTCTCGTCCTGGCGCGGCAGGCGGTCGCCGTGTTCCGCGATCGCGAGCAGACAGCGAACCCGACCATGATCGCGGAATCGGACCAGGCTATCCTGCAGGGCATCGAAAAGACGATCATCGAACTCAAGTCGCGGCGGGCATCGCTGCTGTCGTCGGTCGATTCGAACTCACCGTCGGTGCGCGTGCTCGACCGCCAAATCGCCTCCTACACGGCGGAACTGGAGGAGAAGCGCCGCGGCATCGGTTCCGGAGGGCAGGGGACCGGCGATCGCACGCTGACGACGCAGTTGACGGAATACAACGCGCTGTCCCTGGAACAGGAGTTCGCCGAGAAGGCCTACACCACCGCGCTCGCTTCCCTGGAGACCTCGCAGGCGGAAGCCCGCAAGCAGGATCGCTATTTCGCCATCGCGGTGGAGCCGAACGTCCCGGAGGTCGCACTGTATCCGTTGCGGCTGGTCAACACGTTCATCTGCCTCTGCATCCTGTCGATCGTCTGGCTGATCGGCTACCTGATCGTGCAGGCGGTCCGCGATCATACGGTGTAGACGAGAGCGACATCGATGCGGGCCGGCTGCGACGGCCCGCATCGCATCGCTGGAATATCGAGTACCGGCACGCTGAAGCCATGATCCATCTTGAAAACGTCTGCAAATCCTATCCGGCCCGGATGGGCCGCAAATCCGTCATCAACGATGTCTCCATCGATTTCGTGCCGGGTCGAAACACCGCGATCATGGGCGGCAACGGTGCGGGGAAATCGACCCTGATGCGGCTGATCTCCGGAGCGGAGGTCCCCGACAGCGGCAAGGTCGAGCGCAGGGCCTCGGTCTCCTGGCCGCTCGGCTTCAGGGGCGGCCTGCACGGCTCGCTGACGGGCCGTGAGAACCTGGCCTTCATCGCGCGCATCTACGGCCGCAACTATCCCGACCTGCTCGATTTCGTCGAGGATTTCGCCGAGATCGGGAACTACATGCAGCAGCCGGTGCGCACCTATTCCAGCGGCATGAAGGCACGCCTGTCCTTCGGCGTGTCGATGGCGATCCAGTTCGACTACTATCTGATCGACGAAGTGATCGCCGTCGGCGACGTCTCCTTCAAGCGCAAATGCAAGATCGTGCTGTCGGACAGGCTGAAGGACTCCACGGTCCTGCTGATATCCCACAGCACCTCCATCATGAAGGAATTCTGCCAGCACGGCGTCGTCATGGAGAATGGCAGGCTGCTGGAGTTCGGTTCGCTCAACAAGGCGATCAAATACTACGAGGCCTCACAGGGCGGCGCCTGAGCCGAAATTGCCCGCGTCGTCGACCGCCGCTCGCCGTCGTTGCCGGGCTTATCGACCTGCGCGCAGCCAGGCGAGCGGCGAAAGGAACAGCCGCTCGATGCGCGCGCCCAGCCGCAGCGCCTTGTGGGAGGGCGAGATGGCGCCATCGCCGCTCTCGCGCCACCTGACGAGGCTGTCCACCGCCTGCTCCGGCGTTATGAAGCGCCCGCTGGTCCGGCTGACATAGGTCGGATAGAGGATCAGGCAGCCGGCCACCAGTTCGTCGAGGCAAAGCCGCCGGGTGCGCCGCTCGACCGGCACGACATCGCTGGTCAGTCCCCACCCGGAATAGAAAGGCTGCCCGTAGCAGGTGACGCTCCTGCCGCGGATCAGCGCCTCGAATCCGGTCAGCGAGGTCAGAAGGTGCACCTCGTCGACATGGTCGAGCATCTGCACGACCGAGCCGTTCATGACGATTTCGTCGCATTCCTGCGCGGCGCGGGCCTCGTCCTCGCCCTCGGCGCGCAGTCCGGCGACGACGTCGGGATGCGGCTTGTAGACGATATGGGCCTCCGGCCGGTCCTTCCGGACGGCCCGCAGCAGGTCGATATTACGGCGGATTTCGGGCGCGCCGAAGCGGATCGAGGCGTCGCTCTCGACCTGCCCGGGTACCAGGATGACGGGCCCCCGCGTGTCGGGACGCTTCCAGGGCTGGGCATCGAGATTGTACTTGCTGAGCCGTTCGGCGACGAGCCGTTCGCGCAGCGCCCTTGCCCGGCTCAGCAGAGCGGGGTCGAAATCCGTCGACATCAGGATGTTCTCCAGCGCCGACGGCCTGCTGGAATCATAGTAGATGCCGACCGGGTCCAGGGCCAACGACAGCGATCGGCGCAACTCCGCCCCGAGGCCGACGGAGCGGAGAAAACCGTCCTCAACCCGGATCAGCGTCGCGTCGTCGGGAACAGAGGCATCAGGGACGTTCCCCCAGATTGCGACTGTGGCGCCACTCGGGATCTTGTGGCGGCGTTTCGGAAAATCGAGGCGGGTGCCCGCCATGAAGTCCCGAATCATCGGCCGCTTCCATGCCGAGAACCCTGCTGCATGGAGTGTTTCGGGAAAGCGCGAGCGCATTTTTCGCTGTTGCGCCAGGTGCTCGATGACGGCTTCGACTTCGCACCGCTTGCCGCTCTCTGGATCTATGTAGCGCGGATACGAGACCAGCGAGGCGTGTACAAGTTGCTCCAAGCTCGCCTTGCCGCGGCGGTCGGGCGACGGGATCGTGTCGACAGTAAGGCCCCAACCGGCGTAAAACGGCATTCCGAAGCAGCGGACCGGCTTTCCCCAGATCAAGGCTTCGAAGCCCACCTGCGACGTGACCGTGTAGACGGTTTCGGCCCTTTCGATCAGGCCCGCTGGATGGCAGTCGGCTGCGAGAACCTCAAGCCGAGGAAGCTGTTTGATCGACCTCAGGTTGAAATGCCCCCGCTTCGTGCCGGCCCAAACGTCGGGATGGGTTTTCACGAGTATCGTGCTGTCCGGATTTTCGCGGATTGCCGCCTCAAGCATGCGCTCAAAGCTGGAGGCGTCGGCCAGGCCGAACTGGATGGAATGGTCGTTAAAGGTCTGATCTATGACAAGAACGAAACGTTGCGGCAGGATGCCATCATAGTCGCGCGCCTTGTTGTATTTGGAAACGCGTCCATCGCGCCATGCGTTCATGATCCGCTTGGCCCGTTCGGTTTGGGCTGGGGACAGTGGCGTTGCGATCAGTCTTTCGAGCGTGGAGGGCGCGGTCGCGTCATAGTAGATACCGATCTCGTCGACTACGATGGACAGCGGCGAATCCTCGCTTCCAGACCCGACCGAGCGCAGGAATCCGTCCTCGAGTGCCACAAACGGCAGGCCAAACTTCCCGGCGATCTGCTGCGCCCTTTTCGACGTAGGCTTCTTCCCCCATCCAGCAAGCTGGTCGCAACTCCCGACGTCATCGCGCCAGAAGGAACTTATCCGGCGCTTGAGATAAACCGTGTCCGCGTCAAGAAATTCCGAGATTCGCTCGACTTTCGTCAGCCCACGAGAGGTCAGCCCGATTGTACGACGCGGGTGACCGCTGACCAATCCGGGCATAGCAGCGGCGGGCTCGTCCTGGACCTGTCCCGCGCGAGGGCTGGGGGCCGACTCACCCGCCGAATCCGGCAACATCGATACGCGCGAATGCATAAGCCGGCTCAATTTCTCCTACTGCGCGGCCTGCAGGTTGGGCGCGGCAGAACTGGCGTCAGTCGCAAGGATTTCCTCCGCCAGCAGTTCGATGTTGCGGTCCCCTTCCGCCAGATAACGCTCGATGTCCTCGCGAAACCACCAGGGCGGAAGCAACCTTTTGTTGGTGATCTGCCTAGCATGATAGCGATAGTCCCGTGCGACACCATCGCCGCTCATGAAGCTGAGCCACGCTGCCGCTCGTCCCTTCAAGTCCGGCGCGACGATTGCCTTCTCCTCAAAACGCAGCAGTCGCCTGAAATGGTCTCGGCTTTGCGGCACCGCATGGCCTATCGGATGGTCGATCGGTGCAAAGTGTCCACTTAGCACGCACGGTATGTCGAGCACGCCGAGTTCGACGGCGCTGGTCCCGTTGTAGACGACGCCGAGATCGATCAGGCCGACGAGATCGTGGACATCGAACCAGCGATGGCCGAGCAGGATGACATTGTCCGGAAGGTCGCAGTCTATGAGATCGGGAAAGTGCTCGGTCATGAACAGACCTATCTCATTGCGGATCTCATGGGGATGCGGCTTGATCAGAAGCAGCGTGTTGCTGTCGCGTACCGACTCGATCGCGTGGTTCAGCCAGTCCTTCATGTTTGCATGCGCCGGACCGCCGTCGAATGGAACGGAGGAATCGCAGACGACCTTGCCGAACAGGCAGGCGACCTTGCCTCCGCGCTGGCGCCACTCAAGGATTCGGTTGACGCATGCCGTGGCCTCCGGCAGTCGTTCCGACAATCCCGCCGTCGCGCGCCGCGCACGGATTATTTCCTGCACGGCCTGGAGCAGTTCGCCGCCACGTGCCTGGTTTTTCTGGTAGAACGCTTCGAATTCACCGGGTTCGGGAGCGCTGGCGGTGCGCAGGGTCTGATGACGGGTCATGTTGCGCAGTGCCATTCTCGTCGAAACGGGTTCGTTGAAGTTGGCAAAATAGTTCTGGTATCCATTGGTCGCGTGGATGCAGAAATAATCGTCCGGACTACCGAACTCCTCCAGGTAGAACCGCACCATCGCCTCAGGTAGCCGGGCCTGCTGCAGCACGAGGAAACCGCAACGTGCGCCGTCGGAGACGAGAGTGTCCCTGATCTCTGACAGCAGGATGGCATGGATCTTGGTCCAGTGGACAAGCCGGTCCAGGAAAGGTTTGAGTGCAGGGCAGGTGAAGACGGCGTGATAGCGCCTTCGGTTGATTGCCGCTTCCTCCCACAATATGTGATCCAGGCTGATCGCATTCCAACGTAGGCGACCCTGTTCGACGTCCGCCTCGAATCCCGAAATGTCGGGGAACGTCTCGGCGACGCGGGGATCGAAGCGTCCGTCTGCCGTAAGACATCCTAGAAAGCGGTCGATCTTGGCGTTGCCGGTCGGCTCCAGCGGCAGCACCCCCTTGGTCAGCGGGACGATCGCCCATCCGTGTCGTTTCATCTCCATGAGCACGACCAGCGGATACTGTCGCATCTGTGAAACGTTGCGCGGCGCGAGAAAGATCACGCCGCGTGGTTCGGATGGCTGGGGAAAGGCGGCAAAATATTCGGCGGTTTCGGCGGCGAACTGCAGCTCTCCGGCGCGGCGGATCTGCGACCAGCTGAAATTGGGATCGATCGATCCTGGGTGCCGCAACGCCTCTTCATGGATGGCGCGCACCAGTTCGGCCGCACGTGCGAACTGTCCCTCTTGTTGGAGGACATGCGCATATTGCAAGCTCGCTTTGCTGAGCTTGAGCCGCTCCGGCAGACGGTCGAAGAGGGCATGGGCCAGATCGTAGCGCCGGACATGCCGCGTCCAGATGAAATATTCCCGTATGTCCGATACGGCCTGAGGGGCTCGGCGCGCCTTCGCGACAAGCGCGATCGTTGTCCCGATATAAGCATCGGTCTTGTCGTCCACGAGCGCATTGCAGGCGGACCACAGCGCAGTTACGGCGGCAGGTTTCCCGGCAAGATAAAGCAAGGAGCGTTCCAGCCGTTCAACATCCGCTTCCAACTGCAATTGCCTGGCGATCCGCAACGCCTCGGCAAGCTGACGTGCGTTTGCGCGCATTGCGCTCGAACCTGCCCGGCTATCGATATAGGAGAATTCGGCCAATCGCTCCCATCGCGGCCTGAGTTCTTCGAAAGAGGCTCGCGCGGCATCATAGGCGGCGCGATAGCTGACGATGGGACGCCGGGCTTCGCGCATCATGTCCCGCACGACCTTGAACTTGGCGAATATCCCGTCCGCATCGTCGAAATCGCGTTTGCAGGCTTCCAGGTAGCGCTCGTGCTGGCGGCCCTGAATCAATTGCTCGGAAAAAACGAGCATCTGCTCGGGATCGGGAGACTGTCCGTCGGGATAAGCATCGCTCGTGGAAGCTCTGTTGTGCGCCGCCGCGAATGGAGCGAGACCGTCATACCTCACCCATTCGGGCGTGCCGATGCTGCCGTCGGACCAAGTCGCCTCGTCACGCGATATCCAATCAACGACACGCCAGGCACTCTCAAGCCTCTTGTAGCGGCGGTCGATCCGTTCAGTGAGGATGCCTGACGCCGTCGCTTCCTGACATCGCCGGATCGCCGCCGTGACCAGATCATGGGCGTTGGAGAGATCGCCGCCTTTCGCCAGCGAGGCGCTCCGCAGATAGATCAGAAACGGGCTATCGGGATGTTTGTCGAGCGCTTTTCCCGCGGCCAGGGCGAGTTCGTTCCTGCCTTCGTCCGTAGACAGCAGCTCACGAACTCTGCGTGCTGCGGAAAGGGGTGCGGCGCGGCTGAAGCGCTCGAACTCGGCCATCGCCTCCAGCAATTGCGGCAAAGCGTCGTGGTGAGCGCCCTGACGGCTACGCAGCGTCATCAGGCCGGCCTGGTAGAGCTTTTGGGTTCTCCGTAGCCCGAGCGCCTTCAGGCCAAAACCGACGGTCGCTTCGGTTTTCGGGCGCGCATTGGCAAACTCAGCCAAGCTCTGCACGATGCGCTCGTGCGAGGCGGTCCAGGCGCCATAGAGTTCCAAGGCGTAGTGCTCGATGCCGAGTTCGGTCAATAGCCGATCGCGGCCGGCGACAAAACGGTAGCGCCAATCATGCCGAAGCCTGCCACGTTTCGGCTTCGCATTAACAACCGTCATGAAACGCTCCACTCCCGCGACCGAATTTCGTGGGTAGCACGATATTTTTCGGCTAGCCGGCCACTTTCGCAGGGCGGACAAGCGATAGCAATCGGGTCACGATCAACGCCTTCATTCATTTACCGCAACCTCGCCCGGACCGTTCCGGTCATGCCACTCTGCCGATCCTGCGCTCCAGCGAGAGTGCTTAGTCATATCCCTCCGAAAGTCAAACGATGCAATCATCTGCGTTCACCAGCCGGACATGAAGTGACATGGTCATCCTGGACACGGTTTCACCCATATTTGCATGCTACGTGGACCTTGACTGCCCGATTATACGCAGACTATGACAGCCACGCTGCCGCTCGACGACTTCCGAGGGCTGCGCCGCCAACTTTCGATGACCTCTGGCGTTCGCCTGCAGGCAGGAGATAGTGTTCCCGGTGAGAATTGCTGTCACTCGAGCATCCGGTCGCGGCGGCTGGCGAATCGCGCGGACAAGGACGATCGTCTCGCCCGCTTGGTGGACGGTGCCTGCGTGAGCGGCGAGCCGTCGGTCATCTTCCGCTGCGACGTGAGCCCGAAGATCGGCATCGGGCATCTCATGCGCTCGCGTACCTTCGCCGCGGAACTCCGGCGCGCCGGCCAGCGCTGCGTCATGGTCGGCCCGTCCGTCGATTATCGCTCCGACGTCGACGCCGCGCTGTTCGATGCCTGGATCCCGGTGCCTGAATGGGAATCCGGGGAGAGCGACGCGGAGACTTTCGTCTCCCTGGCGCGTGCCCATGGCGCGCGGCGCGCGGTGATCGACGACTACCGCGCCGACGAGACCTTCCAGGAGGTGCTGCGGGACGCGGGCCTCGTCTGGATGCAGCATTTCGATTCCAGCAAGCCGTACCGCTTCTGGGCCGACATGATCGTGCACGGCAGCCCCTCCGAGACGGCCGAGCGCTGGCGCCCCTGTCTGCTCAACCCCGAGACCGAGATGCTGTTCGGTCCGGCCTATGCGGTGCTCAGGTCGGAGTTTCCGCCGCCGCATCTGCGGCCGAACGGGCGCGCAGTCGACAGGGTCCTGGTGTCGTTCGGCGGCGGCAACGATCAGGGCGCGGTCCTGCTGACGCTCGAGGCGCTGCTGGGGCGGACCGCCGACACGGTTCGCCTTGCCGTCATGTCGGGGTCACGAAACCCCAACAATCAGGCGATACAGGCATGGATCGACCGGAATGCCGGGAATCGCGTGACGCTGCATGTCGAGCCGAAGGACATTGCGGGGCTGTTCGCAAGCTGCGATCTTGCGGTGCTGGGCGGCGGCATCAGCATCTATGAGGCGGCTTCCTGCGGCCTGCCGATGCTGGTGATGGCGCTCGCCGACAACCAGCTTCGCCAATGCGACGCCTGGGAAAAGCTGGGCGCCGCGGTGTTTCTGGGACCGCGTGCCGAAGTCACCACCGGCCTGCTGGCGGATCGGGCGCTCGAACTCATCGCCGACCGCGAGCGTCGCGCTTCCATGTCGGCGGCCGGCCGTGATGCGGTGGACGGCCGCGGTGCGAGCCGGCTTGCCGAGCATTTGCTGAGGGAAAGACGGAAATGAAGAACGGCACTGCCATCGTGCTCGGCGCCAATGCGGGCCAGGCCGACCTGATCCGCTATCTCAAGGAGCGCGACTGGACCGTCACGGCGGTGTCCGGGCGGCAGGTCGGCGACCCCGGCGAGACGCTCGCCGACGATTTCGAGAAGCTCGACATCCGCGACATCGACGCCGTCTGCGGGCTGGCGCGCGCGCGCCAGGCGGAAATAATCTACTCGATCTCCTCCGACGTGGCGATCACCGCCGCGACCGAGGCGTCCGAAAAGCTCGGCCTGCCGCATTTCTTCGACAGCGGCCTGGTCGACGTCTTCAACAAGAAGCCGCTGCTGCGCGAGTTCCTGAACAGCCGCGGCCTCAGCCCCGTGGCCTTCGCGGAAGTGGCTTCAGCCGACGAGGCGCGCGGCTGGAACGTGTTTCCCTGCGTGGTCAAGCCGACCGACGCGCAAGGCCAGCGCGGCGTCACCAAGGTCCTGGAGAAAGGCGATCTCGCCGCGGCGGTGGACGAGGCGATCGCCGCCTGCAAGGAACCGCGCCGCGCCATACTGGAAGCCTTCCTCGAAGGTGTCGAGATTTCCTGCAACGTGCTGGTCAGCGACGGCGAGCTCGTGGTCTCCGAGCTGTCGGAGCGCCTGGTCCACACCGGTCCGAATTTCGGCATCCCGGTCGGCCACCTGATCCCGATCGTCAACGTCCCGGAACACCATGTGAAGGCCGCGGCCAAGCTGGTCGAGGAGGTCACGCGCGCGCTTCGAATCGAGAACGGCACGCTCTACTATCAGATGATCGTCACGCCGGACGGTCCGCGCATCGTCGAGATCGCGCCGCGTCTGGACGGCTGCCATGTGTGGCGGCTGATCAAGGCGGCGCGCGGTATCGACTTCCTCGACGGAGCGGTGCGGCGGCTTCTCGGAGAATCCGTACCGAGGCAGCAGGGACGCGAGGAGCCCGGCGCCGTCTACGAGCTGATGTTCCAGCAGATGCCGCCCGGGCAGGCGTTCGACAAAAGCCGGTTCCCGGTGCCGGCGGACGCGCTCTACCATGAATACCGCTACGCGGACGGACAGCAGGTGGTGCCGGTCAACGGCCGGCTCGAAGTGGTTGGATATTACGTGCGGAAGCGCTGAAGAGGCTGCTTCGGCCAGCTGAAGCATGTCGATCCCGCGGTTCTCGGATCGCGACATCGCGCGAATTGAGGAGGCGACCATGAAAATTGTGGTGACGGGCGCATCCGGCTTCATCGGCCGCTATCTGGTGGAGACGCTGCTGCAAGCCGGCCATGACGTTGTCGCGCTCGGGCGCGGGGGACCGTCTCGCGCCGCAGAAGACAGCCGGCTCACGATTCGCGCGACTGACTATTCCGAGGAGGACCTGAAGGCCCGGCTCGACGGCGCGGCGGCAGTGGTGCACCTCGCCGGCCGGCGCATGACCCGGGAGGACGATCCGAACCTGCTGGCGCCGTTCGTAGAGCCGAACGTGCTCGCGGTGGAGCGGCTGATGCGCGCCGCCAGGGCGGCCGCGGTTCCGAGCGTCATGCTTGCGTCGACCATCGCCGTCTATTCGGCGGGCAACGAGGTGCCTTTCCGCGAGACCGAGGTGCCGCAGCCGCTCAACGCCTACGGCCTGTCGAAGCTGATGGGCGAGCAGGTCGCCAATCTCCATGCGCGCGACGGCAAGCCGCGGCTTACCAGCCTGCGCTTCGCCGCCGTATACGGTCATGGCGAGAAGGGCACGCCGGCGCTGATGCGCTTCGTCAACGAGGCGCGCGACAAGCGCACGCTGACGCTGCAGGGCAACCGGCTGGTGAGCGTCGACCAGCTCTATGTGCGCGACGCCGTCGGCGCGATCCTAGCGGCGCTCGACGAGCGCAACCCCGGCGGCACCTTCAACATAGGCTGTGGCGAGGCTTACACGGTCGCCGAAATGGCCGAGACCGTGAATGCGGTGTTCGGCAATGCCGGCAACCTCGACCTCGGCACCTCGCACGAGGCACCGGCGCGCAAGCTGCGCGTGGACATTGCGCATGCTGGCGCGGTCCTTGGCTGGCGGCCGCGCTACAACCTTGCCCAGGGATTGGCCGATTTCCTTGCCACATGGGATAAAGCCTGAAATGGGTGACGCCGATCCGGAACGGGCGGCCGGTCGGCGCCAGCACCTTGGAAAGACTCCACAGCCCCCGAGAGACAAAGCTCATGGTCCGTCTGAAACAGATCCTTTTCGCTGGCACCGAGCGGGCCAACGACCCGTCGCCCTTCATCATCGCGGAGATGTCCGGTAATCATAACGCCTCGCTCGACAAGGCGCTGGCAATCGTCGATGCCGCCGCGGCATCCGGCGCCGATGCGTTGAAGCTGCAGACCTACACGCCCGACACGATGACGCTCGACGTCAAGGAGGGCGAGTTCGTCATCACCAATCCGTCCTCGCTGTGGGCCGGCCGCGACCTCTACAATCTCTACAAGGAGGCGCATACGCCCTGGGAATGGCACAAGCCGATCTTCGACCGCGCCAAAAGCCACGGCATGCTGGCCTTCAGCTCGGCCTTCGACGATACCTCGGTCGACTTCCTCGAGACGCTCGACGTGCCGGCCTACAAGGTGGCCTCGTTCGAGTGCGTCGACATTCCGCTGATCCGCAAGGTCGCCTCGACCGGCAAGCCGATGATCATCTCGACCGGCATGGCCACCATCGCCGAGATCGACGACGCGGTGACGGCGGCGCGCGAGGCCGGCTGCAAGCACCTCGTCCTGCTCAAATGCACCAGCTCCTATCCGGCCTCGCCGGAGAACTCGAACCTGCTGACCATCCCGCATCTGGCGAAGCTGTTCGACTGCGAGGCGGGCCTCTCCGACCACACCCTCGGCATCGGCGCGGCGGTCGCCGCGACGGCGCTGGGCGCCGGCGTGATCGAGAAGCACTTCATCATGGCGCGCTCCGAAGGCGGCGTCGATTCGGCCTTCTCGCTCGAGCCGCACGAGTTCAAGAGCCTGGTCGACGAGGTGAAGACGGCGCAGGCGGCGCTGGGCTCGATCTTCTACGGGGCGACGGAGTCCGAGCAGAAGGGACGCACCCGCAGGCGCTCCCTCTATGTGACCAGGGACATAGAGGCGGGCGGCGAGATGACGGCCGACAACATCCGCAGCATCAGGCCGGGCCTCGGCCTGCCGCCGAAATTCTATGATGCGCTGATCGGCCGGCGTGTCAGCAAGGCGGTCAAGAAGGGCACGCCGGTGAGCTGGGATCTTCTGGGGTAAGCGCCCCGCTCCAGGTCGATGAGCGGCGGGTCACTGCCGCTCATTAGCCGGCTGCCTGTGGTCGGGCGGACTCCGCCGTCGTCTCGGTTGACGACCGCGCATCCACCAGGCCCCCCGAGCGGAGACGCAAAAAAAAGGGCCGCCCGTCGACCGGGCGGCCTTTCTTTATTTCGACGGCGTGTGGAATCAGAAGCCGGCTTCGGCCAGCAGTCGGCGCAGGCCGTCGGCGTCGAGCACGTCGTGGTTGGTGTCGCTGGAATAGGAGAAGCGGTCCGGCACCCGGGTCGCGCCTATCGTCTCGGTGAGCGATTTGCGGGCAAAGTCGTCGAAGGCCGGCTCGATCGCGTAGCGGCTGCCCAGATCGACGGTGATGTAGGCGTCGTCGACCGAGATCATCACCTCGTGCAGCTTTTCGCCAGGGCGGATGCCGACGTTGTAGGTCTTGCAGTTCGGAGCGAGCACCTGCGCGAGCAGCATGATGTTCACGCTCGGGATCTTGGGCACGAAGACCTCGCCGCCCTGCATGATCGGGAAGCTGGACAGCACGAAATCGACGCCCTGCTCGAGCGTGATCCAGAAGCGGGTCATGCGCTCGTCGGTGATCGGAATGTCGGCGTTCTGCTTGGCGAGCGCGGCGAAGAACGGCACCACGGATCCGCGCGAGCCGATGACGTTGCCGTAGCGGACCACCGAAAAACGGGTCCTGCGGTTGCGGCCGACGAGATTGTTGGCGGCCACGAACGACTTGTCCGACGCGAGCTTGGTCGCGCCGTAGAGATTGATCGGATTGCAGGCCTTGTCGGTGGAGAGGGCGACGACTTTTTCCACATCATTGTCGAGCGCGGCGGCGATCACGTTCTCGGCGCCCATGATGTTGGTCTTGATGCATTCCATCGGGTTGTATTCGGCCGCCGGAACCTGCTTCAGGGCGGCCGCGTGAACGACGAAATCCATGCCGCGCATGGCCATGCGCAGGCGGTCCTGGTCGCGCACGTCGCCGATGAAGAAACGCAGCGCGTGCAGCTTCTCCTTCGGGAACTTCTGCCGCAGGGCCTGCTGCATCTCGTATTGCTTGAGCTCGTCACGAGAGTAGACGACGATCCGGTCTGGCGTGCTGGTCGTCAGCACCCGTTCGATGAAGGCTTTGCCGAACGAGCCGGTGCCGCCGGTGACGAGAATGTTCCGGTTGTTCAGGTCGATAAGCTGCATTATCTTTCCCATCTTTTTGGCAGCCTCTGCACTCAGAAGCATCGACTGCCCGGGTTATGGACATGGGTCGCGGGTGCCCCAACCCCGACGTGATCAACGGGGGACGTTCAACAGCGGCTCGCTGCCAAAGTCAATATGCGGCATAGCCGAAGATAAAGATTTGTATCGACAATCCGGTTTTCGTTCAGTTGCGTCGTTAGGGCACGAGAAACCCTTGACCTTCCGAAATGCTGTGGCAATAGTCCGGCCGGTTTTCTTGCGTTGTGTCATATTTCTGACGAAACGCGTGGTTCAAAAGCGAATCGCATTGGCGCTGCACCCGGCGTTGCCAGATCATCGTAGAGTTTGTCCCAAACAAGGCGGAGCCCGACGGAATGATACCCTATGGCCGGCAATCGATCAGCGAAGACGACATCAAAGCGGTCGTCGACGTCCTGCGCGGCGACTATCTGACCACCGGACCGGCAGTAGGGGCCTTCGAGGCGGCACTTGCTGAAAGTGTAGGCGCAAGACACGCCATTGCCTGTTCCAACGGCACGGCGGCGCTGCATCTGGCCAGTCTGGCCATCGGGCTCGAGCCCGGCGATCAGGTGATCGTCCCGTCGATATCCTTCGTGGCGACCGCCAACGGGCCGCGGCTCGTCGGTGCCGAAATCGTCTTTGCCGACGTCGACCCGGATAGCGCGCTGCTGACCCCCGCGGCGCTCGAGGACGCCATCTCCCGGGCCGATCCGCAGCGGCTGAAAGCCGTCTTTGTCGTCCACATGGGCGGCAACCCGGCCCCCATGGCGGAAATTTCCGCGATTGCGCGGGCCCGCGGGCTGAAGGTGATCGAGGACGCCTGCCATGCGCTCGGCACCGAGGCGGAGGACGGGCGCCCCTGGCGCGTCGGCGACTGCGCCTTCTCCGACTGCGCGGTGTTCTCGTTCCATCCGGTCAAGACGATCACCACCGGGGAGGGCGGTGCGATCACCACGAACGACGACGGACTGGCGCGCCGCATGCGGCTCGAGCGCAACCACGGACTGGAGCGCGAGCGCGAGGGTTTCGGCAACGAAGCGCTGGCTTTCGACACCGACGGCGCCACAAACCCGTGGTACTACGAACTGACGAGGCTCGGGCTGAACTATCGCCTCACCGATTTCCAGGCGGCGCTCGGGACGACGCAATTGTCGCGGCTGCCGGACTTCCTGCGGCGCCGGCGCGCGCTGACGGCGCGCTACCGCGAGGCGTTCGCCCGGCTGAACGACGATTCGCTGAGCCTGGTGCCGGCCCCGGCCAGCAGCGATCCGGCACTGCACCTGATGGTGGCGCTGGTGGATTTCGAAAGGCTGGGGATCAGCCGGGCGAAGTTCATGAACCGGCTGCGCGACAAGGGCGTGGGCACGCAGGTGCACTACATCCCCATCCACCGGCAGCCCTATTATGTGAAGGCGTCGCCTTCGCCCGACCTGCCCGGCGCCGACCGCTATTATTCGCGCTGCCTGTCCCTGCCGCTTTACCCGGACATGACCGAGGCGGACGTGGACAAGGTAGTGGAAGCGGTGCGGGCCGTGGCGCAGGGCTGACGGCCGCGCCCTTCCAGGGGCTGCGCGACGTTCGTGAGTTGCCGCCGGCGCGCCGGCGGCAATTTCGAAGCTGCCGCGCAGCCGATTGTCGAGAATCCTGTCCTGATTCCTGGTTTTCTCCGGCGTTTCCACGGAGATAGAGCGCATTCCTGCTCTCATTATCGATGAGTCTTGCAGGTACCGGATTGCAGTCCGCCCGCCAAGGCGTCTAGAGTGCGGTTCGGGACAAGGAGCGGCCTGCGTGCTGAACAGGGCGGAGCTTGGCAAGGAAGCCGACGTCGTGCGGGCGCTCGAGGAGGACATCATCTTCGGGCGGCTGGCGCCGGGCACCCGTCTGGTGGAGGACGTGCTGCTGGCGCGCTTCCCGGTTTCTCGCCACGCCATCCGCCAGGCGCTCTACCAGCTTGAGCGGCTGGGCATCGTCACGCGCGAGCGCAACAAGGGTGCGACGGTGCGGCGGCTTGCACCCGACGAGGTGCTCCAGATCTATGCCGTGCGCGAGATGCTGCAGCGCCAGGCGGCCCTGATGATCCCGCTGCCGGCGCCGGTCTCGCTGATCGACGAGCTGACGGAGCTGGACCGGGTTCACGGCGAACATGTCGAAAACGGCAGCCTGCGCGGCATCCACGAGGCCAACGACCGCTTCCACCTCGCTTTGTTCTCCGCCTGCGGCAACAAGTACCTGGTCGAATCGATCGAGCACTACATGGAGCTCAGCCTTCCGGTTCGGGCCAAGTCCCTCGCCGACCGGGAGCAGCTGGAAATATCGCGCCGGCATCACCGCATGATGATCGAGGCGCTGGCGGGCAGGGACAGCTGGGTGCTGGCGCAACTCTGCGTCGACCACCTGCAGCCGAGCAAGCAGCTCTATCTGGAAGGCATCGGCAGGGCCGGCGAGACGTAGCCGGCATTCGGGATCGATGGCCGGCGGTCTGCAATCAAGGGAGACAGGAATGGGCAAGCGGATCATGTTCACGGGCGGCAGCGGCAAGGCCGGCCGGCATGTGGTGAACTATCTGGTCGAGCGCGGCCACCAGGTGCTTAATCTCGATGCGAAGCCGCTGGACCATCCGGATGTGCGGACCCTGATCACCGACATCACCGACAGCGGCCAGGTCTTCAACGCGCTGTCGAGCTATATGGGCAGGCACGAGTTCGATCCGTCGCTGCGACCGCAGCCGGTCGATGCCCTCGTCCATTTCGCCGCCATCCCGCGCATCATGATCACGCCCGACAACGAGGTTTTCCGCATCAACGCGCTCGGCACCTACAACGTCGTCGAGGCGGCGGTGAAGCTCGGCATCCGCAAGATCGTCATCGCCTCCAGCGAGACGACCTACGGCCTGGTCTTCGCCAACGAGCCGCGCGATCCCGGCTATTTTCCGCTCGACGAGGATTACGACGTCGATCCCATGGACAGCTACGCGCTCTCCAAGATCGTCAACGAGCAGACGGCGCGGGCGTTCGCGGCGCGCAGCGGCTTCGACATCTATGCGCTGCGCATCGGCAACGTCATCGAGCCGCACGAATACAAGTTGTTCCCGAAGTGGTTCGCCGACCCGGGTTTCCGCAAGCGCATCGCCTGGAGCTACATCGACGCGCGTGATCTCGGCCAGATCGTCGACCTGGCGGTGGCGAAGGACGGCCTCGGCTACCAGGTGTTCAATGCCGCCAATGACGACTGCTCGTCCGACCTGCCGACCAGGGAACTGCTCGCCCGCTTCTATCCCGGCGTGCCGCTGAAGCGCGAGCTGGGTGAATACGAGACGCTGCTGTCGAACCGCAAGGCCAGGGAGGTGCTCGGCTTCCGCGAGGCGCACAACTGGCGCAAATATGTCCGGCCGGCCTGACCCGGCCTGCCATCGAGCGAGACAGCGCATAACGGCGGGACGCCACGGAGGCGGCGCCGATTTCAGGAGGAAACGACATGAGCAGCGACACCGGCGAACGGATCGGCTTCATCGGCATCGGCCTGATGGGCCACGGCATCGCCAGGAACATCGTCGACAAGGGCTATCCGGTGACCTTTCTCGGCCGCAGCAAGCGCGCGCCGGCCGACGACCTCGTGTCGCGCGGCGCAGTCGAGGTCCGCTCGGTGGAAGAGGTGGCGGCGGCCTCCACCGTCGTCTTCCTGTGCGTGACCGGCTCGCGCGAGGTCGAGGCGATCGTGCGCGGCCCGGGCGGCCTGAAGGGCGCTTTGAAGCCGGGCTCGGTCATCGTCGACTGCTCCACTTCCGATCCGACCTCGACGGCCGCGCTGGCGGCGGAACTGGCTCCGCTCGGCATCGAGCTTGCCGACGCGCCGCTCGGCGGCACGCCCAAGGAGGCCGCGGAAGGCAAGCTCAGCGCCATGGTCGGCGCCGGCGACGCGGTGTTCGCCAGGCTGCGTCCGGTGATCGAGACCTGGGCGGCCAAGGTGGTGCATATCGGCGTCACCGGCGACGGCCACCGCATGAAGCTGCTCAACAACTTCCTGTCGCTCGGCTATGCGGCAATCTATTCGGAGGCGCTGGCGCTGGCGCAGAAGGTGGGCATCTCGCCGGCGCGCTTCGACGCGGTGATCCGCGGCGGCCGCATGGATTGCGGCTTCTACCAGACCTTCATGCGCTGGACCCTCGAAGGCGACCGCGACGCGCACAAATTCACCATCGCCAACGCCTTCAAGGATCTGAAATATCTGGAATCGATGGCGGACGCCGCCGGGCTGATCAACCCGCTCGGCAACGCTGCGAAGAACGCCTTTGCCGTGGCCGTCGCCGCAGGCGCCGCCGACGAGTTCGTGCCGATGCTGCCGACCCATGTCGGCCGCCTCAACGGCGTCGACCTGGCACCGCCTTCCAGCGAAGGCCCATAAGCCGATCGATCCCGGGCGGGCTGCTTGGGATCGTCATCGAGTGCGGGCGCGGGTTTCGCCGCCTGCATCGTCAGTCGTTCAGGCGGCGCCCCGGTGACTTCATCACCGGAGGCGCCTTTGCTTGGTCGCGAGTAGCCTTGGACGACGGTCCACCGGCCACAGCCAACTGCCGCCGGAGAGCATCGCGCGCCTGACGCTCCCCCTTGTCGAGGGAGTGCCGGGCTCGGGGAGGGGAGGAAACGACGGCCGGGGACGGCCGCCGATCGGGTTACTTCCGTTCCATCAGGAACCAGGTCGCGTCGTCGCGCGGGAAGACCGGATCCCGCCGGTAAACGAAGCCGTAGTCCGCCAGGCGGAAGTTGGGGTGCCTGTCCATGAATTCGCCGGCGAAATCGCGCTTGAACAGGCGCTGGTCGTGCCCGCGATAGTCGATCGTGACCGGCACCGGGTTATAGTATTCCGAGATCAGCACATATTTCCTGCCGATCGCCGCCATCTTGTCGTAGACTTCCGGAAGCCGCTCAGGGTTGATGTGGATCAGCACGCCCTTGGTGAAGACCAGGTCGACATCGCCGACGCTCGCCGGATCGATCTCGAGAATGGACCCGTTGATGACGCCGGGAAAATCCTTCACGGCGTTGGCATGGGCGGTCTTGTTGATTTCCACGCCGCTGATCGTGCTTCCCGGCTTCAGCAGTTTGAGCGCGCGAAGATTCTGGCCGATATTGCATCCGAGCTCGAATATCGATGAAACATCGTATGCCTTTGACAGGATACGCGAGAACATCGCCAGTGTCGCGCTGATGTCGTAGCGGTTACGGTTGACATACTCGTCACCGAACTCGCCGGCCCAAAACTGTTCCTGTTCCGTCGCGAATTGTGTCACTGGGAAATCCTCAAGCGTTGATGATAGGACTTTTTTGCGTCAGCAAGGGTATCTATCGCTAACGGGCGACGCCCGGCAGCCACATAACCCAAGATCAGAGGTTTGTCATCCTCAAGTTCGGCGTAGACGAGATTTCCTCGTTGTTGGCCGAGAGGCGATGAAAGTTCAATAACAGCTCGGCTTCTGCCCAATCCTCCAGAGTATCGATGTCACGAGCCCTGTTCTGCGGAATCATAATCGGCACGGAGCGATGCCCATACATCAATCCGTCATCCATGAAGGGCGCGCGAGCACCCCAATAAAACTGGCCAACGTCATAGAAGCATTCTTCGAGGTCCTGTGATCGTGTAAACCGATGCTCGGGATTGAGCATTTCCACTCCGCCCGCGGCGCTGCGGCGGAGCGCACGCTGGATGGGCGATGGAAAGTGCGTGGCGGCGAAGGCGAAATCCGTTTCCGGCCGCGACAGCGCGTCGAAACCGGCCCGTAAATCGTCGACGGCCAGGAAGGCGGCCGTCGCGAGAATACAACAAGCGAAAGCGACCGGTCTGTCATAATGCTCTTCCGCGGCGGCGATCGCATGCTTGATCACGGGACGCAGCGGTGTGTGATCATCGCTCAGACTGGCCGGCCGCACGAACGGTCGGAGCGCTCCGGCTTCTGCCGCAACGGCTGCGATCTCGTCGTCGTCCGTCGATACGACGACGTGGTCGAACAGGCCGCTCTTCAACGCTGCGGCTACCGGCCAATGGATCATTGGCCGGCCGCCGAAAGGCCGAATGTTCTTGCGCGGAATCCGCTTGCTGCCGCCGCGCGCGGGAATGATGGCCAGTATCTGTCCTTGTGGCACGCGACGGCTCGTCCCTGCTGTCAACGCACGAAGTCGTAATGGATAAGCGACGAGGGATTGAGCACGTTGGCCTGGCCGTTGAAATCGTACTCCATTCGCCTGACGCGGATCGAGCCCTCCTTCTCAAGGCCCTTTACGATGCGAAGCAGATTCGTGTTGTAGTTGAGCCGCCAGGACCACCAGGCGGCATTTTCGGCGACCGACTCGATGTTGCCGGCCAGCGCCTTCTCGCCGATGCTCTCGAAGAACGCATCGTCATGATTTTCGCGCTTGTTCAGCAGCTCCGGCTCGCGCTGCCAGCCAACGGGCTCGAAATGCACCACGGTGACCTCGTTGGCGATTTCCTTTAGTTGGCTGAACAGAATCGGATTGATGGCGTCGACCTGCTCGATCGAGTGGGACGTGAACAGCAGGATATGGCCCTTCTGCCGCTTCAGGAAGGTCACGTCCGGGTCGCGGAAATCGAAGTTGAACGCGCGATAGGCCATGTTGGGTTCGGTGCCCGCGATGTACCGTGCGCAGATCTGGCCTTCCCGCGTGTATTCGCCGCCGTAGTAGATCAGCTTTTTCGATCTGGTGGCGCCATGCGCGATGAACAGCTGGAAGAGGTTCGACGACCAGCCGCTGCCAAGCTCCATGATACCGGTCGTGTCGCGCCGTATCAGCTGGGAGAGATAACGGATCTGGCTGATGTGACCCAGCGCATATTTTCCATTGCGGACGTCCGGATAATAGAAGCCGTCGCCCAGGTCCTTGCCCTCGTTGCCGAGAATTTCGCCGCCGATGTTTTTGACGATGTCCTTGACGACGTAGTAGCGACCCGGATCCTTTCGCGAGATATTCAGCTCCCGCAGCTCCACGAGCAGGGATGACAGGTGGTCGTTGGGACGGTCCTTCAAGAAGCGCTTGGCGACCGTGAGTACGCTCTTCCAGCCCTTCTCCTGGCTTGCCTTGCTCCGGGCAGTGCCTTTTGTTGCGACTTTTTCCGCGAGGGCGTCTTCTTTTTCAACCACGGATGCTTGCGACATCATATGCTCCTGACAGACAGATCATGAATTGCGGATGCCGGCAGTGCGCCGGTTGGCGAAGATCAAATTCGGGGTTCGTCGAGGATGCCGATCGCGCGCTTGGCCAGGATCGACGCCTGCGCATCGCCATGCTTCACATACGACTGCATATCCTCGTCTATCCAATAGGGTGGATAGACGACTTTGTTCGTCATCGGCCGGGCATGATAGCGGTAGTCGAGAATGAATCCCGACGTGCTCATATAGTGCAGCCAGATCGCCGCCCGCGCCCGCATGTCGGGCGCGGCTTTCGCGCGTGACTTGAACCGGAGCATGTTTTCGTATTGCCGGCGGCCTGTCGGAACCAGATGGCCGAGCGGATAGTCGATCGGTCCGAAATGGCCGCAAAGGACGGTCGGTATCTCCAGCAGCGCCATTTCTACCGCAGCCGTTCCATTGTAGAGCAGCCCGAGGTCGACAAACCGCTTGAGCGACTGGATGTCGAACCATCTGTGGCCCAGGATGATGACATTATCCGGGATGTCGACCTTGATGAGGTCGACGAAATACTCGTTGAGGTAGGTGCCGATCGACTCGTTCAGTTCGTGCGGGTGCGGCTTGATCAGAAGCAGGGTGTCGGTGTCGCGCACCGCCTCGATGCTGTGATTGAGCCAGTCCGAGAGGTCTTTGTGGGCGGGACCGCCGTCGAAGGGCACGGCCGAATCGCACACCACCCGGCCCAACAGGCAAACGACCTTGCCGCCCTTGGCCCGCCATTCCATGATCCGTTTCTCGCAAGCCTCGACGGCCGGATCCGGATTCGATTGACCGGCCGTCGTCCGGCGGATGCTCGCCACGGCTTCAATCCGGGTAAGGACATCGGCGATGTTCTTCTTGTGGAGCTGGTAATAGCTTTCGAAGAACTCCGGTATGGGCATGCTCGATGCCCGCACATGCCGGTGTTTCGTCACGTTGCGGATAACGCAGCGCGTCGAGATCGATGTCTGGAAGTTCTTGAAGTAGTTCTCGTAGCCGTTCGCGGTATGCAGGCAGAAGAAGGTGTCCGGATCGCCGAATTCGTCGCAGTACGAACGAAACAGCGACTCCGGCAGCCGTGAATTGAAGAGCGTCATGAAGCCGCAGCGCAGGCCCATGGTCGAAAAATGCGCCCGCGCATAGGCCGCGGCCTTGGCGTAGCGTTGGGTCCACAGGCACAGGCCGTCCAGATAAGTCGAGAGTGACGGGCAGGTCAGGTCGACATTGAAGGCCCGGCGGCCAATTCGGGCATCCTCCATCATGGAGTGCGACAGGTCGATGTTGCCCCAGCGCAGGATACCCTTCTGGGGTTCGGCCTTGAAACCCTCGAGAGCGGGAAGCTGCCACTCGGCCTCGGGCCTGAAACTGTTCTCCAGGGTAATGCAGCCGTGCAGCACGTCGATGCGCGGATTGCCGGTGAGCTCTCGCGGCAGCAGTCCCTCGACCAGCGGAATGACGGCCCAGCCCCGCCGCTTCAGCATCATCAGCACGACCAGCGGGTATTTCCGCAACTGGTCGATGTTGCGGGCGGCAAGCAGCATCACCCCGACAGGATTTTTGGGCTGCTTTTCCTTCAGGTAGAAATTCGACGTCTTGCGCAGGAAGTCGAGCTCGCCGTAACGGCGCACCAGGTTCCAATGGTTGAACGGGGTCAAGCTCGACGGTTTCGCCAGCATGTAGGCATGGACGCGCTTGATCAGGTGGAGCGCATCGGTAAAGCGGCTTTGCCGTTGCAGGATATTGACGAAATAGAGGGCTGCCGGCGACCCCTGCAGGGCCGGCTTGAGCTTCCGGAAGACCTTTTCGGCGTCCTCGAACTCGCGACACAGCATCGCCCATCGCAGGAATGCCTTGAGCTCGCCCTCGCTGGAAGGCAGGCCCTTGATCTCGCGGCGCAGCTTCAGCGTAACCGGCTTCCACACGTCGAGATTTTCCGACACCAGGGTAGGCAACGCCTGCCACCGGAACGGTTCGAAGCTCTGCCACCTTACGATCTCGAGCAGTTTCGTCTTCAGCTTCTCCGTTTCCGGCGCGCGTCGAAGCTTGATGCATAGCTCGAGGGCGAGGTTCAGCGTCTGGATGGCGAGTTTTCTGTGCTTGTCCTCGGGATAGTCCGCTTCTGCCGACGCAAGGACGCGATCGATCCCCTCCTGGACCTCATCATAGCAGCGATGGGCGACCCCGTAGGCGTGATGGTAGGACAGCTGGCGCCGCGTGGCGTGGCGCAGCATCTCCTTGATCGTCTTCAGCTTGACGACGAGCGCCGGGCTGGCATTGAAATCGGCAAGGCAGGAATTCAGGTACCGCTCTTCGTCGCGGGCCTGGAGAAGCGGTTCCTTGAAGTTCAACGAAGCGCTCTGGTTGTCCGTGCCTTCCCGCGCGAAACTGTCTTCAAGCGCGAGCGTCGCGTAGCTCGAGCCGCGCTCGTTATCCAGCCAGAGCATCTCCTCGCGGGCGATCAGGTCGACTACCCGCCAGGTGCCGCTCAGCGTGTCGAACTGGCGCTTGACGGCCTTGCTCTCCGCCGCCGAACGCGTGGGCTGCGCCGAAAGCGCCCGCAGCTTGTCGCTCAGCATGGCGCTGGCTGACGCGGGGTCGCCTGCCTTTGCCGTTGTCACGGCGTTCAGGTAGAGCAGGAACGTGCTGTTCGGCATCTTCTTGAGCGCGGCCACCGAAGCGTCGCGCAGGCGAACCCGCCCGGCGTCGCTGACCAATTGCCGAGCAAGGAGGTCGCCTACGGTGACAGGCATGTTCTTGCCGATCACCTCATACCTGGCCGCCAGATAGAGCAACCGCGGGTAGTTCCGTTTCCTCAGCGGCAGTTCGATCAGATTGTTCAGGTGGGCAAGGCGCAAATCGGTGATGCGCTTGTCGCTTTCCGTTCCTTTCCAGGCACGCGAGACGAGCGAAAGCAGGCGGCGGTCGGCCTGCCTCTGTGCTGTAATCCAGGTGAGCAGTTGGCGCGCTTCCGCGTTGCGGCTGACCTTCAGCAGCAGTTCGACGCTCCATAGCAGAGCGGAATAGCCGAAGGTCGATTTGCTGGCCGCCACCGGCGGTTTGCCGGAAGCTGGAACCTGTGACGCGATATTGGACGATGAGATCGACACGTCGACAAGGGTCCCTTGAAGGTTGATGCCAGCGCGATGCGGATAGCGTGGACTGAGAAGCCTGTCCACCCTCCAGGACGGAATTTCATCAAAACATCATGTTGCTGGTGATAATTCTTCGCTCCGGTGCAAGGTGGGCATCCGGAAAAAAGAGATGATCGGCCCGCGCAGCCCGTCTCCGGCGGCCGATTCTTGTCTTGCGGGTATCCCTCTTTTGGGCGACATCATGGCGAGAGCTGCCTGCTACTTTGCAAAACGGTCCACTGCGGCCGTTTGTGTTGATATAGGTCGTGTTGCAAGTCGCGCCGCCCGGCCGCATCGCGGCACGGTGCAAGCCGTTGCGGCGCGGCCGCTGCGGCGCGCCGAATGCAAATGGCAACATGGTCGCCGAATTTTGGCGCAAACAGGGCGGTTGTTTTGCGCATGCCCGAAGCGGCACCGCGGCTCGACACTAGCCCGGTCTGGCGGAGCGAGGGCAAGACAAAGGCCGTCGCGCTCGGCCCGTCTGGCCTTGTCGGTTGCGGGGATTTCTTCAGATCAGAATTTGCATCGTTCGTAGGTGAAGGAGGCATCCGGAAAGAGCGTCTCGAAGCGCTCGAAATGATCGGCGTCGGTCATCCGGAACGAGGCGGAGATGCTGCTGAACATCACCGCGTCCGAGCAGCCGAGCAGCACGCTGATGTGGTCCTTTTCCTGCCTGATCTTCTCGACCGTGCAGGACTGCTCGGGCGTGGTTATGGTTTTTCCGGAAACGATGAGGCCAGTATCGATGGAGGAGTCGCGGTCGACGAACTCGACCTTGCCGCCGCTTTTCTTGAAGGCCTCGGAGCAGCTGGCGCCTTCCATCACCCAGGCGCCCTGCATCTGCTCCAGCGATGCCGCCGCGACCGTCGCCGAGAAGAAGAGGGCCGCGCCGGCGGCGGTCAATCCGCGAGCAACATGACGGTTCATGAAACACCTCACCCTGATACGAGCGTGCGTACTATTGCCGCTGCCGTGGGCAAAGTCACTCCCCGGAATTTCCGCGTGGGCTTCGTGTTTCCGCTTCCGCCAGTCGGGGCACGCGACTGCGGCACTGGAGTTCGTGCTGCTCGCACCGATGTTCCTGCTGCTGCAGCTCGGCAGGATCGCCCCCGGCGTCCACTTCGGTGCCAGTCACGCGCTGCAGCAGATATCCGCCCGCCGCCAGCATGGCGTTTATCGGCATCGACAAGACGGAGCAAGGCCCTCGCCTGCGGCCGACCGCTCTGGAATTCTGCGCACTTCAGGAAAAGGAAAATGGTGCCCAGGGGCGGATTCGAACCACCGACACGCGGATTTTCAGTCCGCTGCTCTACCAACTGAGCTACCTGGGCTTTTCCCTTGAACGGCGGGCGCCGATCCGCGGGAGCGCCGGTGCGATCCGGCGAAAGCGGCTGGGTTATAGCATGGGATTTTCGGCTGTCCAGCACCGGCGGGAAGGAAAATGGACGTTCGTCGCGTCGCGGGCGGAGGCCGCTGTTCCGGCACCTCCCGAACCGGCGGACACCAGGCGTTGGCAGTCGCGGCGGCGGTTCGCGCCGGCGGGGAGGACCGGCCTCAGCCCGGCTCGCCTCGCTGCGGGTCGTCCTCCTCTTCCTCCTCCTTCACCGGGATGGCGTAGGCGCCCGACAGCCAGCGGTTGAGGTCGATCGCCTTGCAGCGCGGCGAGCAGAACGGGTAGGTCTCGCGCGCCGAGGCCCGGCCGCATTCCGGGCATGGCCGCTTCGGCCTCAGGGGCTCGATTTTCGCGCTTTCGTTTTTCATCATACCCTGGCTGATCAGGCTCGAGCCGCTGGCCAGTTCACATAGGGCTTGTAGCCGTCGGCTGCCAGCAGCCCGAGCGTCTCGTAGAGCGGCAGGCCGACGACGTTGGTGTAGGAGCCGACCAGCTTGACGACGAAGCTGCCGGCCAGGCCCTGCACGGCGTAGGCGCCGGCCTTGCCGCGCCATTCGCCGGAAGCAAGGTAGCCTTCCAGCTCCTCGCGCGAGAAACGCTTGAAGCGCACCCTCGTTTCCACCAGCCGCTGCCGGACCTTGCCGGCCGGCGTGATCAGGCAGACGCCGGAATAGACGCGGTGCGCCCGCCCCGACAGCAGCTTCAGGCAGTTGGCGGCTTCCTCGGTCAGTTCGGCCTTGGGCAGGATGCGGCGCCCAACCGCAACCACCGTGTCGGCGGCGAGCACGAAGGCGTCGGCGAGATCGGCATCGCCCTTGAGCGCCTCCCATGCCCTTTCCGCCTTGGCGCGCGACAGCCGCTTGGCCAGCGAGCGGGGATGCTCGGCACGCTGCGGCGTCTCGTCGACATCGGCCGGAAACACGCGGTCGGGCTCTATGCCCGCCTGCTGCAGGAGCTCGATCCTGCGGGGCGAAGCGGATGCTAGAACAAGCTTCGGTAGGGTGCTCATGGGAAAAGCCGGAGCCGACCGGCGAAATTATTTGAAGCGGTAGGTGATGCGGCCCTTGGTGAGGTCGTAGGGGGTCATTTCGACCAAAACCTTGTCGCCGGTGAGAACGCGGATGCGGTTCTTGCGCATGCGGCCGGCGGTGTGGGCGATGATCTCGTGCTCGTTTTCGAGTTTCACCCGGAACATGGCATTCGGGAGCAGTTCCGTGACCACGCCCGGAAACTCGAGGACTTCTTCCTTCGGCATTCGTTACCTTTTTCTTGGATGGTGCTTCCGGAGGACTGGTCCGGAAAAATTGCGCGGAACCTATATGATTATCGGGCCTTTGTGAACACGCATATTCTTCGCCTTTCAGGCGCCGAACCGGGCGGCGATGCGGGCCTTCAGGCGGTCGCGCACGTCCCGGTAGGCGGACAGAATCTGGTCGCGCGTGCCGGTGGCGGTGGTCGGATCCGGTGTCGGCCAGTATTCGACCTCGACCGCGAGCGAGCGCGTCAGCTCGAGCGCGGCGTGGTGCGCCTCCGGCGCCAGCGTGACGATCAGGTCGAAATAGTCGTCCTCGAGGTCGTCCAGCGTCTGGGCGCGTCGCTGCGGCGCTGCCAGCCCGTCTTCGCGAAGGACGGCGTCGACGAAGGGATCGGGCTCGCCGCGGCGCACGCCCGCCGATGCGACGTAGATGGTTTTGGGCAGCAGCCTGCGGGCGACCGCCTCGGCGATCGGCGAGCGCACCACGTTCATGCGGCACATGAACAGGATCGAGCGGGGCAGGGCGCTCACGTCGGGGCTAGCCGCGCCAGTGCAGAACGCAGATCAGCGTGAACAGCCGCCGCGCCGTATCGAAATCCACGTCGATCTTGCCGGACAGCCGGTCGCGCAGCGTCTGCGAGCCCTCGTTGTGCAGGCCGCGCCGGCCCATGTCGATCGCCTCGATCTGGCTGGGCGTGGCCGAGCGGATGGCCTCGTAATAGCTTTCGCAGATCAGGTAGTAGTCCTTGACGATGCGGCGGAACGGCGTGAGCGACAGGATGTGGGTGATGACCTCGGCGCCGTCCTGGCGGGCGACGGCGAGCACCAGCCGCGAATCGACCAGCGACAGCCTCAGCCGGTAGGGGCCGCAGCCGTCGTCGCTGACCGGCTGGAAGCTGTTCTCCTCGATCAGGTCGAAGATCGCGACGGCGCGCTCGTGCTCGATGTCGGGGGTCGAGCGGCCGATCGATTCGTCGAGCTCGACGTCGACCAGCCTGGAGGTCCTTGCGTCGCGCCCGCGCATGGTCATCCGTCGTTCAGGCGGATGGCGACGGAGCGTGCATGCGCGTCGAGCCCCTCGGCCTTGGCGAGCGCGATCGCGGCCGGCGCCAGCGCCCGGAGCTGCTCGGGACCGACCTTCAGCATCGAAGTCCGCTTCATGAAGTCGAGCACCGAGAGGCCCGACGAGAAGCGCGCCGAACGCGCCGTCGGCAGCACATGGTTGGAGCCGCCGACATAGTCGCCGATCACCTCGGGCGTATGGCGGCCGAGGAACACCGCGCCGGCATTGGTGAGCCGCTGCAGGAACGTCTCGGCCCCGTCGAAGGCAAGCTCGACATGCTCGGCGGCGATGCGGTCGGCAAGCGGCAGCGCCTCGTCCAGGGTCCCGACCAGGATGATCGCGCCGAAATCGCGCCAGCTCGCCGCCGCCGTCTCGGCGCGCGGCAGAAGCCGGATCTGGCGCTCCACCGCCGCCTCGACCGCGTCGGCGAAGGCGGCATCGTCGGTGATCAGGATGGCCTGTGCGCCGCTGTCGTGCTCGGCCTGGGCGAGCAGGTCGGCGGCGATCCAGTCCGGATCATTGGCGCCGTCGGCGATCACCAGCACTTCCGAGGGGCCGGCGATCATGTCGATGCCGACGGTGCCGAACACCTGCCGCTTGGCCGCCGCCACATAGGCGTTGCCGGGGCCGACGATCTTCGCCACCGGGCGGATCGTCTCGGTGCCGTAGGCAAGTGCCGCGACCGCCTGCGCGCCGCCGACGCGGTAGATCTCGTGCACGCCGGCAAGGTCGGCGGCCACCAGCACCAGCGGGTTGATCGTGCCGCCCGACGGCGGCACCACCATGACCAGCCTCGGCACGCCGGCGACGATCGCCGGCATCGCGTTCATCAGCACGGAACTCGGATAGGCGGCGGTGCCGCCGGGCACGTAGAGGCCGACCGCCTCGATCGCCGTCCAGCGCGAACCGAGCTCGACACCCAGCGCGTCGGTGTAGCGGTCGTCGGCCGGCCGCTGACGCTTGTGGTGGGCGAGAATGCGGTCGCGCGCGAAGGTCAGCGCCTCGACGGTAGCGGCATCGGCCTCCTGGTAGGCGCGCTCGATGTCGGCCCGCGTGACGGCCAGACCCGTCTTGGCGAGGTCGGCCCGGTCGAATTTTTGCGTGTAGTCGAGCAGCGCGGCGTCACCGCGTTCCCGTACCGCTACGATGATGTCGCGCACGATGGCGTCGACATCCGGCGAGACCTCGCGCTTGGTGGTCAGGAAGCGGGCGAAGCGCTCCTCGAAATCGGCTTCGGAAGTGCGAAGGGTCGTGGCCACGGCGAGGCTCTCATATCCGGTGTTTCGGTCGCGAGGACGCTTCCCACGCGCCGCCGAGATCGGCAAGCCGCGCCTCGATGCACTCGACCTCGAGGCGGATCGCGCCGCCGCCCGAGAACACCAGCTCGATGGTTCCGCCGGGCGCTTCGGCCGGATGGAAGCGCAGCGCCAGCAGCGCCAGCACGTCCTCCGGCTTGCCGCGCGCCACGCCGGACGCCTTGACCGCGCCGACCCGCTCGAAATGCAGCACGCTGCTGCGCCGCTGCGGCCGGTCGGGGAACAGCCCCGCCTGCGTCTCCCAGGCGAAGCGGTGGATCGGCACCACGAAACGCCGGTCGCGCTGGTGGAACTTCAGGTCGCCGACCTTGGTCACCGCGTCCTGGACGTGCGCGGAGATGACGTTCAGGTCCTCTTCGTCGAGGGCGGCAAGCTTGAGCTGATCCATGTCCGGCGCCCGGATTGCGAGTAAGCGTCGGCCTAACTATGCACTCTTGCCGACCCGCGCAACCATTGTGGCGGGGATCGCGGTGCGCTGCCTAGGACGACAGCCGCTCGATCACCGCGCCGCAGCCCGACAGCTTCTCCTCGAGCCGCTCGAAGCCGCGGTCGAGATGATAGACGCGGTTGACGATTGTCTCGCCTTCGGCGGCGAGGCCGGCGATCACCAGCGACACCGAGGCGCGCAGATCGGTCGCCATCACCGGCGCGCCCTTCAGCGTGTCGACGCCCTCGACGGTGGCGGTCTGGCCAGAGAGCGAGATTTTGGCGCCGAGGCGGGCCAGCTCCTGCACATGCATGAAGCGGTTCTCGAAGATGGTCTCGGTGATGCGCGACTTGCCCTTGGCCATGGTCATCAGCCCCATGAACTGCGCCTGCAGGTCGGTCGGGAAGCCCGGGAAGGGTTCGGTGGTGATGTCGACCGGCTGGATGCCGTGGCCGTTGCGCTTGACGCGGATGCCGGAATTGGTCGGCACGATCTCGGCGCCGGTCTCGGCGATGATGTCGAGCGCGCCCTGCAAGAGGTCGGGCCGGGCGTTTTCCAAAAGCACGTCGCCACCGGCCATCGCCACCGCCATCGCATAGGTGCCGGTCTCGATGCGGTCGGGGATCACCTTCTGGCGGGCGCCCGACAGCATCTCGACGCCGTCGATATGGATCGTCGAGGTGCCGGCGCCGGTGATCTTCGCGCCCATGGCGTTGAGGCAGTCGGCGAGGTTGACGACCTCCGGCTCGCGCGCGGCGTTCTCCAGCACCGTCTCGCCGCGGGCGAGCGTGGCCGCCATCATCAGCACATGCGTGGCGCCGACGGACACCTTCGGGAACACGTAGCGATTGCCTTTCAGCCGGTTCTTGGCCTTGGCGAGGACATAGCCGTTCTCGACCTCGATCTTGGCGCCGAGCGCCGCGAGGCCTTCGAGGAACAGGTCGACCGGCCGCGTGCCGATGGCGCAGCCGCCGGGCAGCGACACCTTCGCCTCGCCCATGCGCGCCACCAGCGGGCCGACCACCCAGAAGCTCGCCCGCATCTTCGACACCAGCTCGTAGGGCGCCGTGGTGTCGACGATGTTGCGGGCGGTGAAGTTGATGGTGCGCGAATAGCCTTCCTGCTGCTTCTCGCGGCGTCCGTTGACGGAATAGTCGACGCCGTGGTTGCCGAGGATGCGGATCAGCTGCTCGACATCGGCCAGATGGGGCACGTTCTCCAGCGTCAGCGTGTCGTCGGTGAGCAGCGAAGCGATCATCAGCGGCAGGGCCGCGTTCTTGGCGCCGGAGATCGGGATGCGCCCGTTGAGCTCGTTGCCCCCGACCAGTCTGATGCGGTCCATGAAAATCACTTTCCCGGCGAATCGGCCGGCATTTGGCGAGAATTGTACAAAGCGCAGGCTCTAGACGATAGAGCCGCACGGTTCAAGAAACGGCATGCCTGCCCCTGCGTCCGCCCGGCGCAGCATGATGCCGCCAGCCGATTTACGAATCCTTATCCCTCTTCGCCGGCGCGCCGGACGCCTCTCCCTTGCCGGCGTCGGCCGCGGACGACGTGTCGCCGGCGCGCCGCGAGCGCGCCTGCGCCTTGCGCTTGGCCAGATTGGCGCGCAGTTCCTCGGCCAGGCGCGCCGCCCGGTCCGGCTTGGCGGGAATGCTCCCGCTATTTCTGCTTGTCCCCATTTCCGTGCTCGCGATCAGCCCGTCCCGGCTGTAGCATGTCCGACGGCAGAAGGACCTGAAAAATGCGGCCCGGACATGACGTCGCCCGGGCGACAACATGGCATCGCAAGATGCCTTGCGCTTGCCGTTCCCATGTGGCAGAAGGCCCCGCATTCAACGGGCTGCCGTAGCTCAGTGGTAGAGCACTCCCTTGGTAAGGGAACGCTTGACTGTTGCCGATTGCCGTTTCCCTTGATTTTATCCCTATATAATCAATGTCTTAGCAGATGAGCGGTTTACGCCATGCCGCGCAATGTTGCGTCAAATGCACGGAACAAACGGCGAATTGCACAAGGAAGCGCGCAAAATCCGTGCAGGCTTTTGGGTGTTGGAATGGTGCCCACGAGTAGGATCGAACTACCGGCCTCCGCTTTACCAAAGCGGTGCTCTACCACTGAGCTACGTGGGCGACGGGCGGCATATGGCACAAGCGAGTGGCTGGTGCAAGCGTCATGCGGGCGTCGTAGGATTTTGGCGCTGCGTTCAACTAGCGTTCTTTTTCTCCAAATCCGTCCGTCTTCCGGTCCCTTCCGCCAACTTACCCGACCACGCCAGCGGATCCTGCCACCAAGGCAGTGCCCGCCAGACAGCCGGCACCGGCAGTTTGTTGATCGCCTCGATGAGTGGCGCCTGCGGCACGTTGGTGTAGTGGCGGGACATGTCGTCCGCGGCGTGACCGAGGATCTGATCCTTGATGTGAGGGTGAACACCGGCAATCACCAGGCCCGTCGAGGCCGTGTGGCGGCCGGTGTAGGGCGCCACGTCCTTAATTCCACTTCTGCGGCGAGCGCCCTGTATGGCTGTCTTCAGCCCGCCGCCGCCGCCCTCGACGGGCGGATACGGCTCGCCGCGTGGTGCCCGGAACAATCGACCGTCCTCAGCAAGCGCATTGCGCTTTAGCAGCGACTCGAACAGCGGCACAAGAAATTCATGCATCGGTATGCCGCGCGGCTCGCCGGTCTTGGACTTCTCGAGCGTAATCCATCGTCCCTTGACATTCACTTCGTCGGCCAGGAGCGCAAATAGTTCGATTGGCCGCATGCCTGTGTAGAACAGCGCAGTCATGATCATGGCCGGCGCGGGCGACATCGCGGCAACGAACTTTGCGGCGTGCTCATACTCGACAGGGAACGTGCCTGCGCGGCGTTTCGTCAGGCGTACGACATTCGTGCCCTTCGGCTTGCGCGGACGCTTCCACTTGCGCGCCATGTTAGGCTCGTCGGCAAAGGCGTGGTTCCACACGGCGATGAAGGGAGTATAAACCTGCCGGTTGAGGGTTTCGGGCTGCGCCGCAGGATGCAAATCGCGCGCTGCCTTGTCCAATTCGACTTGGCCGATCGTCGACAGCAGCGTCTCATTGAAGTGCGGCACCAATCCGCCCTCCGAACCATCCGCCTTGACGTCCAGAAGGAAACGCAAAGAGCCGCCAGCTGCGGCATAATCCTCGACGGCCTGGCGGAACGTGACAACCGACGCTTTACCGTAGACGCTCTCGTCTAGGAGGCGTTTTTCAGTTTTGATACGGATGGCTTCCGCGAGCGACTTATCGCGAGTTCCCGTAGTTTGGAAGACGCTGTTGCCGCGTACCGTGCCGCGGATGTACCAGGTCTTGCCGCGCTTGAGGAGTTTGAGTCCCATACCAATGCCTCACGTAGTTGCGCCAGTTGGCCGGCAGTAAATAGAATCTTGCGGCCGGAAACCATACACAGGCCGTGTCGCTTGCCCTCCTTGGCAATTCCGCGCGGCGTCATACGCATCGCCTCGGCCGCCTCGTCGAGCGTGTAGACGCGCTCGAGGTTATCATTATCCGCCTTCATCCCGCCTCCTTCCCAGCCTTGAGGACTGCGCGGCCGGCGGGGGTGAACTGTTTGGGCCAGTCTCTTAACGAGACGAGAAACGGCGCGCATCCTGTGCGTCGGGCAACCACGTAGTTTTCCACGACACCCATGACGCGAATCGTGGCGTCAGCAGAGAAGCCGGTCGGGCTGACCTTGTGCCACTTGCTGCCGATTGCGGGCGCCTCCGTCAGCCTGCTCATCCCGCACCCCCTTTAAGGGCGCGAGCGACACCTTCCGCCAACGCTAGCCACTTCTTCTTCGTTGCCTTCGGCGTGATGTCCCACGGCGTAAGGTTCTTGCTGGATTGTAGGGTCTCGCGCAGATATCGACCCGCTGCGTCGATGTTCCGGGGATCAGCCTCCAGCGCTTCGTCTCGCACGCTTACCCCAACCGGTGAGGTGAGGGCGGCGCGGGCTTTTTCTCCCAAAAGATGCAAGTCGCCATAGGTGAGGCTGCCCGCCGTGATAGTCCACCCTTTGGGGAGATTTGCGTACCAATCCAGCGCCGACCGCATCCGCGCGACCTCGGCCTCTGCACGGGCTAGATGCCCCTGCGCATATCCGTAGTTCAGATCAACTGCCTCGCTCGCTATTTCAAGATCACGCTGCACCCGCGCCAACTGCTCGCGGAGGGAGGCGGCATCCCGCAGCAGTTTCAAATCTGCCACGGACTGATCATAGTCGCGGTAGAAATCGCCACATTCTATTGTCGTCACGACATCGGCTAACGTGCGCTCAGCCATTGCTGTTGCCCTCCTTGGGTGAGGCGGCAAGCATAGCGCGGTAGGCGTCAGCGGCCTCGTTCCCTGTGACGATTAGAGAGGCGGTGTCGGGCAGGATGGCTAGACCGCCTGCTCGTTTCATTGCCTCTGTCGGCTCTTCCGGCACGAGCCGCCACCCCTGCTGTACGGGGTGGGTGAAGAGAGGCACATACCCGTCCTGCTCATCACGGAACAGGAGTGTGTTGTAGGCATTGCGCCGTGTCAGATATTCGAGGTCTTTCGGGTCGACCCAAGCGACCGCCTCCCGTGGTGCTGCGGCGAGGGCTGCGGAGATGAAGGGCAACAGTGCTTCGGCAAGCGCGCCGGCCGCAAGCGAATGAGAGCCGTCAACTCGACGGATTTCCTGCGCAAGAGCGTCAACGGTCAGCATCGGTCTTCTTCCTCCAATACTCGGCGGCAGCACGAGCAACATTGCCCTCCACAACACCGGAGCAGTTAACCGCAGGGCATCCGATGTGTTTGGCCACATCCCAATCTAGCGGTCGCTTGTCCTCCCACCACGCGGTTGCCGCATTAACCATCGTCATCGCTTCGGCAAGGTCTGCACGCAGCGAGGCGGCTTCTGCTTCGGCTTCGTTCCAGTGCTGCCGGAACAACTCGACTTCGTTGTTGAGACTTTGCGCGTCTCCCGCGTGCAACTGGATATGCTGCTCCAAACCTGCCACCTTTGCATGCAGCGAGGCGATTTCCGCCTGGTCTCGCTTCCGCGCTTCTTCGATCTCATAGCGCAGCCGCTTTGTGGTGTACCGGGGCTGTTCGCTGGAATCGATCTCACGGAGATGGGCCAGTTTGGTGCGCAGCGAGGCGATGGTGTCGAGAAGGGCGCGGATGTTCTCGGGAGAGCAGCGGGCTATGTGGGTGGCGTTTTTCTTATGCCTCGCCTTTGATCGGAAGCTGTCATCAAATCCGGACCAACTAACAACAGGCGCGCGCTCGCCGCATTGGATTTCGTTGATGACGTTCATGCCGTGGCGCAGGGGCGCGCAATAGTGGACCCAAGGCCCCGGTGTCACGCCCTCCAGCCCGGCCCGCAGTTCCCGCTCAAGCTCTTCGGTGCCCATCACGCCGCCTTCCTGTTCCGCGTCCGACCGCGATTGTCATTGGCCGCGCGCCAGCGCCTGCCGCCGACATCCATTCCGGTAATCCGCGCGATCTCGCGCCCAACTTCTCGAGCGCGGCGCGCAATGTCACGATGATAGTCGCTGTGCTCTCGCAACGCGATTGCTGCGTTGAACTTCGCGATTGAAAAGAACACAGCAGGCGTCGAGCCCTCCGCGATTGCTTCGCGGGCGGTGAGCATGGTTGGGCAGTTGGCGGCGGTCATGCGATCCTCCATGTTGCGCCGTGCAACGCACGGTTGGCGTCGACTTGTGATTGGCTGTTGGTATTGGCGGCTAACCGCTCACGAACCACCGCAAGCGCCGAATTGCCCTGACGGACCCGAAATGCGAGTGGCCTCAATTCGGCCGGAAGCCGCGGAACTGCTACCGTTGCAAACTCCTTCTGCGCAAGGTTGTCGTTAGCGACAACAAAAGCAGCGAGGTTTTGTGCTGTTTGGTGCAGGCCCATCTCAATGGCCGCAGCATACTCGCGCGCTGCCTTTGCGTCAGGCTCGTCCAACAACGAAAGAACATCATCCAGTTCGCCACTCAACACGAGCGCAAGAACGTTCTTCTCCTGCAAAATGGAATCCTTGGCGCGGCGCTTGAGAACGTAATCGTCACCCTTGGCCTTCACCCACAAGCCACTATCGAACCGTACCACGAAGCCCTCGGAGCCTTGAATTGAGCGCGCGTAAGCGAGGAAGTCAGCCGCGTTGGTGTGTCGCGGGACGTGGTGGGTGACGTAGCCAAGGTGCATATCCTTGGCCCAATCGGTGCACACTGATGGCGGATAGTAGAAACCGTCATCGTGCCGGCGAATGGCCAAAAGAGTCAGTGCCGATTCCTCGTATCGGACCACGATCCGATTGTCGGGAGCAGTCCACTCGAAGATAGGTGTAGCCGGGTGCGATGCCTCCAACAAAAGGCGGCACATATAAGCCAGCCGATCGGTCAAATGCCTCTCCGCCTTCCGCGCTACATCCGTACGACCCATGCGCGTCATGAACACGACTTCGCCATTGACGATCGCCGGATGAATCATACTGCCGTCCAACTTGTCCATGATGACGTGCGGCTGGCTGAAATCGATCTTGTCCGGCTGCGTGTCCGGTTTCTCGCCGGCATTGAAGAACTTGTGCAGCGGCCTGGCTAGCACCGAACCGTCCGGCGCAAACTTGATGCCTCGGCACTCGACGCGCGCCGGATGTTTGAACGTATCCTCGCCGGCAAAGACGTAGTCGATAACGCTGTAACCGTCCTTGTCGGCAACCACGAAGTCCTTGCGGCCCTCGATGTGCGGAAGGACGTCGTTAATGTGGGAGATATGGAAGTGGGTCATACGGCTCACCAAAAGAACTGTCGAGAACAGGGATTGCACCGGAATGCGATTGTCTTGCCGCCGGCACCGCGCAATCTCTGAACTCTGCGATGCGCTACGCGACACCACAAAAGTCGCCACCATGGATGGTTCACGCCGCCATCCTCGCTTCCGTCGTCCGCGCATCCACCACCGTAACCTGCGGCAGGCCATCTCCAGCCATTACGTCCTTAAGCACCGACTGCATGCGTTCGTGGTGAACCTCAACAAGCGTTTTGTCACCAATCTTGACTTCGTTACGCCACCCGCCGTCGCGCAACTTCTCCTCAAGCGGCCTGTCGATAACGACATACCGCATGCCCGCTCCCTGTGGAGCCAAAGCCACACAAGCCAGTCGATCGCGGCGGCGCAAATTAGTGGCGTCAATTGTTACCGGCAGGCCGCTATCCAGCCTTGCCTTGGCAATGCGGTGTAGCGCCGCGAATACGTCGTCGTTGCGTTCCTGTGAGCGGAAGTCGCCGCAGTACTCCGCACGCAACTCGTCGCTCGACACGACCTCGCCGGAGGCGTTGTTCTCAAGCCAAGCCGACTTCCCGGCTCCACTCGGCCCAACCATAATCGTCAGCAGAGGGTTACAAATCGGCGCTGTCGTCTTCGAGACCTCCCAATTCGCCGTCACCTGAAAGCACGGCACGCCTTCGGCCCGCCACATATCGACCACACGCTGGCGGTCATCGTAGACCAGATCGGGGCGCTCGTACTCTTGGTTCAGCCAATACCGCTTCAACTCTACGTCAGGCGTGTTGTCGCCCTCAGCGCGCATGTGCTGGAGGTGGAGTGGATCGATGTCGGCTTCGCACGCCAGCCACTGCTCAGTCTCGGCGCGCACTATATCGCTGCGGCCGCTCCAAATCCTGACGCGATGTCCAGCAGCAAGATGCGCCTTAAACGACGCGACAACATGCGGCACCGGCAGGTCGTCGACGCAGGTAGCAAAGAACGATTTCCAGTCGCGGCCGGCGCCGCGAACAAAGTGTGTGCGATGGCTTATATCGGCCAGCGTGCCGTCGAGATCGAACACCACAAACATGAAAGGAGTCACCCTGTTTTCGGATAACTCCATTGCTAGGCGTTTTCGCCTATAATGTCAAGGCGGTTCCGCCTACCCGTACCCCGCTACGAACGACGTCGCGGTGCCGTAAGATAGGCGCCCATAACGACGCCAGTAATGGTGACTTCTTCGGCGTTGCCATCGTCGACGACAAGCGGCTTCTGATGCTCCGGGTCGTAAGAGCGCGGCATGAGGTTGATCGTGCCGTCACGCTCGACGACGTATTCTTTCAGCGACGCCTCATACAGGCCATCCTTGTTCCGCCGGGTCACCAGCACGTACTGCCCGTCTTCGGGGTGCAGGCCATTGGAGATCGTCGAGGCGACGAAAACCACCGTGCCGTCCGGATAAATCCTGTTCATCGACGTGCCGCGGACGATGTAGCCCTGCAGGGGATAGTTCGGTGTGTCAGGATCCAGATAGACGGAAACCGGATATTGGGCATCATGATCCCATTCGACCGCCTCCCGCCAATAGCCGGCCTGTAGCTCGCCGACGATGACGACGGTTCGCGCCCTGGCATCCTCGGCCAGCGGCTCGACGCCAAGCCATTGGCCCAGCGTCATACCAGCCAACTCAGCAAGCTTCTGATTCGGCTCGGTCTTTGGTTCCTGTACGCCAAGCTCATATTTGGAAACCGTAGATTGATTCACGCCAATATGCTTTGCGAGTTGAGTCGTGCTCCAACCGAGGGAGGAACGCAACTCTTTAATCTTCTCGGCAATCGTTGGCATACAAATACTCCGCCGCTTCAATGCCGCCCGCATATATGCCAAAGCGCCTATGAAATCAAGGCGTTTTAGCCTAAATATTGATTTCTAAATGTTTCGGGCTAGGCGGTTTAGCATAACCCCGTTGACATGCTAGGCGAAAACGCCTAATGTGGGCGTGTAGTTAACGAATCGGGAATTTGAACCCGACCGGGCAACGCGAAAACAGCGTCCATCAGGAGATAAATCACACATGTCTGTGCAAGAGCGCGCCCGTGCCATGCGGGCCGATGGGGTCTCGTTTGCTGAAATAGCAAGCAGGTTAGGGGTTAGTCTCCAGTGGGCTTACAAGTGTGCCAGTGACGTTGTTGTTGCTGCCAAAGAGCGGAGTGACACCATCGTAAAGCACTTCACCAACAACGGCGGCTGCTCAACCCAAAGCAACCCGATCGCCATCCGGCTGCCGCGCATCCCTACGCTTCACGGAGCCGCATAAATGAAACGGCAGCCAATCGCGTTGGGGGAATGCGTGACAATACCAGGCATCATTGTCGGCGAAGCCAGCGCCAAGAACGGCTCGTATGTAGTGCAGTTCGAAGCCAAGGGCAAGGTGATGCATGAGGTTTTTAGCGCCGACGAGCTCAAGCGCGGCGCGGGAGCGGACCAATGAGCGACGGACGCAAGGACGGTGCGGGCGGCAACAAACCAGACAACGAAATTGACGACTGGTACTTCGGCTACGGCGACGTCGTCGAGCACCGCATGAACACCGACGTGTTCGGAGTGGTCATCGGGTTGGAGGGGTCGCTTGTGCATGTGCGGCTGTCACCCTCGCTGGCGGTTGCCAAGTACCACGACTGCGAGCTGCGGCCGATCGAAGACGACGAATACCGCGAGCCGGAAGGCGGCAACGTGGTGCGCGTGGACTTTACGAAGAGAGAGAAACTGGAAACCGCCAAGCCAAGAGGAGCGGCGTGATGGAAGCGGAGTTTAAGGTCGGGGATAGGGTGCGAGTTAAGAGATTCGACGACAACGAGAGCGTGCGGGGAGCCATTGGTGAAATCGTGGTCAATGATGGCGATACTTATCGCCCGTTGAAGATTCGACTCGATAACCAAAACCTGGAAGGCGGGTCCATTTGGCGCAATCCAAGCGATTTGGAAAGCGCCCACAAGTTCAAGGTTGGGGATAGGGTGCGGGTAACTGATCCCCGTCTCCTTTGTGTCGGCACTCCGGTTGGGGCACTTGCCACAGTAACCCGCGTGCACGACAGCGGCACCATCAACTTCGACCTGGAGCACCCATCTCACGGCGTTATCGATCAGATGCTGCTCAATCCGCATGAATATCTTGAGTTGGCTGCGCCGCTCCGCATCGAAGCTGGCAAGTTCTACAAGACCCGCGACGGCCGGAAGGTGGGGCCGATGGTGGCTGGTTGGGTCGGTTTTTATGACGCAAGACACCTGTACACCGGCTACGACTGGAACGAAGACGGCTCCTTCATCAAGGGTGATATCTGCAATCTCGACCTCATCGAGGAATGGACGACTGCGGACGTATTCTCCCCGCCGTCCGACTGCGCCGAGTATGGTGCGCCCAAGACCGGTGAAACCAAGCCAAAGTTCAAGGTTGGGGATCGTGTTAGGGTTGTGAAGGATGGTTACCGTGAAGGCGGCGGGTCTGGCCACACAACTGAAATCGGCGCGCAGGTTACGCTGACAAGGTGGTGCGACCGGTTCCGGTCAACGACCGGCCAAGATTTCTATGAGCACGAAATCGAACTCGTCGCCCCCTCCACCCCAGCCATCGTCTGCCTGATCGAACACGGCCAGCCGAAGCCAGCAACGCGCCCTTATGTTCACGCTGACCGCGCCAGTGCGGAACGCGAGGCCGCGCGGCTTGCCAAGATGAATACCGGACAGGAGTTCGGCGTGTACGAACTGGTGTCGACCGCCAAAGAGGCCAAGGTGCACGACCACGAATGGCAGCGGCTGGCGGTTGGTGGTGAGAAGATTTCCGCCATTAAGGAACTGCGCAGCGGCACCGGCTTGACGCTCAAGGGTGCGAAAGACGCCATTGAGCACTGGATGTCGTTCTACATGGAAGCCGCCTAGACCCCAAAACCATAGTCCGTGGGTAGCAGCCACGTAATCAGCGGAACGAGGCCCCACAGGTTGCCGCTGGGGAAAACCCATTCTTCGGAATGACCGACCATAGCCAAGGTCGCGAATTGACGCGGGAGTGGGGCGTAAAACTAGGCGCCGGCACGCGCCTATCGTCCGCAAGCCGGAGATTGCTACCGGCACCATTCTTTTACAACGGAAAACAGGATGACCTCCATGTCAAAGGAATTCGTGCCTGACGCGTACATGATACGTACTACCGACAAGGACGGTAAGGCGTATGGCGGCTTTCAGTGGCCAACAGAAGTTGGTGCTATTGTCGAAGCGCCCGACTGGAACGGCGCCGCCATTTGCGGATACGGTCTCCATGGGCTGTTGGACGGGAACGGCAATTGGGGTTTGCTGTCGCAAGACGGCGATGCACTGTGGTGGGTGATCGGCGTCCTGCGCTCCGAATGCGTCGAGATCGATAGCGAGAAACACAAGGCCCCGCGTTGTCGAGTGGAGTACGTCGGCAATATGGCCAATGCGATGACCATTATTTCTCGCCACCGCCAAGCGGAAATTTGGAAGAACGCTAAGGCTTCGGAGGACACACAAGCCACGACAGGAGACCGCGCGCCTGCCGCCACGACAGGAGACCGCGCGCCTGCCG
>NZ_JCACER010000055.1:0-3885 GCF_059502445.1 Kumtagia sp.
GCTGTCTGCCGCTCCGATACAACTCATATGCGATAGCCCTGCCCTTGAGGGGAGGCGTTAGGGGTGGGGGTAACCCCACATGCCCTGCCCATGAAAGGGAGAGCAAGTCGGCCGCAGCGCGACGCCCCCGCCGTTCAGGGGTGCCACCGGCATGACGCAGGTGGCGGCGCTCGACCTTGCGGCAGTGTCGAAGAGCTTCGACGGCTTCCCGGCGCTTGCCGGCGCGTCGTTTTCGGTCGCGGCCGGCGAGGTGCATGCGCTGCTCGGCGAGAACGGCGCCGGAAAATCGTCGCTGATGAACGTCGCCGCCGGCCTCTACCGGCCGGACAGCGGCGTCATCCGCATCGACGGGCGCGAGGTGGCGATCGACGGCCCGGTGGCGGCGAAGCGGCTCGGCATCGGCATGGTGCACCAGCACTACAAGCTGGTGAAGGCCTTCAGCGCGGTCGAGAACATCCTGCTCGCCTGCGGCAAGGGGCGCTTTGCCGGCGGCGCCGCCGTGGAGCAGGCGATCCGCGGCCAGGCCGAGGCGATCGGCTTCGAGGTCGATCTCCGGCGGCCGGTCGGCGCGCTGTCGGTCGCCGAGCAGCAGCGCGTCGAGATCCTGAAGGTGCTGGTCGAGGGCGCGCGCATCCTCATCCTCGACGAGCCGAGCGCGGTGCTGACCGACAAGGAGGCCGAGGCGTTGCTCGGCATGATGCGCGAGCTGGCGGCGCAGGGCGCGGCGGTCGTGCTGGTCACGCACAAGCTCGGCGAGGTGAAGCGCTTCGCCGACCGGGTCACGGTGATGCGCGGCGGGCGCACCATCGCCACGGCCGATCCGAAGGCGCGCAGCGTGGCCGAGCTGACCTCCATGATCGTCGGCGAGCTGGTGGCGGAGAAGCGGCATCCGGCGCGAGACGTCGGCGAGCCGATCCTCACGCTGCAAGGTGTCGCGGGCTGCCGTGCCGACGGACACCGGGTGCTCGCGGATGCCAGCTTCGCGCTGCGGCGCGGCGAGATCTACGGCATCGCCGGCGTCGGTGGCAACGGCCAGACGGAGCTGGCGGAGATCCTGATGGGTGTGCGCCGGCCGGTGCAGGGCCGCATCGCGATCGCCGGCACCGGCGACGTCACCCATGACGGCGCCAGCCGGCGCCGCGACCTCGGTCTCGCCTCCATTCCTGCCGACCGCCAGACCTACGGGCTCGCCGGCGAACTCTCGGTCTCCGACAATTATGCCGTCCAGGCGGTGCGCTCGGGCGGCCTCGGCGGCTGGATGCGGGTCGACGGCCGCGCCGCGCAGGCGCAGGCCGCGACCGCCGTGAGCGCCTTCGAAGTGCAGGGCGTGCGCGGGCTGCGGCAGAAGGCGTCGCTGCTGTCCGGCGGCAATGCGCAGAAGCTGGTGATCGCCCGCGAGTTCGCGTCGCAGCCGCGCATCGTCGTCGCCCACAGCCCTAGCCGCGGCCTCGACATGCGCGCCGCCGGCGCGGTGCACCGCCGCCTACGCGAGGCGCGCGACGCCGGCGCCGGGGTGCTCTTGATCAGCGAGGATCTCGACGAGGTGATGCTTCTGTCCGACCGCATCGGGGTGATGAGCGGCGGCCGCATCGTCCGGGAGTTCGACACGCCGGCCGACCGCCAGGCGATCGGCACCGCCATGGTGCATCATGGCTGACATCGGGCACCGCGACATGGCGATCCTCTCCAAGCCGGAGGAAGCCGGCAAGACGGGCCGCGCCCGCATCGGTCGGCTCGGCCTGGAAAGCCGGCAGCATGCGCCGGGCTGGTACCAGGCGCTGGTGCTGGCCTGCGGCGTGCTCGCCGGGCTCGCGGTCTCGGCGCTGATCCTGATGGCGTCGGGCATCGGCCTTGCCGAGCTCGCCAACGAGTTCGTCGTCGCCATCTTCACCAACGCGCAGAACGTCTCGGCGGTGCTCACCCAGGCGGCGCCGCTGCTGATCGCCGGGCTCGCCGCGGCGGTCGCCTTCCGCGTGCGCTTCTGGAACATCGGCATCGAGGGCCAGATGATCATGGGCTCGATCGCCGCCACCGCGGTCGCCATCGGCGACGTCGGGCCGGAGTCTTCGCGGCTCGCGCTGATGATGCTCGCCGCCGCACTCGGCGGCATGGCGTGGATGCTGCTGCCGGCGCTGCTGCGCATAAGATTGTCGGTCAACGAGATCATCTCGACGCTGCTGCTCAACTACGTCGCCTTCAATCTTCTGCTGCACCTGCTCTACGGCCCGTGGAAGGACCCGCGCAGCAGCTTTCCCTATTCGCAGCAGTTCGACGCGGCGGAGCGGCTGGCGCCGCTGGGCTGGCAGACGCTGACCTATGCGCTGCCGCTGGCGCTGGTGCTGGCGGGGCTCACCTGGTGGCTGCTCGACGTCAGCCGCGTCGGCTTCTTCACCCGCGTCATCCACGCCAATCCCAGGATGGCGGCGGCGATGGGCCTGCCGGTGGTGGCGGTCACGCTGGGCGCGGCGCTGCTCTCCGGCGCCCTGGCGGGCGTCGCCGGCTTCGCCGTCAGCGCCGGCGTCGAATACCGGATGACGCAGAGCTTTTTCGTCGGCTACGGCTTTTCCGGCATCCTGATCGCCTTCATGGCGCGCAACAACCCGCTCGGCGCGGTGCTGGTGGCGCTGTTCGTGGCCACCCTGTTCGTCGCCAGCCAGAGCCTGCAGGTGTTCTACCAGATACCGGGCTCGATGGTTCAGCTGATCCAGGCCGTCATGGTGATCGCGGTCGCGTCCTCGGAATTCTTCATCCGCTTCCGCATCCGGCTGGTGAAATAGCGCGATGGTCGACTTCCTGATCAACTGGATCGCCAATGTGCCCGCCTTCGCCGTGCCGTTCGCGCTGGCCGCGCTCGGCCTGATCGTGACGGAGAAATCCGGCGTGCTGTCGCTCGGCGCCGAGGGTTTCATGCTGACGGGCGCCATGGCCGGCGCCGGCGCGTTCCTGGTCATAGGCGGGCTTCCGTTCGCGGCGCTGCTGGTCGCGGCGCTGGCCGCGGCCGCGCTGTCGCTGGTGTTCGCGGCGATGACGGTGACACTCCGGGTCAACCAGGTGATCGCGGGGCTGGCCATCGTCTTCCTGGCGCAGGGGCTGACCGGGCTGATCGCGGCGAAGCAGGGCTGGACCAACCGGCCGGTGGAGGGGCTCGGCCGGCTCGATCTCGGGCCGCTGTCCGACCTTCCGGTGGTCGGGCCGATCCTGTTCTCGCAGGACATCGTCGTCTACCTGACGGTGCCGATCTTCCTCGCCGTCACCTATGTGCTGTCACGTACCATGGTCGGCCTCAGGCTGCGCGCCGTCGGCGACGGCCCGGACGCGGCGGATGCGGCCGGCGTCAATGTCGCGCTCTACCGCTACGGCGCGATCATGGTCGGTGCCGCGCTGGTCGGGCTCGCCGGCGGCTACCTGTCGGTCGGCGTCGCGAAACTGTGGGTCGACGGCATGGCCGGCGGGCGCGGCTGGATCGCCATCGCGCTGGTCATCTTCGCGCGCTGGCAGCCATGGCGGGCGCTGGCGGGCGCGGTGCTGTTCGGCGGCATCGAGGCGCTGATCCCGCGCATCGCCGCCGTCGGCCTGCAGGTGCCGCAATATTTCGTGCTGATGACGCCCTATGTGGCGACGCTCGCCGTCATGGTGTGGGCGAGCCTGCGAGCCGGCGCGCAGAACCGCTTCGACGAGCCGCGCGCGCTCGGCCAGCCGCATCTCAGGGAAGAGCGGCGGTAGGGCGGGGCTTCTTGCACGTTCACGTAGAGAAGACTGCTCGGCGAAGGTCGCTGAGCGCCCCCTCTCCGTCTCGCCCTACGGGCTCGACACCTCTCCCCCACTTTCGTCTACGGCATGCACACATCTCTGAGAACCCAACCTTTGGCGATGGCTCGGAAGTAT
>NZ_JCACER010000056.1:0-3766 GCF_059502445.1 Kumtagia sp.
GCCGGGTGCAGGATGTTGTTGGTCGACATCATCAGCACGCGGGCTTCGAGCTGCGCTTCGAGCGACAGCGGCACGTGGACCGCCATCTGGTCGCCGTCGAAGTCGGCATTGAAGGCCGTGCAGACCAGCGGGTGCAGCTGGATCGCCTTGCCTTCGATCAGAATGGGCTCGAATGCCTGGATGCCGAGGCGGTGCAGCGTCGGTGCGCGGTTCAAGAGCACCGGATGCTCACGGATCACCTCGTCGAGGATGTCCCAGACCTCCGGCTTCTCCTTCTCGACCAGCTTCTTCGCCTGCTTGACGGTGGACGAATAGCCCTTGGCGTCGAGGCGGGCGTAGATGAACGGCTTGAACAGCTCAAGCGCCATCTTCTTCGGCAGGCCGCACTGGTGCAGCTTCAGCTCCGGACCGGTCACGATGACCGAGCGGCCGGAATAGTCGACGCGCTTGCCGAGCAGGTTCTGGCGGAAGCGCCCCTGCTTGCCCTTCAGCATGTCCGACAGCGACTTCAGCGGGCGCTTGTTGGCGCCGGTGATGACGCGGCCGCGGCGGCCGTTGTCGAACAGCGCGTCGACGGCCTCCTGCAGCATGCGCTTCTCGTTGCGGATGATGATGCCCGGCGCGCGCAGCTCGATCAGCCGCTTCAGGCGGTTGTTGCGGTTGATGACGCGCCGGTAGAGGTCGTTCAAGTCCGACGTGGCGAAGCGGCCGCCGTCGAGCGGAACCAGCGGACGCAGGTCCGGCGGGATGACCGGGATGACCTTCATGATCATCCATTCCGGACGGTTGCCGGACTCCATGAAGTTCTCGACCACCTTGAGGCGCTTGAGAAGCTTCTTCTGCTTCAACTCCGACGTCGTCGAGGCGAGGTCCGAGCGCAGCTCGCCGGCGATGGTGTCGAGCTTCATCTCGGCAAGCAGCGCATGGATCGCCTCGGCGCCGATCATGGCGGTGAAGCTGTCCTCGCCATATTCGTCGACGGCGATCATGTACTCCTCTTCCGACAGGAGCTGATGCTCCTTCAGCGCGGTGAGGCCCGGCTCGGTGACGATGTAGTTCTCGAAATAGAGGACGCGCTCGATGTCCTTCAGGGTCATATCGAGCAGCGTGCCGATGCGGCTCGGCAGCGACTTCAGGAACCAGATGTGGGCGACGGGAGCCGCCAGCTCGATATGGCCCATGCGCTCGCGGCGGACGCGGGAAAGCGTCACCTCGACGCCGCACTTCTCGCAGATGACGCCCTTGTACTTCATGCGCTTGTACTTGCCGCACAGGCACTCGTAGTCCTTGATCGGACCGAAGATGCGCGCGCAGAACAGGCCGTCGCGCTCGGGCTTGAACGTGCGATAGTTGATCGTCTCCGGCTTCTTGATCTCGCCGAACGACCAGGACAGGATCTTGTCCGGGCTGGCGAGCGAAATCCGGATGGAATCGAACACCTGGGCCGGGACGTTGTTGTTGAAGAGATTCATGACCTCTTGGTTCATGCCGTTCTCCTTCTCGGGACCGGGGTCCCGTTGAAATTCTCGGGGCGATATCGCCCTCTTCCGATCCGTCCGGCGCCCGCCGCCGCGCACGCTATCGGAGGATCTTTTGCGGCCGGTCTCCCGGCCTCGACTTGACGGCCCGCCGCGGAGCCTGGCCCCGCGGCGTATCCTGCCGTTACTCGGCCGCGTCGCGCACCCGCGGCGCCGTATCCTCGACCACGCTGTTCTCCAGCTCGACGTTGAGGCCGAGCGAGCGCATCTCCTTGACGAGCACGTTGAAGCTCTCCGGAATGCCCGCCTCGAACGCGTCGTCGCCGCGCACGATCGCCTCGTAGACCTTGGTGCGGCCGGCCACGTCGTCCGACTTCACCGTCAGCATCTCCTGCAGCGTGTAGGCGGCGCCATAGGCTTCGAGCGCCCAGACCTCCATCTCGCCGAAGCGCTGGCCGCCGAACTGCGCCTTGCCGCCCAGCGGCTGCTGGGTGACGAGCGAGTACGGGCCGATCGAACGGGCGTGGATCTTGTCGTCGACCAGATGGTGCAGCTTGAGCATATAGATATAGCCCATCGTCACCTTGCGATCGAACGCCTCGCCGGTGCGCCCGTCATAGAGAGTCGACTGGCCGCTGGTGTGCAGTCCGGCCTGCTCGAGCATCTCGTCGATGTGCGCCTCGTGCGCTCCGTCGAACACCGGGGTCGCGATCGAGACACCGCGCCGCATCTGCTCGCCGAGACGCACGATCGACTCGTCGTCGAAGCGCCGCACCGGCTCGTTGCGGTCGTTGTCCGGAATGATCTCGGCGATCGTCTCGCGCAGCGAATCGATCTTGCCGCCCGCCTTGTAGGCGTCGAGCAGCTCGCCGATCTTCCGGCCCATGCCAGCGCAGGCCCAGCCGAGATGCGTCTCGAGGATCTGACCGACATTCATCCGGCTCGGCACGCCGAGCGGGTTGAGCACGATGTCGGCGTGGGTGCCGTCCTCCAGGAACGGCATGTCCTCGACCGGCACGATGCGGCTGACCACGCCCTTGTTGCCGTGGCGGCCGGCCATCTTGTCGCCGGGCTGCATCTTGCGCTTCACGGCGACGAAGACCTTGACCATCTTCATGACGCCCGGAGGCATCTCGTCGCCGCGCTGCACCTTCTCGACCTTGTCCATGAAACGCTGCTCGAGCGCCTTCTTGGATTCGTCATACTGGCCGCGCAGGGCCTCCAGCTCGCGCTGGATATCCTCGCTTTCGACGGCGAACTGCCACCATTGCGAGCGCGGATACTCGCCGAGCAACTCCTTCGACAGAATCGTGCCCTTCTTGAAGCCCTTCGGCCCCTGGATGGCATCCTTGCCGGCCAGCATGTCGCTCAACCGCGCATAGACGTTGCGGTCGAGGATCGCCTGCTCGTCGTCGCGGTCCTTGGCGAGCCGCTCGATCTCCTCGCGCTCGATCGCCATCGCACGCTCGTCCTTTTCGACGCCGTGCCGGTTGAACACGCGAACCTCGACAACCGTTCCATAGGTCCCGGGCGGCATGCGCATGGAGGTGTCGCGCACGTCGGACGCCTTCTCGCCGAAGATGGCGCGCAGCAGCTTCTCTTCCGGCGTCATCGGGCTCTCGCCCTTCGGCGTGATCTTGCCGACCAGGATGTCGCCCGGCTGCACTTCCGCGCCGATGTAGACGATGCCCGCCTCGTCGAGGTTCTTCAGCGCCTCTTCCGACACGTTCGGGATGTCGCGCGTGATCTCCTCCGGCCCGAGCTTGGTGTCGCGCGCCATGACCTCGAACTCCTCGATGTGGATCGAGGTGAAGACGTCGTCGGCGACGATGCGCTCCGACAGCAGGATGGAGTCCTCGTAGTTGTAGCCGTTCCACGGCATGAAGGCGACGAGCACGTTGCGGCCGAGCGCCAGATCACCGAGATCGGTGGACGGGCCGTCGGCGATGATGTCGCCCTTCTCGATCCGGTCGCCCATCCTGACCAGCGGACGCTGGTTGATGCAGGTGTTCTGGTTCGAGCGCTGGAACTTCATCAGCCGGTAGATGTCGACGCCCGACTTTCCGGGAACCAGGTCCTCGGTCGCGCGGATGACGATACGGGTGGCGTCCACCTGGTCGACGATGCCGGTGCGGCGCGCGGCGATGGCGGCGCCCGAGTCACGAGCGACGATCGGCTCCATGCCGGTGCCGACGAACGGCGCCTCGGCGCGCACCAGCGGCACGGCCTGGCGCTGCATGTTCGAGCCCATCAGGGCGCGGTTGGCGTCGTCGTTCTCGAGGAACGGG
>NZ_JCACER010000057.1:0-41976 GCF_059502445.1 Kumtagia sp.
CCACAAACGACCAAGATGTGTGCATGCCGTAGCCCAAAGCGGGGGAGAGGTGGCGAGCCCGAAGGGCGAGACGGAGAGGGGGACTCCTGGCAGCCGAAAAATCGGGGCGCAAAGCCGTCGTCAGTTCATTCCGCGGCTAGACAACTCGCAACAAAACACCACCCAGCGGCGCGAGTACCACGCGTGCCTCGCAGCGCTTCGGAAGGGCATGGCCGGGCAGATGCGCGCCGGTGAGCACCACCATGCCGGCCTCCAGCCGCCGCCCGTCGCGGGCGAGGCGGCCTGCGAGCCAGGCAACGGCATCGATCGGGTCCTGCGGCGCCGCACCCGTCGCTTCGCCGAGGCGGACGCCGTCGACGTCGAGGCTCGCCGTGACGAAGGGGGCGAGGGAGCCGATTGGCGATTCCGGACCCAGCACCGCGCCCTGGCTGTAGATGCGCTGGGCGACCGCGGCGGCGGCACTTGGATCGCGGGCGAAGGCGCCGCGCACGTCCATCAGCTCGATGGCCGGCAGACAGGCCGCGATGGCTGCGGCCACGGCGGCGCGCTCCTCGTGTCCGTCGAGCGGGGCGGCGAGCCGCACCGCGATCTCCGGCTCGACGACCAGCTCGCGGAAGGCGACGAGCGGCAGCTCGATGCCCGATGGATGGATCTGGTCGGAGAACAGCGGCGCGAAGCACGGCTCGGCCAGCGTGTAGTAGTCGAGAGAGCTCGGCCGGTTGAAGGCGATCTTGTAGCCGGCGATCTTTCGGCCCGGCCGGTCGCCGAGCAAGGCGTCGGTCACCTCGTCCTGGATGCGATAGGCGCTGGCGAGGTCGCCGATCTCGTCCTCGCGCGGCTCGAATGGTGCGAGCCGCCGGATATCGTCGAGGATCCTGCCGGCGACGGGGCTCAAGCGGCGAGGCCGAGGTTGCGCCGCAGCGTGCCGCCTTCATAGGCCGTGCGGAAGAGCCCGCGGCGCTGCAGCTCCGGAATGACCCGGTCGACGAAGCTGTCGAGCTCGCCGGGGAAATAGGCCGGCATGACGTTGAAGCCGTCGGCCGCGCCGCGCCTGAACCATTCTTCCATCTGATCGGCGACGTCGGCGGCGGTGCCGACCAGCCGCCAGTGCCCGCGCGCGCCGGCGAAATGCTGCGCCACCTGGCGGATGCTGAGGCCGTCGCGGCGCGACTGCTCCACCACCAGCGCCTGGCGGCTCTGCATGCCCTCGGTCGACTTCAGCTCGGGCAGCGGCCCGTCGAGCGGCAGCCCGTTCAGCGCATCGGTGGCGAGATAGCTGGCGAGCAGCGCCAGCCCGACATCGTCGGGGATCAGCGCCTGCAGCTCGTCGAACTTCGCCTGCGCCTCGGCGCGGCTGTCGGCGACGACCGGCGAGACGCCGGGCATGATCTTGATGTGGTCGGGATCGCGGCCCGCCCGCGCCGCGCGCGCCTTCACGTCGTCGTAGAATTCCTTGGCGACGGATAAGGTCTGGGTGGCCACGAACACCACGTCGGCGGTGCGTGCGGCGAGGTCGCGGCCGACATCGGAGGAGCCGGCCTGCACCATGACCGGCCGGCCCTGCGGCGAGGCCGGAATGCCCAGCCCCTGGCGGACGGCGAAACTCTCGCCGTCGTGGCCGAGCGTGCCGGTGCGGGTGGCCGGATCCCACAGGCCGAGCACGATGTCGGCGAACTCGCCGGCCCGCGCATAGCGGTCGCGATGGGCGCGCAGGCCCTGCGCGCCGAAATTCGCAGCCTCGATCTCGCTGGCCGAGGTGACGAGGTTCCAGCCGGCGCGACCGCCGCTGACCAGGTCGAGCGTGGCGAAGGCGCGCGCCAGCGCGAAGGGCTCGTTGTAGGACGTCGAGGCGGTGGCCACGAGGCCGACATGCGATGTGTGGGCGGCGAGCGCGGCGAGCAGGCTCACCGGCTCGAAGCCGATGGAGCGCGACGTCTGCGCGGCGAGTTCGACCCGCGCCTCGCGCACGCCGGCCGCGTCCTCGAAGAAGACGAGGTCGAACAGCCCGCGCTCTGCCGTTTGCGCCAGCCGGATCATGTGGCCGACATCGATGCCGGCATCGGCGGCCGCGGCCGGGTGCCGCCAGCCGGCGATATGGTGGCCGGTCGGCATCAGGAAGGCGCCGAGCTTCATCTGTTTCATGGCGCGCTCCCGTCGAGAATGGCGAATGCCGTCCGCGGCGTCTCGGCCGTGGCGACGGGCCCGAGGTCGGCTTCCCGCAGCAGGTCCGGCCGGCCGCGCGGCGAGCGCATCACGTTGAGCGGCCCGCGGACGGAGAAATGCGCGCCGTCATGGTCGAGCGGGTGCATGGCGTCCGGCCTGAAGAAGCGCCCGGCCTGCTTGTCCAGCAGAAGCGCGTCGGCGTCCCAGCTTTCCCACAGGCCTTCGACCACGGCGGCAAATTCCTTCTCTCGGTCCGCCAGGTCCACGCCCTCCAGCCTGGCCTTGCCGCTGAAGGCCGCGAATGCGGCGTCGAAATCCGCGTCCGCCACCAGCCAGCCGGCCCGTCCGCCGCTGATCAGGTCGAGCGAGGCGAGGCGCCGCGCCAGATTGTAGGGCTGGTGGCCGAGGCTCGACACACGCCCGAGAAACCTGATCCGACCGGTCGAGGCGGCAAGCCAGCCGATCAGGATCAGCGCGTCGGGCCAGCCGGCGCCGCCCTCCGCCGGCGGGATAGTGTCCGGCAGGACCGCCGTCTCGACGCCGGCCTGGTCGGCGCGCTTGATGACAGCCGTCAACTGGTCGAGCGGCCAGTCAGCGAATTCGCCGGAAATGGCGAGCGTTTGCGGAATGCCGGCCATCGTCACACCGCCAGGATCGCGGCCTGGGTGATCGTCCCGATCATTTTTCCCTCCTCGTCCACCACGGCCGCCGCCGTGCTCCTCGCCGCCACGATCGCCGACAGCGCGTCGCGAAGGTCGCCGTCCTTGTCGACGCGCGGCAGCGACGCATCGCCGGTGCCGGGCGTCATGATGCTCCCGGTCGAGAACAGCGTCAGCCGCTTGAGCGCGCGGTCGGCGCCGACGAAATTCTCGACGAAGCCATCGGCCGGCCGCGACAGGATCGTCTCCGGCGTATCGTACTGGACGATGCGGCCGTCGCGCATGATGGCGATGCGGTCGCCGAGCCGCACCGCCTCGTCGATGTCGTGCGTCACCATCACGACCGTCTTCTTGACACGCTTCAGGATCTGCCGGAACTCGTTCTGCAGCCGAGTGCGTGCGATCGGGTCGATGGCGCCGAACGGCTCGTCCATGAGCAGCACCGGCGGGTCGGCGGCGAGCGCCCGCGCCACGCCGACGCGCTGCCGCTGTCCGCCGGAGAGCTGGCGCGGGTAGCGCTCCAGCATGCTCTGCTCAAGCCCTACGAGCTGCATCAGCTCGCTGCTGCGGGCGCGGATGCGCCCGGCGTCCCAGCCGAGCAGCCGCGGCACCGAGGCGATGTTCTGCGCGATGGTCATGTGCGGGAACAGGCCGACCTGCTGGATGACGTAGCCGATGTGGCGGCGCAATTCGACGGCGTCGGCGGCGGCGCGCACGTCCCTGCCGCTGACCAGAATCGTCCCGCTGGTCGGCTCGATCAGCCGGTTGATCATGCGCATGGTCGTCGTCTTGCCGCAGCCGGACGGCCCGACCAGCGCCACCGTTATGCCGTCGGGGATGTCGAGGCTGAGATCGTCGACGGCCGCGGCGCCGGTGCCGTCGAAGCGCTTGGTGACGTTCTTCATGGTGATCATGCGGCGCGTCTTTCTCCGAACAGCAGCCGCTCGGTCTGGCCGAGCAGGAATTCGGTGCCGAGCGCCAGCAGGGCGATCGGCACGGCGCCGACCAGCAGGCGCGCCTGGTCCATGCCGGCTATGCCGACGGCGATGAAGTCGCCGAGCCCGCCGCCGCCGATGAAGGGCGCCAGCGTCGCGCCGGCCAGCACCTGCACCGAGGCGGTGCGCAGGCCGGCGAACATGGCGGGCGCGGCGAGCGGAATGCGAATCTTGCGCAGGATCTGCCGCTCGCTCATGCCCATGCCGGTCGCCGCCTCGATCACGTCGGCGTCGACGTCGCGCAGACCGATATAGGCGTTGATGAGGATCGGCGGCAGAGCGAGGATGGTCAGCGCGACGATGGACGGCCACAGGCCGATGCCGAGGATGGGCATCATGATGGCGAGGATAGCGAGGCTGGGCAGCGTGCGCAGGCCGTTGACCGAGTTGATGGCGGCCGCCGCCATGCTGCCGTGGCGCAGGATCAGCACCGCCAGCGGCAGGCCGATGAGAAGCGCGAAGACGATCGCGGTGATCGACATCAAGAGGTGCTGGCCGAGCGCCCGGTTGAATTCTTCCGGGTTCTGGATGATCCAGTCGATCGCCTGGGCGAGCAGGGTCATGCCTGCCTCCAGCGCAGCAGGCGGCGCTCGATCCAGGTCATGGAGAGGTCGAAGAAGATGGCGATCGCCGCCGTCAGGGCACCGCCGACGATGATCTTCTCCGGCCAGCTCTGGTCGATGCCTTGCAGGATGATGGTGCCGAGGCCGCCGGCATCGATGAAGGCGGCGACGGTGGCGATGCCGATGACGGTGACCAGCGCGATGCGGATGCCCGAGACGATCAGCGGCAGCGCCAGCGGCAGCTCGATCCGCACCAGCCGCTGCCAGCGGCTGAAGCCCATGCCGTCGGCGGCGTCGAGCACGTCGTCCGGCACGCTGCGCAGCCCGGTGACGACGTTGCGCAGCAGGATCAGCACGCAATAGGACGACAGGCCGGTCAGCGCCGGCTTCATGCCGAGACCCATGACCGGGATCAGGAAGGCGAACAGCGCCAGGCTCGGGATGACGAAGATGATGCCGGCGATGGTCAGGAAGACGGCGTAGAGGCGCGGCCGCCGCGCCGAGACGATGCCGAGCACCAGCGCGACGGCGCAGCCGATGAGCACCGACAGGAACGACAGCAGCAGATGCTGGCCGGCGGCCTCGGCGATCAGGCCGATGTTCTTGTGTGCCCAGGTCATGCGGATGGTTTCACGCGCGGCCCGTCATGCGCATTCCCCTCGCCGGAGAACGCCGGCCCGCGCCCGGCGCGGGCCGGTCGCTCGGAGGTCAGATACCTTCGGCCGCCAGGAATTCGGCGGCGACCTCGGCCGGCTCCTTGCGGTCGCGCTCGACCGCGGCGTTCATGGCGCGCATCTTCTCGTTGGTGAGCAGCGGCGCGATCCTGTCCAGCACCTCGGCGATCCTGGGATTGGCCTTCAGCGCATCCTGGCGCACGATGGGCACGAGGTAGTAGGGCGGGAACAGCCCCTTGTCGTCGTCGAGCACGGCGAGCTTGCTGTCCTCGATCTGCCAGTCGGTGGAGAAGCCGAAGGATACGTCGATCTGCTTGCTGGTCAGCGCGCTGTAGCGGATGCCGAGCTTGGCGAACTTGACGAACTCCTTGAACTTGATGCCGTAGACGCTCTCCAGGCCGGGCAGGCCGTCCTTGCGCTCGCCGAAGGTGCCCTCGGCGCCGAAGGTCAGGTCCTTCGACGCGGGGCCGAGGTCGGAAAGCGTCTTCAGCTTGTACTCCTCCGCCTTCTCCGGCAGCAGGATGATGGCATAGCCGTTGTTGATGGCGGTCGGCTTCAGCAGGGTGAGGCCGAGCTGGCCCTCGTAATAGGTCTTCACGTCGGCGTAGATCTTGTCGGCGTCGCTGGTGAGCTCGCCCTTCACGACCGCGGCCAGCGCGGTGCCGGTGTATTCCGGATAGAGGTCGATCTCGCCGCTGGTCAGCGCAGTGTGGGCGATCTGGGTGGCGCCGAGGTTGAGGCGCTTCTGCACCTCGATGCCGGCCTTCTCCAGCGCCTGGGCGTAGATTTCGGCGACGATGAACTGTTCGGTGAAATTCTTGCTGCCGATCTTGACCGGCTCGGCCTGGGCCGGAAGGACCGAGGCGATGGCGACCGCGAGGCCGATGCCGGCGGCCTTCAGGATTGTCGAAAACATGGGGAGGCTCCAGTTGAGGCGGCAACAATCTGGCGCAGATTGGCATCCTTTGGCAGAGGTCGCTATCCCAAATCCGCGCGGCAGCACGCAAAAATGTCAGCGTCCGTGACGCATTTCGCAGATGGCCGTTGCGGGGCGAAGCCGCTTCTCGCGCGCCCGGCGCAGGTAAGATCGACGCCGCTGCGCATGAGGGACGGCATGATCTTCCTCGACGCAGCTCTCGGCCCGGAATGCACGGATAACCTGACGGCAAGTTGATGGAGGACGAACGCCGGTCGACCGAATCCGCCTGTCCTGGCATCCAACGTTCAGGGCAAGGCCCGCCCGTTTTCGGGGGCCAGACGGGCGCCGACTGGTAACGATCAAGCTTTTGAATTTTTTGGTATATTTTGGTAGCGGAGGAGGGATTCGAACCCCCGACACAAGGATTATGATTCCTCGATCCGGTATTGATATTGCAATGAAAAAATGACGTATGTGCCGTCCATGTGCCATTCACGCCAGAAGCGCATTCGCGGCCTCGGCCAATTCGGCGCCGTCATCGCCGCGCGGGAACAGGTGGCCATAGGTGTCGGCCGTCATGGTGATCGAACTGTGCCCCATACGCTCCTGCACGATCTTGAGCGGCAATCCCAGTCCGCCGCGATCCTTCGGGTTGATGAGCCATGACGCATAGAAATGGCGCAGGGCGTGAAGGCCGCTGTATTTCGCCTTGAGGATCGGGGCGCCTTCCTCATCCTTCTTTCCGGTGTCGATCGTAATTCCGGCCCTCACCATCGCCGGCACGAGGCCGCGGTTAATGATGTTGGCGTGGCTCTCTGGATTACCTTGGCCGTTGGCGAACACAAGCGTGTTCTCCTTGCCATTGCGCCAGCTTTTTAGGCGCAATTCTCTGAGTGTGGTCGCCAGTATCTTCGGAAGTGGAATCGTCCGCTTGCCTGCATCCGACTTGGGCGGGCCTATTTCTCCGAACTCATCCGCCCGTTGATGAACGCGAATTGTCGCGGCGAGATAATCGAAATCGTTCCAGCGCAGGCCGCGCAACTCCGACGACCGTATTCCGGTAAATATGGCCGTCATGATAAGTGGCCGCCATCGGCCTTCCAGCGCATCGACAAGGGCCTTGATCTCATCACGCGTCGGAATATCGACGCCGACTTCCAGCTTGCCTTTCTGGCGCTTCTCCGCCCGCCGCTCCTTGCCCTTGCGCGTGCCGCGCATGTCGCGCACCGGATTGCGCGCCGCCAGCCCGCGCTCCGTAGCGTCCGAGAGAATGGAGCCGAGCGAGCCGACCACCTTCTTGACCATTGCCGGCGACCGGCCGTCGCGCAGCGTATCCTCGAAAGCCCGCACGAATGGCACGCTCACCTTGGATAACAGCGTGTCACCTATTAGCGGTACGATATGGAATTTCAGGTGCCGCTTGCGCTGGTTGATGGTGGAGCGCTCCAGCCCGGCAGCCTCGCCGCTGGCAATCCAGAACTCGCCTGCCTTCTTGATGGTCACGGTGTCGCGGTCGGCAACGTGCACGCCGTCGCGGACCTCGACCCGGGCCGTCGCCTCGAAATCGTCGGCCTGCTTCTTCCGGGTGAATGTCTTCCGGCGGCGCTTGCCCCTAGCGTCAACGTAGTCAACGAGCCAAGCGGTTTTCTCCTCGCCCTTACTGGTCTTCCAGACGCGCTTGCGAACAGACATCCGAATCCCCCGCCACCTGTGGACTTCGCGGTAAATCGTATTGTGTGCCATTAAATCCTTGTGTCAGACGGTTCGTCAAGGGATTTATCGTTTTCCTGTAACTGCCTGTTTTCACTTAAGAAAGCTAACCGAAACATTGAGGAAACTGTGATTAAGTGCGCTGAGCAATGCACACTGGGAAAGAACTACAGTATATTGGCAGCATGTTCTGGCGATGCGTCCTGAACGCAAAAGCGGCGGGGCCTGCTCCTGGAAAAAGTAGCCCCGCCACCCGTTTAACCACGAGATGGAGACCATCAATCGTGACGACCTCATTTAACCACGAGTCCGCTCCTGCGGACAACCACCGTCAGCCCGAAATCGTCTACGGCGTCCATGCCATCGGCGAGGCGATAGACGAACCCGACCCGCGCAAGGTCTTCTACGCTCTCCAGCAGGGGCACATTCCCGGCGCCCGCAAGGTCGGCCGCCGCTGGGCGCTGAGCATCCGCGTCTTCCGTCGCGAGATGCACGGAGAAGCAGCGTAGGCATCAAGCCTTCTTCCTTCGAAACCGCCACTCCGTGGGCAGTATTGCGTCGCCTGCGCCTCGCAGGCGCGCGACAAGAGGCCGCAGCACCATGACCTCCGTCGTAAGTATCCCTATCGAAGACATCCGGCACCGTCCCGATGCGCGCCACCGCAGCGAAGAAGCACTTGCGGCGCTTTGCGACAGCATCGAGAAGATTGGGCGGCTGATAAACCCCGTCACGGTCCGCCCCGTGGGTGACGGGTTCGAGGTTGTCGCCGGATCACACCGGCTCCAAGCATGCGAACTGCTCGGCTGGCGGGAGATCGACTGCATCATCGTCGAAGCGGACGATCTCCGCGCCGAACTGGCGATGATCGACGAGAACCTGTGCCGCGCCGAACTGTCCCCGGCTGACCGGGCGAAGCAGACGGCGCGGCGCAAGGCGATCCATTTGGAAATGCATCCAGAGACCAGGCATGGCGGCGACCGCAGCAAGTCGCAAACTTTGCGACATGATGGCGAGGTCGAACGGTTCACCGCCGAAACGGCTAAAGTTACAGGCCAATCCGAACGCACCGTGCAGCTTCATGCCGAGCGCGGCGAGAAGATCGCCGACGACGTTCTTGCCTTCATCCAAGGCACGGAACTCGACACCGGTACCTACATGGACAAGCTCAAGCGCTTGTGGGTCAGCGACCAGATGACGGTCGCCAAGCGCGACCTCGCCGACCTTCGGCGCCGCGAACGCAAAACGACCGTCGCCAAAAGCAGCACGATGGCACGCCGTTCGGACCCGCCGCAATCGGCCAACGCAGTCGGCCCGACCTATGACGAGCTCAGGTCGGCGGTCCTGTTCCTCAGCGAACTCCAGCCCGACGACTATCTCCGCCTCTGCCCTCCGACCATGCGGGCCGCAATGTTCCAGCGCCTCGCTCATCTGGAGCAGGTGTTCGGCCAAGTCCGGGAGGGCATCGCGGCATGAGCAGTGTAGCGATGAAATGGGCGAAGCGTCAGCGCTTTGGCGATGGGTTGTTGAGCGCCCTGGTTACCCGCCTGGCACAGTATGCCGACAGCAGCGGAGCCGCATACCCTTCGCAGGCGACGCTCGCCGCCGATTGCGGCGTTTCCGAACGGTCAGTTCGGCGAGCGCTTATGACGCTTCAGCAGTTCGGAGTGATCACGCGCCGGTGCCGTAGCAAGGGGCGTATGGGGCGCACAACCGATCTTGTGGTGCTTGCCCTCCATCGCGACTTCGACATAGGCCGGGCCACAATCGTTATGGCGCGGCGTCCCAAGTTCCAACCGGACAATTTGTCCGTTCCAACCGGTCAATTTGTCCGGGGAATAACTAAGAGAAAAACTACTTCTCCCTATCAGGAAGAGGGAATCTCCAAGGTTGAAGGTTGTAGCGCGACACGGGGAGGCATCCTCTCTGACAGGGCAAACTGCAACCTGATCAACGTCGTGCCGTTCCAGCGGAGGGGCGCGGCATGACGCGGCAGCTGTGGGAACACCAGACCCGTGCCATCGGCCTTCTGTGGCAGGCCATGGCCGAAGGGCGTCGCCGTCCGATGCTGATGATGCCGACCGGCAGCGGCAAGACGGACACTGCACTGGAGATCGTCAAGCGAGCGCTAGCAAAGAACCGTCGGGTCGTGTTCACCGTGCCCGCAATCGAGTTGATCGACCAGACCGTCGAGCGATTTGGTGCCGGCGGGATCTCCGACATCGGGGTTATCCAGGCGCAGCACCCCCTCACAAACCCGGAAATGCCGGTGCAGATCGCCAGCGTGCAAACGCTGACCAGACGCAAGTTGCCCGACACCGACCTCGTGATCGTCGACGAGGCGCACAGAGCCCACAAGATCATCTTTCAGTGGATGCGGCAGGAGGAGCGGCTTCCGTTCATCGGGCTGTCGGCCACGCCATGGACGCGGGGGCTGGGAAAGCACTTCGATACCCTGATCGTCGGCGCCACGACGCGACAGCTCATCCGGGATGGCTTTCTGTCCGACTTCCGCGTCTACGCTCCGTCTCATCCCGATCTGACGGGGGTCCGCACCGTCGCCGGCGACTACGCCGAGGGCGATCTGGCGGAAGTTATGGACAAGCCGAAATTGACCGCGGATGTCGTGTCGACCTGGCTGAAGCTTGGCGAGAACCGGCCGACCCTTTGCTTCGCTGTGAACCGTGGCCATGCCCGGAGTCTGGAGCGCGATTTCGCTCGGGCCGGCGTCGCCTGCGCCTATGTGGACGGGAACACCGATCGGGAGGAGCGCAAGCGGGTCCAGCGCGGTTTCGAGGCCGGTGACATCCGCGTCGTCGTCAATGTCGGCGTGCTCACGACCGGAGTAGATTGGGATGTCCGCTGTCTGATCCTGGCCAGGCCGACCAAATCGGAGATGCTCTACGTCCAGATAATCGGCCGAGGCCTGCGCCGGGCACTAGGCAAGCAGGACTGTCTGATTCTCGATCACAGCGACACGACGCTCAACCTCGGGTTCGTCACCGACATTCATCACGACCGTCTCGACGATGGGAAGGAACGCAAAGCTTCGTCGGCCGGTGCCCGTCCGGAATGGCCTGCGCCGAAGCCGAAGGAATGTCCGTCCTGTTTGTATGTAAAGCCCGCAGGTGTCCACAAATGCCCGTCCTGCGGATTCGCGCCACAGCGTATCCACGAGGTCGAGACGCGCAACGGTGAACTCGCCCATCTCGCCGGCCGCCAGGCTAAGCCGGACATGGAGACGAAAAAGAAGTGGTACTCCATGCTGCTTTGGTATCAGGACGACCGGAAGAAGGCGCACGGCTGGGCAGCACATCGCTACCGGGACAAGTTCGGCGTCTGGCCGAACGGCATCCACGTTACGCCAACAAAACCTGACATCGAGGTCGGCAACTGGATTCGCGCCAAGGCAATCGCCTGGGCCAAGGGGCAGGAGAAGGCAAAGAAAGCTGCGGAGGCCGTGCACCATGCGGCATGAGACTCCACTGCTCGATCGCGCCCGTGGACGTTGGCATGGCATCCTGCCGGCCCTCGGAATACCGGCAAAACTGCTGGACACCCGTAGGCATCAGCCATGCCCATTCTGCGGAGGCAAGGATCGGTTCCGCTACACCGACAAGGATGGCGATGGCCGGTTCATCTGCAATCCGAACGGCAGCGGGTGCGGAACGGGAACGGGCATCGATTTTGTCATGCGCTTCCATCAATGGGATTTCGCCAAGGCAGCTCGCGAGATCGAGACCGTCATAGGCGATATCTCGGTGAAGGTGCCGAAGGCGAAGGGTACCGACCCGGAAGCCCGCACCGCCATGCAGAACCTGTGGGATGCATGCAGCCTGATCAAGCCCGGAGACTTCGTCGACAGGTATCTGGGGAGCCGAGGTATCCGGCAGGATCGCTTTTCGTCAGCACTTCGCAAGATCGAGAGCACCAAGCACGAAACCGAGGGCGGGCTAAAGAGCTGGCATCCGGCAATGGTGGCAAAGATCACGGCGCCGGATGGGAAACCGACTAATCTGCACCGAACCTACCTGACGTTATCGGGGGCAAAGGCGGTGGTCGATCCGGTTCGAAAGACCATGTGGGGCAGCATCGCGAAAGGCTCGGCGATCCGGCTGTTCCCGCCCGAGCCCGTCATGGGAATAGCCGAGGGCATCGAGACTGCACTGGCGGCGGCAGAGCTGTTCCGCATCCCGGTTTGGGCAGCAATCAACTCAACGATCCTGACGGGATGGGAGCCGCCGCCTGAAACGGTTCAGGTGATCATCTTTGGCGACAACGATCCAAAGTTTGGTGGCCAGGCCGCGGCGAACAGCCTCGCCCACCGCCTCGCCTGCCAGCGCAACATCAGGGTGAGCGTCGAGATTCCGTCCTCGACGGGAGACGATTGGAACGACGTGTTGATAGCCCGGCGAGGGCTGGCGGCATGACCGAAGCGCGCTTCTCCCACGCCGAAATGGCGGACGAACTGAACAAGCTCGTCCGGTCAAAAGCGACTTGGCTGGCCGATTTTGATGCCGGAAGAGCTAAGCGTCCGGATTGGGAGATCGACATCCGCCGGCGCGAGCACCGCGTTCTCACCCAGGCTGCCGAGGACTATCGCCGAGCGGCAAAACGGAGGACTGACGATTGAAGATAAACGTTCCCGGCTGCCTCGCCATCGCGATCCACGACCGACGCTGGTTCGCATTGCGGCTCCGACCCACCTATGACCTACGGCAGAAGGCTGGTGCCTCCGACATCGCCTTCAACTCCCTTCGCGAAATGGGGTACGACAGCTATCTGCCCCGCCGCCGGGTCGACCGGTTCAACAGGCGGCTGCGTGTCATGGCCGAGTGGTCCGAACCGCTTCTCCCCGGATACATGTTCATCGTCCATCCCCGGCCTGGTGGCGCAGTCGACAACTGGGATGAGGTCCGATCTCTGAAGGAAGTGCTCGGCCCGCTCGGCGGCGCCGACGGCCCGCTGCGTATTCCCCAGGCGGTCATAGAGACGTTGATGGCAGCCGAGTTCAGCAGCGCCTATGACGATACCGCGGCCGGCAAGCGGTTCCGCGGCGAATCCGAGCGGGACAGGTTGGGGGCGCGGTTCCGAGCTGGCGAGCAGTTCATCGTCACTGATGGCCCGTTTGCCTCGTTCCTCGCCATTGTCGACGACCTGACGCATGACGGTCGTGTCCGCGCGCTGGTTGAAATTTTCAACCGCCAGACGCCGGTCGAGTTCGAGCCCGGACAGCTGGAGAAGGCGCCTCAGCGCGGCGGAACAAAAGCAGCATGATGATCATGTGCGCACAGCGAATGCGCAGGGTTGTTGATCCTGCGCAAATCAGATATACGTGGTTGCGGATGACCTTGCTCGTCTGATTGGGGGCCTTCGGGCGCTGCCAGCGGAGCGGACCCGGCCCCAGCAAGCGCCTGGGCGCAATGGGTTCGTATGCCTAGAGATCCCGAACAGCTTAGACAATCTCTACAAATCGCTGATGCCCAGCAAGCCCCCTGTCCACCGCGCGGCCGGTTCGGGCAACCGGCCGCAGCAGCGCCGACAGTTTGATAAACAGCGCGATCAGCAGCCCTGGCGCCGCTGGTACAAGACAGCGAGATGGCAGGCGATCCGAGCAGACCAGCTCGCCCGCGAACCACTCTGTGCCAACTGCCTGAAGGAAGGACGGATCACGCCGGCAACGGTAGCCGACCACCCGATCCCGCACCGAGGCGACTACGAGCTGTTCTGGAACCAGCCGCTGCAATCACTATGCGACCAGGCACCATGGCGCTGCCACTCAAGTCAGAAGCAGCGGGAGGAAAGGGCCTATTCGGGAGGACGAAGCTTCCGAGCGGCTTCCGATTGAGCCCGATGCCATTCCCGATCGATCGTGCCTTCCTCTGCCTTGTGGAAGTATTGGGAACACACCAGCCAGCCCTTGAGCGGCCGAAGCAGCAGCATGCAAAGCAGGAGCGTCAGCGGCAGCGTGATAAACAGGTGAGCCCAGACTGGTGGCTCGTAGGTCAGTTGTAGCCACAGCGCGAAGGCCAGTGCCGGCACTGCGGCAATTGACATCGAGAAAAAGGCCGGTCCGTCTGCCGGATCAGCGAACGAGAAGTCCAAACCGCAGACTTCGCACTTGGGTGCCAGCCGCAGGAACCCGGCGAACAGATGCCCACGCTGGCAACGGGGACAGAGACCTTGAATGCCGGTTAGCGCCGGATTGGTCGTTTCGTTGAATGACGTAGCCATCTCGCCCCAACAGCAGCTCAGCCAAGAGGTTCCCGAGCCTCGCGCAGATCATGATCGATCAAATGTTCCAGATGCTACCGCGCGAATAGCCGCAGCTCCTCCCGAGGGAGGGGGTGGGTCGAATCTCTGGGGCCTCTCCCGGCTAGACCGGCGCCCCGCCAGATTTTTGCGCCGTCAAAATGAAAGAGATTTTCCATGGCCGGCAGGAAGCGCAAGCCCGACCATCTCAAGGTGGTCGCCGGCACGGACCGGCCCGACCGAACGAACCCGGATGCGCCGGTGCCGTTGTCGGAGTTGCCGACTGCACCCGAATGGCTGTCGGCGCGGGCAGCGGAAATTTTCGATCAGCTCGTCGGCATCGTCGGATCGATGGGTGTGGGCTCGGCTTCGGACACGGCGATGCTGGCGATGGCGGCGTCGAGGCTCGAGGAGGTGGAAATCTGCACGGCCATCATCGAGGACGGCGGGCGCACCTTCGTTAGCTCGGCCGAGTATGACCAGCAAGGCCGGGTCATCAGCCAGCAGATCAAGGGACATCCGGCGGTGGCGCAGCGCAGCGAGGCGATGAGGCACGCGCAGTCGCTGCTGGTCGAATTCGGCCTGTCGCCGGCGGCTCGTTCGAAAGTGTCGGCGAACAAGAGCACCAATGAAAACCCGTTCGCGGCGCTCGGCTGATCACCCGCATGTCGCGGTCGGCAATCAATATGCAAGGGATGTAGCCGCCGGGAAGGTCCCGGCCTGCAAATGGGTGGTTCTCGCCTGTAAGCGCCATCTCGACGACCTGGAGGCCTCGGCAAGCCACAACTTCCCCTATCGGTTCGATCCGAAGGCGGCGGAGAAGTGGTGCCAGTTCGTCGAACTGCTGCCGCACATCAAGGGCGAGTGGGCGAGGAAAGGCGAGAAGCTACGGCTGGAGCCGTGGCAGTGTTTCAAGACGATCTGCATCTTTGGCTGGCTGCGCAAGCAGGACGGGCTCCGGCGCTTCCGCAAGGCGCTGATCCTGGAGCCGCGCAAGAACGCGAAGTCGACATGGGCGGCCGGCGTCGGCCTCGGCATGATGACGATCGACGGCGACCACGGCGCAGAGGTGTATTCCGGCGCGACGACCGAAAAGCAGGCATGGGAGGTGTTCAAGCCGGCCCGGCTGATGGCGATAAAGACGCCGGCCCTGCTCGACCACTTCGGCATTACGGTCGGAGCGAAGAGCGTGCATCGGCTGGGTGACGGATCGAAGTTCGAGCCTCTGATCGGCGATCCCGGCGATGGTGCCTCTCCGTCCTGCGCAATCGTGGACGAGTATCACGAGCATGCGACTGACCGGATGGTCGACACGATGGAAACGGGCATGGGTGCCCGCGAACAGCCGCTGCTGCTCATCATCACCACGGCCGGCGATAACCTGGCAGGTCCCTGCTACGCAGCGGTTCAGGAAGCGCAGAAGGTTCTTGAAGGGGTAATCGAGAACGACGAGCTGTTCGCCCTGATGTTTGGCGTCGACAAGGACGACGACTGGACTTCGGAGCTGGCGCTGCGCAAGGCCAATCCGAACTACGATGTCAGCGTAAAGGGTGAGTTCCTGCGCGCCCGCCAGCGCGACGCGATCCAGAACCCGCGCAAGGCGGGGGTGTTCAAGACCAAGCACCTCAACATGTGGGTGCAGGCTCGGAACGCCTACTTCGACATCCAGAAGTGGAACGAGAGCGCACGGCCAGAGCTGCGGCTTGAAGACTTCAGAGGGCGCCGCTGCATTCTCGGTCTGGACCTCGCTTCCACCATCGACATCGCGGCTATGGAACTGACTTTCGAACATGAGGGCGGGTATGCGCGGTTTGGCAAATACTATCTGCCGGAGGCAACGATCGAGCTGCCGGAAAACCAGCATTATCGCGGCTGGCGTGATGCGCCCGAGGCTTGGATCACCCAGACCGACGGCGACATGATCGACTATGTGACGATCCGCGACGACATCCTCGGGCTTCGCGACCAGGGTTTTCTCATCGACGAGATCGCCTTCGACCCGCACCAGGCGCACATGATGATGTCGGAGCTGCGTGACGAGGGCTTCATCACGGTGGAGGTTCGGCCGCTGGTACTGAACTTCTCGCCGGCCATGAAGCAGATGGACGGTCTGATCCGGTCGAGGAAGATCGCCCACAACGGCGACCCGGTGTTCACCTGGATGCTGTCGAACGTCGTGGCCAAGGCAGACGCCAAGGACAACGTCTATCCACGCAAGGACCGCGCGGAGAACAAGATCGATGGTCCCGTCGCGCACATGATGGCGCTCGCGCGCTGGATGCAAGGCGGCGACGACCCGTCGATCTACGAGCAGCGCGGCATCCTGGAGATCGAGGTTTGAGCGAGCAGCAGAACCCGCGCCGATTGCTGGAAGCGGTCGATGTCCTCGGCCTCGGCGGCATTGTGCTCATAACGAGCGGCACGGCCATGATTTACGTGCCGGCCGCCATGATCGTCTGCGGCACGCTCCTGCTCTGCGGTGCGATTCTGTTGGGACGACGCTCATGAGCCTGTTCGCCAGCCTGTTCGGCTCGACGTACCAGAATGCCGGATCGCTCACCTCGCCCTCCGGCTGGCTCATGCAGATCATCGGCGGCGGCAAGACGAACTCCGGCGTTGCGGTCAGCGAGCACACCGCGCTCCGGCTCACACCGGTCTATGCCTGCGTCAACCGGATTTCGAACCCGCTGGCATGGTTCCCGCTGCGCATATACCGGACACGCCCGGCTGGCGGTAAGGAAGCCGTGCTGCCCGGCAACGGTCCCGGCCAGCATCCTTTTGCCTCACGCATCGGCGTCCGGCCAAACGACTTGATGTCGTCGCGCACCGTTCGCAAGACGACGCAGGGTCATGCGCTGCTCTGGGGTAACGGTTACGGCGAGATCGAGCGCAACGGCCGTGGCCAGGCGGTTGGCCTCTATCCGCTGCTGCCCGACAGGACCGGCCCGGTGCGCCGTGACGGGGAGCACTGGTACGAAACGACGATCGACGGCAGGCGCCATCGGCTCGACCCCGACAACGTGATCCACATCATGGATCAGAGCCAGGATGGCTATGTCGGCATGTCGCAGATCGCGCTGCACCGCGAGGCAGTCGCGCTGGGAATCGCAACGGAGACGTTCGGCGGCAAGTTCTTCGCCAACGATGCCAAATCCGGCGGCTTCCTGCTGCATCCCGGCCGGCTCGGCCCGCAGGCGCACCAGAACCTCACCAGGCCCGGCGGTGAGAAGGAACGTTCCTCCGAAAGCCCGGCGTCGCGCCTGGAAAGCCAGGGCGGGCTGGAAAACGCGCACCGGGTCAAGGTGCTCGAAGAGGGCATGAAGTTCGTCCAGACGACGATTCCGCCCGAGGATGCGCAGTTTCTCGGCACCCGCGAATTTCAGATCGCGGAAATCGCCCGCATATTCGACGTGCCGCTGATCCTGCTGCAAAGCCACGAGAAAACCACCTCGTGGGGCTCCGGCATCGAACAGTTGATGATCGGCTTCATCCGCCAGACGGTCGGCCCATGGGTCGACGCCTGGGAGCAGGAGTTGAACTGGAAGCTCTTCACCGAAGAGGAAAAGGAACAGGGTTTTTACGTCAAGTTCAACGTGAACGCCTTGCTGCGCGGCGACATGAAGACCCGCGCCGAATTCTACAACAAGATTTTCGCGGTCGGCGGCTTCTCTCCGAACCGCATCCTGCAACTGGAAGACGAGGACCCGATCGGCCCGGAAGGCGACGAGCACTTCGTGCCGGCCAACATGGTCACGCTGAAGCGAGCGACCGATCCGAACTATCAGCCGAACGGCTCGCCTGGGGCGGCCAACCGCGCGCCCGACCCTGAAGAGGAAGAGGCAGACGAACGGGCAGAAAGGGACGCCGAATGAGGTATGCGCACATCCTGTTGGCGGTCGCGGCCGAAATCTGGGCGCTCGATCCGCAGAAGCTCGACCAGGTGGTGGCGTTCCTGGCCTTGCAGGCGGCCGGCGAGAAGCTTCCAGACGACATGGTGGCGCGGATCACGAGGAAGACCGAACAGGCCGTGGCGCGGCAAGAAGGAAACGTCGCGGTGCTGCCGCTGCGCGGCGTCATCGCCAACCGCATGAACATGATGTCGGACATTTCGGGCGGCACCAGCTCGGAAGGATTTGGCCGGCTGTTCGACGCCGCGGTGGTCGACGACGCCGTAAAGGCGATCATCCTCGACGTCGACAGCCCTGGCGGAGCCGTGAGCGGGACCGACGAGCTGTCGGGTAGGATTTTTGCCGCGCGGGGCCGCAAACCCATCGTCGCTCATGTCAACGCCACGGCGGCGAGCGCCGCTTACTGGATCGCCACGGCGGCTGATGAGATGGTGCTGGCGCCGTCGGCGGAAGTCGGATCGATCGGCGTTTACGGCGTACATGACGATCTCAGCGGAGCGCTGGAGAAGATGGGCGTCAAAAAGACGATCATCTCCGCCGGCGAGTTCAAGGCCGAGGGAAACCCATTCGGTCCACTGAGCGAAGAGGCCATCGCGCATCGCCAGGCGCGGGTGAATGCCTATAACGACCAGTTCATCAAGACGGTGGCGCGCAACCGCGGCGTGTCGCAAAGCGCCGTACGCGAGGGTTTCGGCAAAGGTCGCATGGTGATGGCGCAGGCGGCGATCGATGCTGGCATGGCCGATTCCATCGCAACGCTTGACGAAACGATCGGTCGCTTCGTCGGTGCGCCGCCGAAGCGCAAGCTCGCCTCCGCCAGAGAGAAGCGGGCGCTGGCCCTCTAACCCATTCCGAATTCACGGCTCGAAAATCGCGCTCCTGGTGCCGGCCGGGGCGATGCGAAGTCCTATCCGGCATTCAGCAACACAGGAGAAACCCATGCTGAAGCAGCTCCGAGAGAAGCGCGCAAAGCTCGTCGCCGAGATGCGCGGAATCATCGAAAAGGCCGAGGCCGAGGATCGCGATCTCTCGGCGGAGGAGCAGACTGCATTCGACGCGGCGAAGGCTTCCAAGGAAGACCTCGACAAGCGGATCGAACGCCTGGAGGCGGTCGAGGGCGATGAAGCCGCGCTGAACGCCATCGTTCCGGCGGTGTCGCGCCAGGCGAATATCCAGCGGCAGGGCGGGCCGGAAGCGGCGCGCGAGTTCGAGACCCTCGGCGAGTTCATGCACGCCGTGCGCTTCCGCCCGAGCGACCAGCGCCTCGAATTCGTGGAGCACAATCCCGCCGCGATCGACCCGGCCACTGGCGATGTCCGCGCCGAATTCCGCATGGACAACGACACGTCCGGTGGCTTCATGGTGCCGACGCAGTTCCGCTCGACAATCCTGCGGGTCCAGCCGCAGGATGCCTTGGTGCGCCCGCGCGCCCAGGTTATCCCGGCAGGCTCTCCTCCCGATGCGTCGATCACCATGCCGGCGCTCGACCAGAGCGGTGCCAATCCCGCCAACATGTTCGGTGGCATGACCTTCTCTTGGATCGAGGAGGGCGGCGACAAGCCCGAAACCGACGCCGATCTGAGGGGCGTCACTCTCACGCCGCACGAGATCGCAGGTTTCGTGACGGTTACGGACAAGCTGCTGCGCAATTGGGCGGCGTCCAGCACTTTCATCGAGGGGCTGATGCGCGAGGGCGTCAACGCGGCGGAAGACTATGCCTTCCTTCGGGGCAATGGCGTCACCCAACCGCTCGGCGCGCTGAATGCCGGCGCGACCAAATACATCAACCGCGCCGTTGCCAACCAGGTCAGTTACGTCGACTTGGTGAAGATGGTCGCCGTCCTGCTGATGCGCGGCGGCACGCCGGTGTGGTCGATGTCGCAGTCGGTGCTGCCGCAGATCGCCCAGATGGTCGACCCGGAGGGGCACTACATCTGGCAGGCCAACGCGCGCGAAGGCTTCGCGGGCAACCTGCTCGGCTATCCCGTGCGCTGGAACAACCGGGCGCCGGCGCTTGGTACCAAGGGCGACGTGCTTCTGGCCGACTGGAAGTACTACCTGATCAAGGACGGCTCCGGCCCGTTCGTCGCCGCCTCCGAGCACGTCAAGTTCACCTCGAACAAGACCGTGATCAAGATCTTCTGGAACGTCGACGGCGCGCCCTGGATGCACGCGCCGATCAAGGAAGAGAACGGCTACGAGGTTTCGCCCTTCGTCGGCCTCGACATCCCGGCCTGATCGGCCGCGCATGCGGGCCGGTTTCGGACCGGCCCGATCCCCCTTCGTCGCAACCTCTGTCATGAAAGGAGATCGCCATGCGCGACCTCGCAAATCATCTCACCTTCCGCCGCGCGATCAGCCCGCAGGCGGCGCGCACCGACAACACCGCCATCGTGTCGCAGATCATCGACCTGTCCGGTTTCGACAAGATGTGCTTCGCCATCAACATCGGCGCCAACACCGATGCCAACGCCACATTCGCGGTGCTGGTCGAGCATGGCGACGCAGCCAACCTGTCGGACGCCGCCGCGGTACCCGACAGCCAGCTCACCGGCACAGAGGCGGCCGCAGGCTTCACGGCGGCCGACGACGACAATGAAACCCGCAAGATCGGCTATGTCGGGCCGAAGAACTACGTGCGCCTGACGATCACGCCGAGCGGTAACGACGCCGGCAACATATTCGTCACCGCGCTCGCCGTCTTGTCCGGCTCCCGGTACTGGCCGGCCGGCGCTTGACGGGGGCTTCTGACCCAGCCGGCGCGAATGCCGGCCTTCCCCACTGGAGATCATGATCATGAACAAGGCTCTGACCGTGCTTTCCGCGTGCGTCGATGTGCGCAGCGGGAAGCGCTTCACACGCGGCGATGAGTTCAGCCCGGCACCCAATCTGGAGCAGGCCAAACGGCTGATCGCCGCCGGCTGCCTGCCGGAGGAAGCGCTGAAAGCGGTTGCCGGGCCGAAATCCGATGCGGAAGCGGCACTGGAAGAGCGCGCCCGGACAGAGGCCGCCGAAGAGGCCAAGCGCCAACGCGAAGCCGCCGCCGCAAAGGCGAAACGGACCGGCACTCTAAAGCAGGATGGCCCCACGGTGGCGGAATATGTCGCGGCCGGCTATCCGGCCTCGCAGTATCCGCCGAAAGGCTACGCGTCGCGAAGCACGCCGGAGGAAATCGCCGCCGTCGATGCGGAAAAGCAGGCGGCCGATCTCGACAATCTCACGATCAAGGACCTGCAGGACCTGGCGAAGGTCGAGGAGATCGAGCTCGGCGATGCGTCCAAAAAGGATGACATCGTCGCCGCGATCCGCGCCGCGCGGGCTGCGAGGTAGGCCAATGCACGTCGCCGTCATCACGCCGCCGGCCCCGGTGATCACCTTGGCGGAAGCCAAGATGCATCTGCGCGTCGACCATACCGACGACGATGCGCTGATCGCCCGGCTGGTGGCGGCGGCGACGCAGCATGTCAGCCCGCCGACCGGCTGGCTTGGCCGTTCGCTCGGCGTGCAGACGCTGGAACTGAGCATGGTTTCCTTCCATGAGCAGTGCCGGGGCAATCTGATCGCGCTGCCGTTCCGGCCGATCGTCGAGGTGGAATCGGTCAAATATCTCGACCAGGACGGCGCAGAAACGACGCTCGCCACCGACCAGTGGCGGATCGTGGACGATCATATGGTGGCGCCGGTCTATAACGGTTCATGGCCGGCGGCGCGCCGCGACCATGGGTCGGTCAAGATTCGGTACGTGGCGGGATATCCCGACACCGATGGCGAGACGCCGGTGCGCACCGTACCGGAGAAGGCCATTGTGGCGATCCTGCTTTATGTCGGCGCCTGGTACGAAAATCGCGAGGAGGTGGTGGCCGGCGTTGCCGTAAACGCGCTGCCGCCAGTCGCCAGCGCCGAGGCGCTGTTGTCCACCCTGCGCATCTGGAGCCTGTGATGTGGGTGCGGTTCACGGCCGACCACGACTTCTCGCCGGCGGCGCGCAAGGGGCTGTTCACGCTCGCCTACAAGGTAGGAACGGTCGCCAATGTGACGCGCGAGTGCGCAGAGCAGGCGCTGCGTCTCGGCCGGGCGGTCAGGACGGCCGCTCCGCGAAAAGGGGAACGCGATGGGGCTCGGCGCGGGTAGGCTCGATCAGCGCGTCACCTTCGAGGCGCCGGTGGCACCCGTCAGCGACGGCGGCGGCGGCGTGGTCGACGGTTTTGCACCGCAGTTCACCGTGTGGGCCGGCTTCTTCCGGCCGCGCGGCGACGAGGCCGTGACGGCCGCCAGGCTGCAGGGGCGGCACATCGTCGACGTGGTGGTGCGCTCGTCCACGCAGACCCGGCAGATCACCACCGACTGGCAGATGCGCGACGCGCGCCGGCCGGCCGACGTCTTCAACATCCGCTTCGTCGACACCGCGTCGGACCCGGCATGGGTGCGGCTCACCGCCGAAAAGGGCGTCGCCACATGAAGATCGCCGGCAAGGACAAGTTCCTGAAGCAGTTACAGGCGCTGCCGCAGGCAATGCGCGACGAAATCCGCACGTCGCTCAAAGTGTCGGCGGAAGAGACGACCGACCTGATGCGCCGCTTCGTGCCGGTCGAGAGCGGGGCTCTGCGGACGTCGATCGGCTACAGCTTCGGCGAGGCGCCCCAGGGCGCGCTGAGCAGCGCCGCGCGGACCGTAAAGGCGGAGGCAGGGCTTGCCGTCACGCTGTTCGCCGGCGGCGGCAAGGCGTTCTACGCGCGCTTCCAGGAGTTCGGCACGCAGGAGATGAGCGCCAACCCGTACTTCTTCCCTGCCTACAGGCTTGCCCGCAAACGAGTACGGGCGCGGATGGCAAGGGCCATGCGCGCCGGCGCGAAGAAGGCGCTCGGCAAGTGATCGGCGACGCGCTGCAGAAGGCGATCTATGCGGCGCTGACGGCCGCGCCGGCGCTGTGCGAGGGCAGGGTCTACGACAACCCGCCGGAGAAGAAGCGGCTCGTGTTCCCCTACATCACCATCGGCGACGAGCAGGTGGGCGACGACGGCACGAGCTGCGGCGACGGCTGGGAGGCCTTCTCCGACATCCATGTGTGGTCGCGGCCGCCGGCGAAGTCGAAGCTGGAAGCAAAAGCCATCGCGGCAGCGGTCGTCGAGCGGCTGGTGACGAACGGCCTCGCCGTCCCCGGCTTCACCGTAGCGGTGGCGCAGCTCGATGTGCTGCGCAGCATGCGCGATCCCGACGGAATCACCGAGCACGCCGTGGTCAGCGTGCGCCATCTCCTCACCCCGGCTTGACCAGCCTCTCATTCCCAGGAGAACATCATGGCTGCCATCAAGGTCATGAACGGCGAGCAGCTGCTCGTGCAGATCGGCGACGGGGCCACGCCGACCGAAGGCTTTGCCCATGACTGCCTCATCAATACCGAGCGCGGCATCCAGTTCACCTCGACCACCAACGACACGGTCGTGCCGGACTGCGAATCGCCGGAACTGCCGGGCTGGTTCCAGCGCAACAAGGACGGGCTGTCGGCGACCATCACCGGCGCCGGCAAGGTGCACACGACCTCGCTGGAGAACTGGTGGACCTGGTACGCGGGCGACGCGACCAAGAACGTGCGCGTGCGCATCAACGTGCCGGCGGCGGATGGCGGCGGCTATTGGCAGGGCGCCTTCCACCTGACCGAGTTCCAGGTGTCCGGCACCCGCAAGGAGCATGCGGACGTGTCGGTCACGCTGATGAACGACGGGACGATCACCTGGACGGATGCGACGCCGTGACCCGGCACGGGGCGATCGAGCTCGACTGGGGCGGCGGGACGCACACGTTCCGGCTCGGCCTGGCCGAGATCGAGGAGCTGGAGGCCGCATGCGACATGTCGGTGTTCCTGCTCTTCGCGAACATGAACGCCACGACACCCTCTGCTCGTCTGAAGCACTATTCAGAGACGATCCGGCTTGGTCTGGTCGGTGGAGGCATGAAGCCGGTCGATGCGCGGCTTCTGGTGACACGCTATGTCGACGACAGGCCGCTGCACGAGAGCGTAGCGCTCGCCGAAGCTATCCTGCTGGCCGCCCTGCATCGCGTCCACACAACGGAGACGAACGACGCGGGGGAACAGACGGCGCCGAAGTCCAACGGCTCGACTTCGGCGCCATCTACGGAAACGCCATCGTGATGGGAATCCACGAAGTGGGCGCGCTGTCACTTGGGCAGTATCTGGCGATGGTGCGCGGCTGGAACAGGGCGCATGGCGACAACGGGCCGAAGCCTCCGACTGAAGCAGAATTCGAACGGGCCGTCGGGCGGGCGCGAAGTTCATCGGAGGACCTTCGCCAATGGCAATAGAAGCCGAGCGGCTCCTGGCGATCTTCGAAGCACGATTTGCCTCGCTGGACAAAGCCCTGGCGAAGTCCAGGGGCGAAGCCCAGAAGTCCTTCAAGGCAATCGAGACGGCCGGAACCCGCGCCGAGAGCACGCTGGCGCGCGTGGGCTCGCGCGGGCTGCCGGGGATGGAAAGGGTCAATGCCAAGCTCCGCGAGATGCGGCGCGAAAGCGACTTGACCACAACCAGCCTCGGCGGTTTTGCACGCGGCTTCGCCGGAGCGCTCGGCGCTGGCCTTTCCATCCAGGCGGCGCAGCAGCTTCTCGACACGTCGGCGCGTATTCGCAATTCTCTCAAGGTGACGGGGCTCGAAGGCGAGAACCTGAAGCAGGTCTACGACCAGCTTTTCCAGTCGGCGCAGCGCAACGCCGCGCCGATCGAGTCGCTCACGACGCTCTATGGCCGGCTGGCACAGGCGCAGAAGACCATCGGGGCCAGCCAGCAGGACCTTCTGAACTTCACCGACAAGGTGTCCCTGGCGCTTCGGGTCAGCGGCACCAACGCTCAGTCGGCAAGCGGCGCGCTTCTCCAGTTGAGCCAGGCGCTCGGCGGCGGGGTCGTGAGGGCGGAGGAGTTCAACAGCGTGCTGGAAGGCGCCCCGGCGATCATCCAGACCGTGGCGGCCGGCCTGCGGGAAGCCGGCGGCAGCATATCGACACTTCGTCAACTCGTGCTCGACGGCAAGGTCTCGTCGGAGGCGTTCTTCCGAGCCTTCCTTGCGGGTGCGGGCCAGCTCGAGGAGCGGGTTAAGACCTCCGAGACCACCATCAGCCAGGCGTTCATCCGCCTCCAGAACGTCCTCGTCGATCTCGCCGGCCGTTTCGACACGGCGACCGGGGCCAGCAGCAAGCTGGCGGAGTTCCTCTCCACGACGCTGGTCAACGCGATCAACGAAGTGGGAACGATCGCCACGAACACGGCTACGGGGCCGCTTGCCGCGTTCGTCGGAGCCGTCAACAAGGTCACGGACGCAATCGTCGGGCTTGGTGCCGAGATAGGCGAGGTTTCCGGCCTCGACCAGATCGGCAGGTCCCTCGGCGCAGAGCCGTACCGCTCGACCACGCTGGGCCGCAGTCCGGAGCAGATTCGAAACCGCATCGGCGAGTTGCAGCGGCAGCTGGCCGACATGCCCAATGCCGCCAAGCCGTTCACGGACGAAATCCAGAAGCAGATCGACAAGCTGCGCGAGGAACTGCGCCTTATCGAACAGATCGGCGAGAACCAGCGGCTTCTGCAGCGTTCCACCTATTCGACGGTCGGCGGCGAGGCGGCGACGCCGGACGCGGCGGCATCGGGAGGCGTCAAACCGATCACACTGGCCGACTACCCGATCGGCGGTGGAGGCAGCGCAACAAGCTCCGGCCAGACGCCCGCCGAAAGCGCCGCAACCCGCCTTGCCGAGCAGGCTGCCGACCGTCTTACCGCGGCCATTGCGGCACAGTCCGCTACGGCCGTCGATGCCGCAGCCCTGCTGCTCGGCAAGAGCGAGACGGCCAATGCCGGTGACATCAATGCCTTCCTGAAGCGCGGCGGCGTCGACCTGAATGCGGCCACGACCGCGTGGTGCGCGGCGTTCGTCAACAGTGCGCTTGCGCAAGTCGGGATCAGTGGCAGCGGCAGCGACGTCGCCACCGATTTCCTGAACTGGGGCGTGAAGATCGACCCGTCCCAGATTCAGCGCGGCGACGTGCTCGTCCAGGATCGCGGTCTTGGCGCCGGGCAGGTTGGTGGACACGTCGGCCTGGCCACCGGCCTGGTGCGGTTTCAGGAGGGCATCCTGCAATTGCAGATGCTGTCCGGCAACGCGTCGAACAAGGTCCAGGAGGATTGGGTCAACGCCTCCGAGGTGGTGGCACGGCGTGCCACAGACGCATTCCAGGTGCCGACGGAGGCGCTCCGGCACATCGGCCAGCAGAGCACCGCCGCGAAAGCGGAAACGGAGGCGGCAACGGCGGCGGTCCAGCAACAGGGGCAGGCCTACGAGCGGCTCGGCCAGGTCGCCCAAACCGCGCTGAACGGCCTCGCCACGGCGCTGGCCGACGGCAAGATCGAGGGCGAGGAGCTTTTGCAGATCGTCATGCAGATCGCGCAGCAGATGATCAGCATGCCCGGCTTCGGCTTCCCCGGCGGGGGCGGGGCGGGCGGTGGGCTGCTCAGCCTGATCGGCTCGGTGTTCGGCTTCGCCAAGGGCGGCATCGCCGCGCGTGGACGGCCGCTGCCGCTGCCGCGCTTTGCCCGCGGCGGGGTCTCGCGCTCGGCCGCCATCTTCGGCGAGGCCGGACCGGAAGCGGCGGTGCCGCTGCCGGACGGCCGGCGCATCCCGGTTGAACTGTCCATGCCGGTCGCCCGTCATGGCCGAAGCGGCCGCAGCAACGATACGGTGACGGTGATGCTGCGCGACGACAGCGGCCGCATGGCCGAGATCGCCGACCAGCGGATCGTCAGCCGGTCGGGCACGATCGTCAACATCGCGGTGCAGCGCGCCAACGCCTCGGCGCCGGCGGCGATCGCCAAATACCGCAACGAACGCGGCAATTCGGACTATCGGCTCTGATGCTCTACTGGCCGACCTGCGCGCTCAATCCGAAGGAGACGCACGCCAACCCCGTGCCGTTCACGCGCGGCGGCGGGCGTTCGCTCAACGGCATCGAGCGGGCGACACGCACCGACAAGGGATTCTGGTCGATCGAGCTCACCGGCATCGTGGTGCGGCACGGCACAGGCTCGGCGCGCGCCTGGAACGCGCTGCGCACCGGGCTTAACGGCCGCGCCGGGCTGATCGTGGTGCCGGCGAAGAGCTGGGACACCGCGCCCTACGCGTCGGGCCGGTTCGAGCCTCGGGTGAGGACCGTGCATGACGACGGCACGCCGTTCTCCGACGGCACCACCTATAGCCAGGGGGCGATCGACATCGAGATGGCGGAGCATGCTGCGATCGGCTCCAGCGTAGTGACGCTGCGCCGCCTGATGGCGGCCGACGACCTTTCCGGCATCCGCTTCTCCTACAACCACGCGCTCTACGAGACGGGGCCGGCGATCGACGTCGACGGCGATCTGTGGACGGTGCCGCTGTTCCCGTCGATCCGGGCGACGATCCCGGTCGGCGCGTCGCTGGAATGCGACGAGCCGACCTGCCTGGTACGGCTGGCGGAGGACCGCGGCATGGACCTGCCGCAGGGCAAGCGCGGCTTCTCCGAAGCCTCGGTCGCCTTCGTCGAGGCGGTCGACCATTGGAACGACCTGGCGGGGGCGTGACATGACTGTCAAGTCGATACGCCTGCTGTTCCGCTTCGATTTCCCGTCGAAGACCATGCGGCTGTGGGACGGCTCCGGGCCCTATCTCGACCTTGCCGGCGACATATGGAAAGGCATTACCATCACCGAGGGACTGGACACGATCGAGGCGGCGCTGAACGGCGAGGCCAACCGCCTCTTCATGGGCGTCTCCGGTATCCCGCCCGAGATCGCCGACCTCGCCTGGCAGGACCACGAGGCCGGCGACGTGATCGGCTCGACGGCGCAGGTGCTGATCCAGGACTGCAACGAACATGACGACCCGGTCGGGGCGCCCGAGGCGCGGTTCACCGGCGAGGTCGACGACATCATCTTCGACGACAGCGTGACCGGCGAGACGGTGAGCTCGACGGTGATGATCGAATGCGTCGGCGGCTTCGACCTGAGGGCCATCGCCTCGGGGCGGGTGATCTCCGACGCCGACCAGAAGGCAAGATCGGCGATGCTCAACCCGTCGGCGACGCCGGATCGCATCGCCGAGCGGGTACCGAAGCTGCAGGACAAGACGATCGGATGGCCGCGGTTCCGCTGATTCAGGGGCGCCAGCTCGACCACTGGATCGAGGCGTATGGCGCGAAGCCGTGGGCCTGGAGCCATGTCGACTGCTGCATGGCGCTGGCCGACTGGTCGATCGCGCTGGGCAGCGAGGATCCGGCGATCGACCTGCGCGGCAGCTATGCCGACGAGGCGCAATGCCATGCGGTGATGGCGGCGGCCGGCGGGCTGGTGCCGTTCGGCCAGCGCCTGGTGCGCGTCGGCTGGCGGCGGGCCGAGACGCCGAGCGAGGGCTGCGTGGCGGTGATCGGCAGCGCGACGGAGGCAACCCGGCAATGGGGCGCCATCCGCCACGAAGGCAAATGGAAGGTGCGCATGGACGAAGGTTTCGTCGCCTTCACCGCGCGGCCGCTGGCGATCTGGGATTTCTGACGATGCCGCAGTTCATCGCCGCGCTGGTGCTGCCCTTCGTGGTCAACAGTCCGGTGTTCTTCCTCGGGCCGGCTGCCATCTCGGCGACGGCGACGGGGCTCGGCTATCTCGCCACGGCGGCCGGGCTCTACGGCCTCAATTCGGCGCTTGCCCAGGAACCGGAAGTGCCGAAGCCGGAGGACGGCAAGTTCAGCTTGCGCCAGCCGGTGCCGTCGCCGGCCTTCGTGCTGGGCCGCGCCAAGAAGGCGGCCGACTACTTGGCGCTGGAGGAGAAGGGCGACGCCGCCTACCACGTCTTCGCGATGGCCGGGCACCGCATCAACCGGCACGTCAAATACCACCTGCACGACGCGGTGGCGACGCTCGATCCGGTCACCGGGGCAGTGACCGATCCCGGGCATTTCGACGAGCGCGTCATCATCCGCTCGCGGCTCGGGCTCGATGCCGAGACCGCCTATGCCGAGATGGTGGCTGCGCTGCCGACCATCTGGACCAACAATCATCGCGGCGACGGCATGGCGACGACGCTGATGATCGCCCACTCGGCCGGGGTCGAAAAGCAGCAGAAGCGCTTTCCCAACGGCATGCCCGTCCTGACCGAGGAGATCGAGGGCGCGCCGCTCTATGACGGGCGCCAGCCGGCGCACGATCCGGCCGACCACAATAGTTGGGCGTATTCGGAAAACCTGGCGCTGATGCGCGCCTGGCACATCACCCATCCGGTCGGCTTCAAGCTTGCGCTCGACGACCTGCACTGGCCGGACTGGAACCACGCCGCCGATGTCTGCGATTCCCTGGTGACCAACCGGGCGGGCGAGGAGGAGCCGCGCTATCACGGCGGCTTCTGGTTTCGCGCCAGCGACGACCCGCCGACGGTCGGCCGCATCATGGACCAGGCGGCCGAGCTGGTGATCTACGAGACGGCCGAGGGCAAGATCGGCGTGCATGCCGGCGAGTTCGTCGAGTCGGACGTGCGGCTCACCGCCGACGACCTGATCAGCGTCAGTTTCGACGTCAACCGGCGGGCCGCCTCGACGGTGCTCGCGGTGCGCGGGCGCTACACCAATCCGGCCGCGACCTTCAACACCTCCGACGCGGCGATCGTCGGCGACCCCTACGTGCCGGAAGACGACACCGAGCGCACCCGCACGGTGGAGAATGTCGCGGTGCAGCGGCACAACCACATGCAGCGCTTGCAGACGTTGGCCTTCAAGCGGGCCAACGCGCCGCGGGTGCGGCTGGTGTCGCATTACGAGCCGGCGAAGAAGGTACCCTACCGCCGCTTCATCCGCGTGCACTACCCGCCACGGCTCGACGAGGCGGTGATCGAGATCATCGGGCGGCCGAAACTGTCGCTGGTCAACCTGACCTACGAGGTCGAGGGCATGGTGGTGCCGCCGACGCTGTTTGCCTTCAATGCCGCGACCGATGAAGGCAATCCGCCGCCGATCATCCCCGAGATCGAGCATGAGGGCATTCCGCTGCCGGCGGTGTTCGACGTGGTGATCGAGCGCGAGGCGGTCAGCGGCGGGCAGCAGGCAGCCTTCGCGCTGGCGAGCTGGAACCCGCCGGCCTCGGAATCGCTCACCACGGAAGTCGAGTGGCAGCCGGTCGCCGGCGGCCCGACGCAGAGCGTGATGGCGAGCGAAGAAGAGACGGAGAAACGCACCGGCTATCTCGCCGACGGGGTGCAATACCGCTTCCGCGGGCGCCACTGGTCGGCGGGGACGCCGGGCGAGTGGACGGCCTATATCGTGCTCACGGCCGTCGCCGACACCACGGCGCCGGGGCCGGTGAGCGGCGTGACGGCGCCCGGCGGCGTCGGGGAATCGCCGATCTCCTGGACCTCGCCGAACAGCCCGAACTTCGTGGCGGTGAATATCCGCCGCAACACAGTGAACAACGAGGGCACGGCGACGCTGGTACACACCGAATACGGCCCGGCCTCCAATTCCGATGCATGGACCGACACCGCGCTGGCGCCGGGCATCTACTATTATTGGCTGCGGTCGCGCAACGGCTCGGGCGTCGAAAGCACGACGAGCGCGGCGACCGGCGCGGTCACTGTCACCTGACCTGAATTTTTTCCATCCCGGAGCGACAGAGAAATGGGCCAGTTCACTGACCTGATCGGCCATGCATGGCGCAAATACGAGACGCCGAATGTGCCGTCGTCGGGCTTTCACGACCCGAAAAAGGACGAAATCTTGCCGATCGGGCCGGCGCTGGACGAAGCGTTGGCAGCCGCCACCAGTGGCAAGCGCGTCATAGACGCCGTACGCGTTGCTGCGACTGGCAACATCAACATCACTTCGCCCGGTGCCGCCATCGACGGCGTAGGCCTGTCTGCTGGCGACCGCGTGGCGCTGCCTGTACAGTCCGCCGGAGCGCAGAACGGCTATTGGACGTGGAATGGCGCGGCCGTGCCCATGACGCGTACGGCGGATGCCGATACTGGTGCGGAATTGGTCGGCGCGACCGCCTTCGTCAGGGAGGGCACTGTCAACAAGGGCAAGACCTACACCGTCGCCAACACCACCGCACCTAATGTCGGCACGGATGCCATCAACATGGTGGTGACGAGCGAACTGGACCAGACCGCACTCGACAGCAAACAGGATGCCTCGTCCAACCTGGATGGTTGGTCGCAGCACGAAGACGTCATCTACCCGGCCGCCAGCGATCAGTCCTTTGCCGGGTGGGCAACTGACGCCACCGGCTTCGTTATCTCTCCCGGTATCTACACGTTGCCGAATGGCACCGTTGTTGCGCCCTCGTTCTCAGTGGTCGAGGGCGACTACAGCATCATCGGCTATTCGACCGACCCGACCGGCTTCGTTATCCCCCAGCAATCCTCCGAGAGCGGCGGCGGCTCGGGCAGCGACGAGACCGCCCGCTTTGAGGCGCAGGACGCCTATGCGGTTGCCTACTCGGCCGCCGTCCCTCTTCGTCCGCTGCCGGAGATCGCCGGCCTGTGGTGGGATTATGTCCTGTTCATGGACTACGGGCAGAGCGAGGACCAGGGTGGGGCTTCGCCGTTGCCCAAGACGATTTCCGTTCCGTCCTTCGGGGTCTCGGCGAAGATGGTCGGGTATTCGACGCGCTCGGCTGACGAGAGCGACACCTATTATCCCTTCGGCTCGCTGGTCAACGCAAACGGCGTAGAGACCATCGCGACCGGCGCGTTCGAGCTCCGCGACATGGTGGCGACCTCCGACATCGACAAGAACGGCGGGGGCTCGGTCTACGACTATACGGACTGGATCATCTCTCCGATCGCCGGGCACAACGGCGAGGCTCCGGTTGTATCGTGGGTCTACGGGCTCTGGAGCCTGATCAACGAGGCGCGCAACGAGATGACCGGCAATTTCGCCGGCCGCGTGCCGATCGGCTCCACGCAGGGCTTTGGCGGCAAGACACTCGCGCAGCTGACATCCACTTCGCCGAGCGGGTCGGAGGATTTCGCGCCTCGCCTCCGGATGGAGAACTTCAGCACGCAGTTGGCCGCGCACATCCCGGCAACGTACGCCGGCAAGACGGTCGGTTTTGCGGCGTGGAAGACGATGCAAGGCACCGCTGACGGTCTCGCCAGCACGCCCAAGGCAACCTACAAGGCCGGTCTCGGCACGGCCCGCACGATGATGAACGATACTGCCGAGAGTGCTTTCGGTCAGATCGTTCCGCCTGCCATGTTCATCGTACAGACCGGCATTTATCCGGTCGCTGGCAAGCCGGACGTTCCGCAGGCGCAGCACGAATTCGCGCGGGAGAACCAGGACGAAGGTGTCTGGCTTGTAGCCAACAAATTCAACGTCCCGAGCAAGTTCCAGGTCCCCCCGTCGCCCGGCTTCACGGCGCTCCCTTCAACGACGGACTTCAGCAGCACGACCGTCAACGTTCACCTCGACGGGAACGCTACCCGATGGCTGTCTGCCTACGTTGCCAAAGTCTGCGAGCAGATATTCTGGCACCGCCGCAACTGGCAGCACATGCACGTCGTCAAGGGGACGTGGCGCAGCGGATCGCGGAACGTCTGCGTGTCCTGGCACTGTCCCGTCGGTCCGATCCGGACCCTGCATAGCTGGCAGGGCTACCGCAAGGTCTTCATGCCGAACAACGGCATCCAGTTCTTTCAGGGCGCTACCGAGATCGGCGTCAACTCCATGACCTTCATGGAGCAATCGATCGTGTTCGAGCTCGACATCATCCCGGCGTCCGGCGTGCCGCTCGTCATCCATGTCGGGACGGCGCGGGGTATGCACAACATCGCCGACAGCGATCCCTCGGTGTCGCGCTTCACCTACCAGTACAGCCATCAGGACTTCGCGGCTTTCGACCCGAACCCGGCCAACATGACGGCCGGTGAAATCCTTGTGAACAACGAGGCTCAAGCCGAACTGGCCGACTACATCAACCAGCCCTACCCGCTGCCGAATTACGCGGCGATCGAAGTCTTCACCCTCACCGAAATCACTGAATAAGGAGCGACGACCATGGGTCTTGGTCTACCCAAGTGGGTCTACAAGGACGCCGACGCTTTCCCCTATGCCACACAGGTCGACAGCGCAGTCCCCGACGGCCTGCTGATCTGGCAGCTGGCGGGGCTGTCCGACATCGAGCGGGCCCGCCGCAACTTCGCAACCGGCGACAAGCTGGCGGTGGTCGGCTCGCCAACTGTCGGAGCCACGTACATCACAGGCTCCGGAGGGGTGAACTATCTCAAGGCTGGTGTTCTTGAGCCGGAGGAGTTCACAATCTGCGCCATCCTCAAGCAGGACGACACAAACGTTGATGACGCGAACCGGGGAGTTGTCTGCGCGTCGTTTGGTGGCGCGCTTAACCTCGGCCTGCTGATCAGCTGGAACTCTGCAACGACGCTGCGCTGCCGCGCCTACCAGGCGGGAGGTGTGGCGCAGGATGCCATCCTCACGCCGTCCAGTCCCACCACGCTGAAGCGGTACACGTGGACGTGCTCCGCAACCACCCTCACCGCGATCAACGAAACCGATTCCGCGACCGCGACCGACACGTTCACGGCCGCTCGTGCTCCCGGCGCCTTGCCGATGAGCATCCTGTCAGCGAACGTTGTCACCTATCAGGGCGACCAGGGCTTTTATTCCTTCGCCCTGTGGAACCGGGTGCTGAGCCCGGCTGAACGCGCAGCGCATTGGGCGCAGATGGCGCTGCATGCCGCGCGTGACGGCGTGGTGGTGGCGTAGCGCCAAACCGGGCAACCGCGCCCATTCACAAGGAAATCGGAACATGACAACCGTGCTGGACGTCCAGCGCGCGCTGCTGGCGCGCGGCTATGACCTTGCGCCTTACGGTGCCGACGGTATCCTCGGACGCATGACGATCGCGGCGATCCGCAAGTTCCAGGCGGACCGCAAGCTGCACGTCAAATGGCCAGGCACGATCGGGCCGATCACGCTGGCGGCGCTCGGACTGAGCGGCGAGGCGGCGCCAGAGCCGGGCGTGTCGGCTGACGAGATCGTGCCGCCCTGGGTGGCGCTGGCGCGGCGCAAGATCGGTCTGCACGAAAAGACCAACAACAAGACACTGCGCGACTGGCTGAAGAGCGACGGCAACACGCTGGGCGACCCGGCCAAGCTGCCGTGGTGCGGCGACTTCATTGAGACGGTGATCGCAGTCACGCTGCCGGACGAGCCGCTGCCCGGCAACCCTTACTGGGCGCTCAGCTGGAAGGCGTTCGGCCGGCCGATCGACATCGTAGGGCTTGGCGCGATTGCGCCATTCGTTCGGCCGGGCGGTGGCCACATCGGCATGATCGTGGGCCACGACGCGAGCTATTTCCATGTGCTCGGCGGCAACCAGTCGAATGCCATCACTATCACCAAGATCGCCAAGAACCGGCTCTCCGGCCCGCTGCGCTGGCCGGCCACCTATCCGCTGCCGACCGAGGCACTGCAGCGCCGCGAGCTGGACGCGACCATCTCCACCAACGAAGCCTGAATGACGGCGTTCGCCAGATGTCAGGCAGCCCGGATATTGGGGGTGGCGCCGTTGAGCTGTCTGGCGATCTCGTCGATCGATTCCCGCACCGCCAGCGCCCTCTGCTTGGTCTCGCCCTTCTTGCCGTCCGTTGTAGCCAAGGCGAAGTAGAGGGTCGATCCGCCCCCTAGGCGCGCAGCGATATGCGTCACCAGCTCGCCCGAGACGAGCAGCGGGTTGTTCTCCTTGTAGGAATTCAGCCTGATCCACATTCCGTAAATCCTTCCTCGATGCGTGCCCGCTGCGCCGGGAACCTCTTGGCAAGTCGATGTGACCCCAGTGCGACACGTGCGTCTCGCCGGGCCTCGCCGCGCCTGTTCTTTCAACCCAGAGGAGTCATACCCATGATAACGAAGATCGACGCCATTGCAGCCACACTCAGGCCGGCGATTGCCGAGGCAGCCAAGCAGGCCGTGAGCAAGATGGCGCCGCCGCTGGATTGGGCGGAAGCCGGAGAGATCGCCGACAAGGTGACCAGGGAAGTCTCCGCCGTCGTCGTCAACCAGACCAACCAGGAGCCCTGGTACCAGTCGACCGTCACGATCGGCGCGGCCATAACCCTGATCACCGGCGGCTATGCGCTGGGCTACGACTTCCTCGACGGTACGGTCCCCACTCCGGCGGAGTTCGCACCGGCGGCCGGCCCGGTGATCGGGGCGCTGATCACGCTCTATGGCCGCTGGTTCCAGAAAAAGCCGCTGGGTGCATGACGCCCTGGGAAATCGCCGGATGGGCGCTGCTGATCATGGCGCCCGTCCTGTTTCTGACCTGGCTGGGGTAGAGGCGGATGACCACGAAGCTCGATGACATCTCCGAGGCGATCGGAAGCCTGAGGGCGGAGATGGCCGGTCTCCGGCGCGACTTCCAGACATCGGAATCTCGCGCCAATAGCCACCGCACCGGCGTCCACCGACGCATGGACGACCTAGTCAGCGAGCTCTCGGGCGTCAAGGTGGACCTAGCGATCGTCAAGGGAGACGTCACCGACGTGAAGGATGACATCGCTGACATGAAGCCGGTTACGGACGACGTGAAACGCTGGAAGCTGATGGGCATCGGCGCGCTCGGGGTTACCGGCATCGCGGCCGCGGCCATCGCGTCCATCGTCACGGCATACTGGTCGAAGATCGTGAGAGTGATCGTCGGCTCCTGATCCCATGCTCGGCAAAGTGGCATGGCTCGGATTTTCATCCCTGGAATCTAGTCGAGGCGCTTGATGCGCCCATTGTCGATCCGGAAAACGCCGTTCTGACCGCCCTGCCACTCGAAGTCCGTCTGCAGGTCATCCCATGTTCCAAGGTACTCGCCGCAGTCGGAGCAAAATATCTGCGTCTCTGGACCGGCGTTAGCCGGTATCCGCAGTCTGATCGTCAGGCAGAACGGGCACTCAAGCTTGTGGTTGAGAAAATCGTCAGACATCTGGCATGCGCCTTCATCGGGTCGTTTGCAACCGCTCTGCGCGCTAACAAAGAGAGTGAAGGGCGGGGCGCGAACGCTATCACGTTTGTGAGGCTTTACACGATCTCGCCACCGCGCTTCAACTCGCGAGCATGAAAAGCCAGAGAAGGATTGTTGACGCCCAGCAGTTCCACGAGTTCGAGCGCTTGCCGTTCCGATATACCCGTCTCGCTCGCCAGCGCTTTGGCTGACTGCAGTTGCGCGGCCGTCGGAGATGAGTTGTTTTCTGGCAAGATCGTGCTCCCGTTTCTAAGGCGGGAGCATTGCGGTGCTCTCAGCCGGACACGCCTTGTGCGAACTTGCGTCCGATGCTTCTCAACCTAGAGAGAAACTTCGATCAGCACCAGCGGACCTCTGGTCTCTCCCGCGATCTCCGGTTCTTTCAGATAACCACGAAATCAACATTGGTCGGCGCAAGCCCGGGATCAAGCTTTGCGAACAGCACGCAACCGCCCGCCACACTGCCACGTCGGCAGCGCTTCGCGACGATGCTCCGAATCTCCGCCGCCCGGTCAGTGATCTTCGACATCTTTCACTCCACTAGCCCCGTGGGCTTCGGCCGGCGGGGCTTTTTTTGCGTTTCAGCCATCCAGATCGTCGGTCCTGTCCGGCTTGGGTGGGAAGCGGTCATAGCTAGACGTGTAAGCGCCGCCATCATAAGCGGCAGCGGGTGCCGACTGCTGGTTTCGCGTAGATTTCGCCGGCGACCGGAGCAGCCGTCAGATGATCTACTTCACCGAGTGAACGAGCTTCGGCGGCAACGCGCCTCATGTCGGCCATTGAGGTCCGCTCGGCCATTCCGGGTGCGCCACACTACTGGCTCGGAACCTCGTAAGTCCAGACGCGAAACGCTTTCAGCACGTGCGGGCCGAAGGAATTGATAAGCGGTATGTCGGTGGCGTCGCGGCCACGCGAGACCACGATCCTGCCGATCCGAGGCACATTGTTGCGCGGATCGAACGTATGCCATTCACCGTCGAGAAACACCTCCATCCAGGCGCTGAAGTCCATCGGATCGACCACCGGAACGCCGATGTCGCCAAGATGACCGTTAACGTAACGGGCGGGTATATTGAGGCAGCGGCAGAACGTCACCGCCAGGTGGGCGAAGTCGCGACAGACCCCCACGCGCTCGTTGAATGTCTCGAAAGCCGTCCGCGTCGCGCGGGCCTGCATGTAGTCGAAGTGGATGTGGCTATGGACGAAGTCGCAAATAGCCTGAACGCGGCCCCAGCCGGGCGGGATCGAGCCGAACAGGTCCCAGGCAATCTGGCTCAGACGATCCGTCTCGCAGTAGCGACTACCCATTAGATACACCAAGCAGCCGTCAGGCAGTTCCGGCACAGCGAGCTCCCGAGCTTCAGGCAGCACTCGGTCAAGCTTGCCGTCATCCTCGATCGTCGCGTCGCCCCACATCGTGAGGTCGCCCGCAGGCGCGACCAGCCGCCGGCATTTGTTGCCGAAGAGATCGCGGTAGGTCGATACCGGAACGTCGGGGGTGGTGAACGTCGTCTCCGGAACCCTGATGTCGGCCGCGCGATCATCATGCACCGACAGCAGGCAAACCAACGCTGTCGGCTGCTGGCAGGTCAGCGTAATCTCATAGCCATAGCGGATCAGCATTCGGAACCGTCTAACGGAAATCGGCGGCGGTAAGCGTATAGGAGGTTTGGCGGCGATGGGAGTAGGCCTCGCGTGCGACATCTTCGATCGACCTGCGCGCTGAATCGAAGGTCGAAAGATACATCTCCTCCGACAACTCCATGCTGCGCAATCCGGCAGAGGACTTGGCGAGCGCCTCCACTTCGACGAAGAACGGCACTTCGAACATGCCGTCGTGTCCGATAAAACGAATGGCGTGGCGCACTTCGTCGAAGCTGCGGCTGGGGTTCAGGAATTCAAGGGTCATCGTCGATCTGCTCTGGCTGTTTGCAATTGAATTCCTCTTCCGGCGACGGGTGCATGTGTTCCTCTCGGTGTATGGAGGCGAGTGCTTCTTTTTCCCATCGCCCTCGGGAGAAAACGAGCATTTCGTTCAGCCCGATGTGATCACAAAGCAGCTGGCGCAGCGCTTCTTCGCTATCTATGCCGGCTTCGAACGCAGTGACGAGCAAACGCGCTTGAGCCGTTACGATTGCCGTGTTTCGAGCAACGCCACGTGGCGATACCTCCGACAACAGCCGGTCGATCATCGTCATGTCTTGAGAATCAAAATAGGTGGAAGACATAGCGTCCTCCTTCGGTCGGGGCCAAGGCTCGATACCCACCCTCGTTAGCAGCGCCCTTGAAATGCCCACCAACAAAAAGACCCTATCAGCATCCAACCGAGATAGCGAGGCGAATAGGCGGAAGGTGAGCGATCTATGACAGCTCCCTCGGCGGGAACCATCTCCAATCCGTTGCCGTTCAGTGATCTCACCAATGGAGGCATCAATGGCCGACGAAGGTTCCGCGCGGATGACGCAGCGTGAGACACAGGAAGCTCTTGAAAAACAGGTCGCTCACTTGCGACGTGAGGTCACCTCGATGAAGCGAACGCTCGCTGCCCAAGCGGAAGAAGCGGCCGAGCAGGCGTCCGGCTGGGTCGAAAACGCCTCCGATCGCGCCAGTCGTGCAGCTTCAGTGCTTAAGTCGCGCGCGCAGGAGGTGTCAGGGGTGGTTCAGGAGAATCCGGTCACCTTCTCTACAACCGCGCTTCTCTTCGGTGCTATAGGCTTTGTGATCGGTTGGGCAGTCGGGCAGAGTTCCGATCACCGCCATCGTCGCTGGCATTAAGCCTCCGCAGGACGATCAGGAACGGCAGCGTCCTCTGAGAACAACTCCTCGCAGTTGATAGGGGCGTGCTGCGGCTGCTCGTGGTAAAGCACTTGAAGATGTGAGCACGTTGCCCCTTGCCGGTCTTAGAAGGCTGTTTCTGCTGCTCGGTCAAAGTGCAACTCCCGAGATGACGGCTTAGTGCCTCGCATCCCTCAAACCATCCATGTATCTCTCCAGGCGGTCGAGCCGAATACGCGCCTCTTGGACATAGGCTTCGCGGTCGGGGACCGTCACGCCGCGCTCCTCGAAATCGAAATGTCCGGTTTCGATGCCGACAATGCAGTCGCGCAGGCGCTCTGCCACTGCTTCGCAGGCAGCTAGCATTTGCTCAGTGGTCGGCTCCGGTACTGTGCTCGCGTTTGCCATGTGCTCCAAACATCAGAGCCTGCGACAGGTTCCCTGCGGCCTGGGCGCATGCTCGACCGGCGTCACGGTAGAAGGAAAGGAACAATTGCGCACTCGGTCGGTTCTACAGAACTAGGCCCTAAATTGTGTGCCCCATAGGGTCGAGTAAGCCCGTCGCGCCTCCCTCAACGCGGCGGGCGTCGCCTGTGACCCAGGTGGTGGCTTGCGCGGCAAATGGAATGCAGAGCCGTCCGTCGGGTCAATTGCTGGCGAGGCTTTTTCTTTGTTTCTCACCATGTCATCCTCGCGAGCGGGGGCGCAGTGAGGAATATCAAAATGAATCAGCGAAACTGGATTATCGCGGCCGTTGTAGTAATCATTCTTGTCATCGGCTATTTTGTGTGGCCTCGCGCCGAGGCACCTACGGAAACCGCCACGCCACCAGCAACCACGGAACCGCCGGCGCAGCCCGCGACCACTCAATGATGGCGTGATCTTAAACGGCAGGCTTACCCACTATCAGCCCCGCGCCCGGCTACCCGCGTAGCCGGGGCTTCAATGTGCGGAATGCGGCGTCCGCTCCCTTATTGCCGGTCCTGGGAAGCGCACTTTAAGTGGACCTACGGCGGCCGCTCGCGTTTGCCATGCGCGGCAATGTGTGTGGGCCTTCACTAGGTTTCTCTAATTGTGGAACCGGCGATAACGCGACCTATTCACCCAGCGCTCGTCTTGCTTCCCATGGCTCCAGGAAGGCACCCTGCCAGAGGCCCCGACCAGCAATGCGCGCCATAGCCTCGTCGCCGGCATAGCGGTAGTTGCTGTGTTGCGGCCAATCGAGCGCCTGGCCCTGGTGTACCATCCAGGCCGACACGCTCCTTCGATCTGCGCGGAAACAATCGGCCACAATGAGCCCGGCATGGTCAACATCCACTTGCCGGCACCGCGTCGGCTGTGACTCCGCGAGAAAGCCGCTCAGCGCCTCGGCCGCAGCCTGCCCACATGGATATTCGGCGCCTGAGCGGTCGAAGCAGGTTTGCCATGTCTCCGGCGCGTCGATGCCGCTGAAGCGGATGCGCCGTCCCTGGATTTCGATCGTGTCGCCGTCGATGACTGCGGCGCGACCAATGAGCTCTCCGGCCGCTCCCAGAGTGGCCGCGATCAAGGTCGCGAGCAGGAGAATCTTCAATTCGACCCATTGGGAAAGCTTGAGTAAAGCGCGACCGGCGCGGTAGTAGTCCTGGGGGGCAAGCTCGCGCCGGTCGCGGCGGCCGATGGCCGCATAGGCTCGATAGCATGGTAGATTTCGGATTTCATCCGTATGTTCAATCAAAGGCGCATCATGCGCCCTTCGCCGTCGCACCGGCGAGGTCGCGACGGTCGAGGGGAACATCGGAGCATCCGCGTCGTTCCCTTCATAGTCAAAACGGGTACAGGGAGGATATCCCATGAGTGCCGATCCGGCGCACAGAATCTCGCCCGACGTACGGGCGGCGATCAGCAATTTCTTGAGAAACGAGCGGCAAGGAGACGCTCGCCCCTTTGCTGTTTCGGAAGCCCTCAACGCCATCAGGCGCGTATTCCCGGATCTTGAAATATCTGATTCTGACCTGGTCGACGCCATCGCCAGCGAAGCGCTGGCAGCTGGGCAAGCTATTGATTTTGACGTGCCGAAATCACCAGCGGCGCTCCAGTTGAAGTCGTCGCTTGAACGATGGGAAGACGAGGGCGGCGCTCCTCGACGAAGCAAACTGGGCCGAGAGGCCAAGCGTCGCATAGTCAACGACACTGCCGGGACGCGGCGTCGCGCGACCGAGACAAAAGATCGCAATCGGCTGATCTAAGGCAAGATGGCCCGCCACCTCCCAACGGCACTCGCGTTCACGTTCCTGTTTTCACGATCTTCTCGCCGCGCTCGGCGTGAAGTTGGACAGTGCGTTCGGCTTGGCCAGTTACTTTCGCCGTGTTGGTGGTGAACGCATCCGCAATCTTTGCGTTTGCGTCGTGAGCGTTGCCCATCGCCGCATTGGCTGCATGGGCGCCCTTGGCTTTCGCCTTGCCGTGAATGGCCTCGTATATCTCCTGTCGGCGGAACGTTTGCCGCGCCCGGTCTGCCGGAGACAGTTCGGCACGGCATCATGTTTCTTGGCACGGTTCCTGGCCATCAGGTCCGGTTGGCATTTAGCAGCTCATTAAAATCGTACGCTCTCGCCTCAATCAGTGTTCCATCGGCCAATTCGAGGAAGCGTATGGCACTCTCCGGTATTTCCTTCGCTCGTACGTCCCCTTGGCTTCTGAGATGCTGCAACACCAGATACCGGGCGGCTTCAGCATCAGGAGCCCCGACATAGTAAACCCTATCCTCGAAACGAAATTCCCATCCGCGTTGCATGGAAACCTCCATTGCTTTCAAGGAGGCATATAGGGGAGTGATGGCAATGCGACAGCGGCGGCATCTTTCCTATTGAGGCGTGCAGGAGCGATCTTTCCGAAGCGCTTGTCGCGGCAGTCACCAAGATCACCGGCAACACCCGCCCGCCTTGGGCACTAGTCGGCAGCGGGTATGGAAGCGACTTCAAGGCTCCGTGCGGCGTAAATGGCGGCTCTGGTGGTGCGATCTGCTTGTACCTGCAATCTCAGTGCCGCCAACTCATCCCGCAAGCGAATCATGCATTTTCTCTGCGCGACAAGCAGTGCGCGCAGCTCGCGGGCTTCGCTGAAAACGATATCCATGCCGTCGCCGAACTTCACATGCCCCTGAATGTTTCCCGCCATCTTACAGCGGAATGGTGCCTTCACAAGGGACCGGATGATTCAGCCGCCGCAGTCTGTGAGCCGAATGCGCATCTCAACTGTGGCGGGACGAGAAGGCGGGATAAGCACGCCTAGCCTATGCACTTCCCAACAGGGAGCGTGAGGCCCATCGCA